>NZ_JBEPDH010000017.1:0-170359 GCF_040300245.1 Nocardioides sp. NPDC000445 | reverse complement strand
CTCTGCCTGACGGATCCACTTACGCAGCGTCTCAGCCGACCCGATCCCCAACTTGCCCGCGATCGTGCGGATCGCCTCGAACTCACTGGGGTACTCACCCTGCTCCACCGACTCCGCGACTGCCCGGACCGCGCGCTCACGCAGCTCCCGGGGGTACTTACTCGGACGTGCCATGACTTCATCCTCCAACTAATGAAGTCTCCGGACATCCCGGGGCGGTTCACGCCGACCTCCGGCTCGCCGAGGCTGTGGACCGGACCTACCACCAGGTCGCGGCCGCCATGCGCCGCGGTGACTGCAACCCCGCCCAAGCCCACGTCATCGTCAACGCCCTCGACGACCTCCCCGCCGACCTCGACCCAGAGATCAAGACCAAGGCCGAAGAAGCCCTGGTCGCCTACGCCACCCGGTTCGACCCCACCCAACTGCGACGTCTGGGCCGCCGAATCCTCGACGTCATCGCCCCCGAGATCGCCGAGGCGGAAGAGGCGAAACGGCTCGCCGCCGAGGAGGCCCACGCGCGGAAGAAGACCCGCCTGGCGATGCGGCGGCTTGGGGACGGCACCACCCGGATCTCGGCGGTGGTCCCGGACGCGGCCGCGGACCGGCTGGCCACCACCTTGGAGGCCTTCGCCTCACCCCGACGCGATGACGGCACCCGCACCGAGACCGGCGAGTACCTGCCCTACGACCGGCGCCTGGGACGCGCGTTCTGCCAGCTGCTGGAAACCCTCGACCCATCGCGGTTGCCGATCCATGGCGGGGATGCGACCACGGTGATCGTCACCGTCGACCTCGACCAGCTCCGCAAGGAAGCCGGCATCGCCCAGATCCTCGGTGGCAGCCCGATCACCGCCGCCGAAGCCCGGCGCCTGGCCTGCACCGCGAACATCCTCCCCGCCGTCCTCGGCGGCGCCTCCGAGGTCCTCGACCTCGGTCGCAAGGAACGCTTCTTCACCGCCGCCCAACGCCGAGCCCTCCTGCTGCGTTCGGCCACCTGTGAGGCCGAGGGCTGCGACATCCCCGGCACCTGGGCCGAGGCCCACCACTGGATCGCCTGGGCCCAAGGCGGCGCGACCGACCTCGACAACGCCGCCCTGCTCTGCAGCCATCACCACCACCGCGCCCACGACGCCGCGTACCTCCACGAACGCTTACCCAACGGCGACATCCGCTTCACGCGCCGGACATGAGCCGAGACCGTGGTGACGCCTTCGGGTAGTGTCCGGGGCATGTCGAGTCCCGAGTCGGACAGGTCAGGGGCTGCCGGTCACACCGCCAGCCCCGTGAACCGCTGAGCAGCGCCACCCGCCTTTCGCGCGGGTGAGTGCGGCGTACTCCGGGCTTCCGGCCGTGGTGACCAGAAGCGTCCCTGTGACCTCTCACCTCGGAGTACTCGATGCCTCTTGCTCTCTACCTGCTCGCCCTGGCGGTCTTCGTCATGGGCACCTCTGAATTCATGCTCGCTGGGCTCATCCCCGCGATTGCCGCTGACCTGGACGTCTCTGTCGGTACGGCGGGTCTGCTGACCTCCGCGTTCGCCGTCGGCATCGTCGTCGGCGCTCCTGTGATGGCTGCCTTCGCCCGGCGCTGGCCGCCGCGGCTCGCGCTGCTCGTCTGTCTGCTCGTGTTCGCCGGTTGCCATGTTCTCGGGGCGGTCACGCCCGCGTTCCCGCTCCTGCTCGCGGCCCGCGTGCTCAGCGCTTTCGCCAATGCGGGCTTCCTCGCGGTCGCCCTGAGCGCGGCCACCAGGCTTGTGCCCGACGACCGGAAGGGGCGCGCGCTGGCGATCCTGCTGTCCGGTACGACGATCGCCATGGTGGCGGGCGTTCCGGCCGGGGCGCTGCTCGGCACCGCGGCCGGGTGGCGAGCGACCTTCTGGGCGATCGCGCTGCTGTGCGTTCCCGCGATCGTCGGGATTCTCCGGGGTGTCGGGTCCGCTCCGGGCGGGACCGCCCTCACCCCCGGGCTCCGTGCCGAGCTCGGCCGGCTCCGCTCGCCCCGTCTCCTCCTCGCGATGGCCCTCGGTGCCCTGGTCAACGGTGGCACCTTCGCGGCCATCACTTACCTGGCGCCGGTCGTGACCGGGACGGCGGGCCTGGCCGAGGTGTGGATCTCGGTGATGCTGGTGATGTTCGGGGTCGGGTCGTTCCTCGGGGTCACGCTCGCCGGGCGGCTCTCGGACCACCGGCCCGGCCTCGTGCTCGCCGTCGGCGGCCCGCTGCTGCCGGTCGGCTGGATCGCGCTGGCGCTCGCCGCGCCTCGTCCTGGGCTCTTCCTCGGCCTGGTCCTCGTCCAGGGGATGCTGGCTTTCGGGGTCGGCAGCACCTTGATCGCGCGGGTGCTCTACGCCGCCGCGGGCGCACCGACGATGGCCGGGGCGTACGCGACCGCCGCCCTGAACACCGGAGCCGCGGCCGGGCCCGTGCTCGGTGCTCTCGGCCTGGCGACCGGAGCGGGCGCGCTGGCTCCGGTGTGGGTCGCCGCCGCGCTGACCACGCTGGCGCTCCTGGTCATGCTCCTCTCGAGACGAGCGTTGATGACGTCGGTGCCCGCACGCCTCGGCTAGTGCGACTCGTGCTCGCGGTGCACCGACACCTCGCCGTCGAGCTCGAGGGCGATGACGGTGCACAGTGGGTCGAGGACGTCGTCGGTGGTGAAGACGTACTCCCAGCCGGGGACGTCGTGGAGCCCGCCGATGCGCTGGTGGTCGAGCTCGGCGCCGGACCCGAGGACGTACGCCTTCAGGACCTGGTTGCGCAGGCCGCGGACCACGACGTAGTCGTTGGGCCGGTCGAGGACGTAGAGGAACAGGGTCCGGCCGTCGGCCGAGACGGCGGTCGGACCGTAGAAGTGACCGTGGGGGAGACCGCGGCGGATGCCGTGGACCGCGGGGGAGTGGCGCGCGACCCACTCGCCGAGTGCCTCGAGCCGCTCGGTCTGCTCGGGCGTGATCGTGCCGTCCTCGCGCGGCCCGACGTCGAGCAGCAGGTTGCCGCCACCGCCGATGGTCTCGACGAAGGTGCGCACGAGCTGGCGCGGTGACTTGTGGTTGTGGTCCTGTGGCTGCCAGCCCCAGGAGTCGTTGATGGTCAGGCAGAGCTCCCACGGGCCGTCCGGCGGCACGATCGGAACACCCTGTTCCGGGGTCACGTAGTCGCCGTGGCCGAGCATCCGGCCGTTGACGACCATCTCGGGTGCGAGCTCGCGCAGCTCGGCACGCAGCTCCCGCATCCGCCACTGCCGCTCGTCGCGCTCCCACTCGCCATCGAACCAGAGCAGATCCGGTTGGTAGCGGGTGACCACCTCCCGGATCTGGGTGCGGTGGAACTCCAGGTAGCGCTCCCAGCGCTCGGGCTCCTCCGCACCCGGCCGCGGGACGGCGTACGGGTTGTCCTGCACCACGTGGTGCTGCACCTCGGGCCGCACGGTCGCGTAGTCGGGATGGGACCAGTCGAGGTGGGAGAAGTAGAGGCCGACCTTCAGCCCCCGGCGGCGTACGGCCTCGACGAACTCGGCGACGAGGTCACGACCCGCCGGGCTCCGCTCGACCACGGAGAGGTCGTTGGCGTCGGTGTCGTAGAGCGCGACCCCGTCGTGGTGCTTGGCGGTGAGTACGGCGTACGTCGCCCCCGCCTTCTCGAAGAGCTCGGCCCAGGCGTCGGCGTCGAACCTGGAGGCGGTGAAGCCGTCGAGCTGCGCCATGTAGTCGGCGTAGGGGACCCGGCCGTCGTAGAACGACCAGGACTCCGCGACGCCGTCGACGCTGTAGATGCCCCAGTGGACGAAGATGCCCAGCTGGGCCTCGGGGAACCAGGACGCGATCGGCATGCCCGCTACCCCTCGTGTCCGGCGACGACGGTGCGGGTGTGCGCGAGGGCGTGCTCGCGCAGGGTGGTGCCGCCTCCGGTGACGATGCCGATGCTGAAGCCGTCCCACATGGCGCGCAGGCGCTCGGAGACGGCCTCGCGGTCGGGCACCTCCGGGAGCGCCGCGGCGAACAGCCGGACCAGGTCGGCGTGCCACTCGTCGTCCATAGCGCGCTGCGCGGCGGCGAGCTCGGAGTCGTACGGCGCTCGTGCCCACAGCTCGAGCCAGAGGAGCCAGCGCGGGTCACGCTCGTCGAGGGCGAGGTAGACGTCGGTGAAGGACACCAGCGCGTCGACGCCTCCGGAGCCGTCCTTCTCGGCCTTCTCCAGGATGGGCGCTCGCTGTGCTGCGTACTCGTTCTCGCTCCATCGCAGGGTCTCGAGGAGAAGGCCGTTGCGGGTGCCGAAGTAGTAGAGGAGGTGGCCTCCGCTGGTGCCGAGCCGAGCGGCGAGGGAGGCCATCGTCACCTTGGCGAGCCCCTGCTCGGCCACCATCTCCAGAGTGGTCGCGAGCACCTGCTCGCGCGGTCGTTCCAGGCGTCTGTTGGAGCGTGTGCGCGTCACCTCGACAGTGTCTCCTTGTGCTCGCTCGGTGAAATCTTCGGTCCCACCCCTTGACTCTAGCGGTGATCTGGGTCACTTTGAATGCCGTTCAAAGTTTTGTACGGCGTTCAAAACCCGCTGTACCCTCATCACAAGGAGACCCGCGATGATCGAATCCATGCAGGTGAGCCCCGACGGGGTGAAGCCGGCGCAGGAACGGCGGCGGCTCGCGCGGGTGCTCGGACCCGGCGCCGCGGTCCTGCTCGTGCTGTCGTGCATCACGCCCGCATCGAGCCTGTTCATCATCGTCCCGGAGCTGTTCGCGACCCAGGGGAGCGGCGCGGTGCTGGCCGTCGTCGCCGGCTTCGCGGTCTCGATCGCGATCGCCGCGTGCTACGCCGAGCTCGGCACCCGGACCGCCAGCTCCGGCGGTGAGTACGCGATGGTCACCCAGACCCTCGGCAAGTCGATGGGCTGGCTGACGTTCTCCCTGGCGGGCGTGCTGCTCTGGCTGATCCCGCCGATCTTCGCCCTCGGCACCGCCGACTACCTGGCCGACCTGGTGGAGCTGCCGCGGGCCGCGACCGGTGCGATCGTGATGCTCCTCTCGACCGCCACGGCGATCCTCAACATCAAGGCCAACGCCGTCGTCACCGGCACCTTCCTCGCCCTCGAGATGATCGCCGCCGCCGTCGTCGTCGTGCTCGGGCTCGGCCACGTCCAGCGCGGCCCCGGCGAGCTGGTCTCGCCGCACGTCATCGGTGAGAACGGCCTGGAGCCCTTCACCCTGGCGATCCTCATCTCCGGTCTCGCCGTGAGCACGTTCCTGGTCAGTGGCTTCGGCACCACGGTCTACCTCTCCGAGGAGATCGTCGACCCGCGTCGCAACGTCGCCCGCGTCATCTTCTGGACCCTCGGCCTGGGCGGCCTCGTCATCCTCATCCCGACCGTGACCACGGTCCTCGCGGTCGACGACCTCGGCGATCTCGCCTCCGGCAACTTCTCCCAGTGGGTCGCCGCCTGGGGTGGCGAGCGCGTCGCGGTCGCCGTGAACGTCGCCATCGCCATCGCGATCCTCAACGCCGTCATCGTGATGGTGCTGCAGAACGCCCGGGTCGTCTACGCCTCCGCCCGCGACCGCTCCTGGCCCGCTCCGGTCAACAACGTGCTGACCAAGCTGCACCCCCGCTACGCCACCCCGTGGCTCGCCACCCTCGTCATCGGCATCCCCGGAACGATCCTGGCGGGCGCCGTCGAGATCGAGTCTCTGCTCGGCGTGACCTCGGTGGTCATGTCCACGATGTACGTCGTGGTCGCGATCGCCGCCCTCCGCGCGCGTCGACTGGCACCGGCCGCCGAGAGCTGGAGGATGCCGTTGTGGCCGTTGCCCCCGCTGGTCGTCATCGGCGCGATCGGCTACGCGCTGGCCGGCTCCGCGCGGATGGACGTCCTGATCACGGCCGGCGTCGTGGTTGCGGCCCTCGCCTACTACTACGTCTACCTCGCCCGCCGACCGGGCGAGCGGTTCCTGGTCGTCGACCCGACCGAGGACTGAGCACGACCGACGTATCCAGAGAAACGAACGAGAGAGAAGAACGCCATGGCTCGCTACGGAACCCAGTTCGGCCCCGACATCACCTTCCTGGGTGTCGACCGGTGCGACTGGGCCGACCCCGCGACGTACGAGGGGGCCGACGTGGTCATCCTCGGTGCCCCCTTCGACGGAGGTACGTCGCACCGGTCGGGCACCCGGTTCGGCCCGCAGTTCATCCGGCAGACCTGCTACCTGGCCCACGACGGGTCGCGGCCCTCGCTCGCGATGCGGGTCGACGCGCTCAAGGATCTTCGCGTGCTCGATGCAGGCGACGTGGAGATGTTCTCCGGCGACGCCGAGCGCTCGGTGCGCGACCTGCAGGAGGCCGTCCACGCCGTGACGAGCAACGGCGCCATCCCGCTGGTGCTGGGCGGCGACCACACGATCGCCTGGCCCGACGCCGCCGGCGTCGCCCAGCACCTGGGCCAGGGGCGCGTGTCGATGATCCACTTCGACGCCCACGCCGACACCGGCGACATCGAGTTCGGCTCGCTGATCGGGCACGGCCAGCCGATGCGCCGGCTCATCGAGTCCGGCGCGCTGCGCGGCGACCGGTTCCTGCAGATGGGGCTGCGTGGCTACTGGCCCGAGCCCGAGACGCTGGACTGGATGGCCGAGCAGGGCATGCGGTCCTACGAGATGACCGAGATCGTGCACCGTGGCCTGGAGGAGTGCCTCACCGAGGCCTTCACCATCGCCACCGACGAGTGCGACGGGGTCTTCCTCTCGGTCGACATCGACGTCTGCGACCCCGGCCACGCTCCTGGCACCGGCACCCCGGAGCCGGGTGGCCTGACCGCGCGTCAGCTGCTCGACTCGGTCCGCCGGATCGCCTACGAGCTGCCGGTGGTCGGCATCGACGTCGTCGAGGTCTCTCCGCCCTACGACCACGCCGACATCACCTCGTTCCTCGCCAACCGGGTCGTCCTCGAGGCGCTCTCGGGCATCGCCCGCCGCAAGCGCGACGAGGCCGACGGGACCCGCTGGGACCCGAGCCTCCCGCTGCTGGCCCAGCGTCCCGATCAGCGTCCCGACCGACGGCCCACCGACACTGACAAACAGGAGAACTGACATGACCACCCACGACGTGATCGTGGTCGGCGCCGGCGTGACCGGCCTGACCGCGGCCTGGCGACTGGCCCAGGCAGGCCAGGACGTACTCGTCCTGGAGGCGCGCGACCGTGTCGGCGGCCGGCTGCGTACCGAGGCGCACGGTGCGCCCGGCGAAGAGGCCGACTTCGAGATCGGCGGTCAGTGGGTCTCGCCGGACCAGGACGCCCTGATCGGGATCCTCGACGAGCTCGGCCTGCCGACCTACCCGCGTTTCCGTGAGGGCGAGTCGCTCTACGTCGACAAGGCGGGGGTAGCGCACCGCTTCGGCGACGACCTGCCGGTCGGCGAGGCCACCTCGGCCGCCATCGCGCAGCTCACCAAGACGCTCGACGCGCTGGCCGCGGCCATGGACCCGGCCCGGCCGTGGGAGCTCGACGACGCCGACCACCTCGACAGCGTCTCGTTCCGTGTCTGGCTCGAGCAGCAGTGCGACGACCCGGTCGCGGTCGACAACATCGCCCTCTACATCGGGCCGGCGATGCTGACGAAGCCCGCCCACTCGTTCTCCGCGCTCCAGGCGGTGCAGATGGCCGCCAGCGCGGGGTCGTTCAGCAACCTCGTCGACGCCGACGTGATCCTCGACCGCCGAGTCGTCGGGGGCCTGCAGCGGGTGCCGCTGACGCTGGCCGGGCGGCTGGGCGATCGCGTCCGGCTCGGCCAGGACGTCACCCACATCGAGTGGGACGAGGACGGTGCCGTCGTCCACGTCGGCACCGAGATCCACGCCGCCCACCGGCTGGTCCTCGCCGTGCCGCCGACCCTGGTCAAGCGGATCCGGTTCAGCCCGGAGCTTCCGGCCGAGCACCGGATCGCCCGCGAGCACCAGTCGTTCGGGCTGGTCATCAAGGTGCAGGCGCAGTACGAGACGCCGTTCTGGCGCGCCGACGGGCTCAGCGGCACCGGCTTCGCGCCCTGGCAGCTGGTGCACGAGGTCTACGACAACACCCCCGAGGGCGAGTCGCGCGGGACGCTGGTCGGGTTCGTCTCCGACGAGCGCGCGGACGCGGTCGGCCGTCTCTCCGACTCCGAGCGACGCCGTGAGGTGCTCGAGTCGCTGGCGGCGTACTTCGGGGAGGCGGCGCTCGAGCCGCTCACCTTCGTCGAGAGCGACTGGCAGCACCAGGAGCTCACCGGCGGTGCGTACGGGACGAGCTTCGACCTGGGTGGGCTGACCCGCTGGGGTGCGGTGCTGCGCGAGCCGCTCGGGCCGATCGAGTTCGGCAGCAGCGATGTCGCCGGCCACGGCTTCCAGCACGTCGACGGCGCCGTACGCGTGGGCGAGGAGATCGCTCGCCGGATCGGCGGCCGCTGACCGAGAGGTCTGCCAGAGATCTGTCAGAGGTCGGCACGGATGCAACGTGATCGCAGCGAAGCGGTGCCTAGCCTCCGACCGGGCGCGCTCATCGTGGGGGTGAGCGCGCCACCCCTCGAGAAAGGTCCACCCTTCGTATGCGCCTCCTCCTCATGGGACCGCCCGGTGCCGGCAAGGGCACCCAGGCCGTCGTCATCGCCGAGCGGTTCGCCGTGCCGGCGATCTCGACCGGCGACATCTTCCGGACGAACGTCGCCCAGCAGACCACGCTGGGCGTGGCGGCACAGACCTACATGGACGCGGGCGAGTACGTCCCGGACGAGATCACCAACGCCATGGTCGCCGACCGCCTCGCCCATCGGGACTGTGCCGACGGGTTCCTCCTCGACGGCTATCCGCGCACCCCGCAGCAGGTCGTCGAGCTCGACGCGCTCCTCGAGCTCTCCGGCGTCGGGCTCGACGCGGTGGTGCTGCTCGAGGCGGATCCCGACGAGCTGGTGAGCCGGCTCCTGACCCGGTCCGAGGAGCAGGGCCGAGCCGACGACACCGAGTCGGTCATCCGCCGGCGGCTGGAGGTGTACGCCGCCGAGACCGGCCCGCTCGCTGCCGACTATGCCGAGCGTGACCTCCTCGCCACCGTCGACGGACTCGGCCCGGTCGACGAGATCACCGAGCGGATCCTGGCCGCGCTGACGTCGATGTCCGCTCAGCGGACGGCGACCTCGGCGCCGTAGCGCTCGACGCAGAACACCGAGAGCCGCTCGGCCAGGCCCGCGAGGGCCTCGGCGGCGTGGTGCTGGGGGTCCCAGGCGGCGTACAGCCTGATCCGGACCCTCCCGGCCGGCGCCTCGATGTGCAGGGGCACCAGGCCGAAGCGGGGGTCGTCGGAGACCACCGCGATCCCGCGGCCCGAGGCCGCGAGCGCCTGCGCGACCTGGGCGTTGGACACCTCGAGGACGTCGCCGTAACCCACGGCGGCGTCCTCGGCCGCTGCGTCCAGGAGCGGCCGCGGCCGCAGATCCTCGGTGAGGAGCACCAGAGGCCGCGCCACCAGATCGCGTACGTCCACAGAGCCCCGCGCCGACCACGGGTCGTCCGGCCGGACATAGGCCCACACCGGCAGCACGGCGAGGGCATGGGAAGCCAGGGACCGCGCCGGCGGCCGGGTGACGATCGCCAGGTCGGCGCCGGCGCGGACGGCAGCGGCCGCGCCGCGCGGATCGAGCTCGCGGACCATCGCGACCGGGTCGTCGGGTCCGAGCGTCGCCAGGAACGGCGCGAGCACGTCGGTGAGCGTCGTGGAGGGCACGGCGAGATGGAGCTCGTCGAGCCGGCCGGAGGCCAGGACACCGACCGCGCGCTCGAGGTCGCCGGCGTGCGCGAGCAGGTCCCGGGCGCGGGGGAGGAGATCCTCGGCCGTCCGGGTGAGGCGCAGCCGCCGTCCCTCCCGCGCGAACAGCGGAACACCCAGGTTCGTCTCGAGCTGCCGCAGCTGCCGCGACAGCACCGGCTGGGTCACGTGCAGCACCTCGGCGGCACGCGTCGCCGAGCCCGCGTCGGCGGTGGCGACGAAGTAGCGCAGCAGCCGCAGATCCATGCTCACGAGACATGATTGTAGTAGTCAAAAGGTCTTGGACGACATGTGTCGCCGAGGCTCATGCTGAACCCATGACCGAGTCCTCGACCCTCGAACAGTCCCGTCTCCTGCGTACGCCGCTTCCCGGCCCGCGCTCCCAGGAGCTCATGGCCCGCAAGGTAGCGGCCGTGAGCCAGGGCGTGGCCACGACCATGCCCGTCTTCGCCGCGCGCGCGGCCGGCGGCATCGTCGAGGACGTCGACGGCAACCGCTTCATCGACCTCGGCTCCGGCATCGCGGTGACCACCGTCGGCTCCAGCGCCGCCAAGGTGGTCGAGGCGGTCTCCGATCAGGTGGCGGCCTTCACCCACACCTGCTTCATGGTCACGCCCTACGAGGGCTACGTGGCCGTCGCCGAGCAGCTCGCCCGGCTCACCCCCGGCGACCACGAGAAGCGCACCGCGCTGTTCAACTCCGGCTCCGAGGCCGTCGAGAACGCGGTCAAGATCGCCCGCTCGTTCACCGGCAAGGACGCGGTCGTCGTCTTCGACCACGCCTACCACGGGCGCACCAACCTCACCATGGCGATGACCGCGAAGAACATGCCCTACAAGCACGGCTTCGGGCCGTTCGCGGGCGAGGTCTACCGGGCGCCGATGTCCTACCCGTTCCGCGACGCCCCCGAGATCGACGGCAAGCTGGCGGCGGCTCGGGCGACCTCCCTGATCGAGACGCAGGTCGGTGCCGAGAACCTCGCCGCCGTCGTGATCGAGCCGGTCCAGGGCGAGGGCGGATTCATCGTCCCGGCGTCGGGATTCCTCTCCGCCCTGGCGGAGTGGTGCCGGGCCAACGACGTGATCTTCGTGGCCGACGAGGTGCAGTCGGGCTTCGGTCGCACCGGCACCTGGTTCGCCGTCGAGCACGACGGCGTCGTCCCCGACCTCGTGGTCAGCGCCAAGGGCATCGCCGGCGGCCTGCCGCTCTCCGCGGTGACCGGTCGCGCCGACGTCATGGACGCCGTCCACCCCGGCGGGCTGGGCGGCACCTACGGCGGCAACCCGCTCGCCTGTGCCGCCGCACTGGCCGTGATCGAGACCATCGAGGCCGAGGACCTGCTCACCCGGGCCCGCGAGATCGAGACGCGTCTCCTCGGAAGGCTCCGTGACCTGCAGGCGAGCGACCCGCGCATCGGTGACGTACGCGGCCGGGGCGCGATGATCGCCGCCGAGTTCGTGGACCCGGCCACCGGCAACCCGGACGGCGCGGTGGCCAAGGCCGTCGCCGCCTACGCTCACAGCCAGGGTGTCATCACCCTGACCTGTGGCACCTGGGGCAACGTCATCCGCGTCCTGCCCCCGCTGAGCATCTCCGACGAGCTGCTCGACGAGGCCCTGGACGTACTCACGACCGCACTCGAGGAGACCAAGTGACCACCAGCCCCAAGACCAGCCCCAAGACCAGCATCGAGACCAGCTACCTCGACTCCCTCGAGCCCGGCAGCGGGGTCCTCGTCGGCGGCCGGTGGCGTCCGGGCACCGCCGGGGTCTTCGCGGTCGAGAACCCTGCCACCCGTGAGCTCGTCGCCGACGTCGCCGACGGCAGCACGGAGGACGCGACCGCGGCCGTCGACGCGGCCGCCGCGGCGCTCCCGGAGTGGTCGGCACTGCCGCCGCGGACCCGCAGCGACCTGCTCAGCCGGGTACGCGACCTGATGCTGCGCGACGCCGACGAGCTCGCTGCCCTGATCGCGCTCGAGAACGGCAAGTCCCTCGCCGACGCCCGCGGCGAGGTCGTCTACGCCGCCGAGTTCTTCCGCTGGTACGCCGAGGAGGCCGTGCGTCCGCACGGCGACTTCGGGTCCTCGCCGGCCGGTGGCACCCGCACCATCGTCACCCACAAGCCGGTCGGCGTGGCCGCCCTCGTGACCCCGTGGAACTTCCCGGCCGCGATGGCCACCCGCAAGATCGCTCCGGCCCTCGCGGCCGGCTGCACCGTCGTGCTCAAGCCCGCTTCCGAGACGCCGCTGACGGCTCTCACGGTCGCCCGTCTGATCGCCGAGGCCGGCGTGCCGGACGGCGTCGTCAACGTGGTCCCCGGAACGGATGCCGCCGGCATTGTCAGCACCTGGCTCGCCGACGCGCGGGTCCGCAAGATCTCCTTCACCGGCTCGACCGGCGTCGGCCGCATCCTGCTCCGCCAGGCCGCCGACCGGGTCGTGAACACCTCGATGGAGCTCGGCGGCAACGCGCCGTTCGTGGTGACCTCCTCGGCGGACATCGCCGCAGCGGTCGAGGGCGCGATGGTCGCCAAGTTCCGCAACGGGGGACAGGCCTGCACCGCGGCCAACCGGCTCTACGTCCACGCCGACGTCGCCGAGGAGTTCACCGCCCGCCTCGGCGCGGCCGTGGAGGCGCTCCGCGTCGGCCCCGCCGAGCAGGGCAGCGACATCGGCCCGCTGATCTCCGCGAAGGCGTACGCCACCGTCACCGGCCTCGTCGACGACGCCGTGGCCGCTGGAGCCGTGATCGCCCACCGCGCCGAGATCCCGCAGTCCGCCGGCTACTTCTACCCGCCGACGGTCCTGACCGGCGTACCGGCCGACTCGCCGCTGCTGCGCGAGGAGATCTTCGGGCCGGTGGCCCCGATCGTGGTCTGGAACGACACCGAGGAGCTGCTGGCCTCCGTCAACAACACCGAGTTCGGCCTGGCGGCGTACGTCTTCGGCGAGATGGGCGAGGCGCTGCACGTCGCCGAGCGGATCGACGCCGGGATGGTCGGCGTCAACCGTGGCCTGGTCTCCGACCCGTCGGCGCCGTTCGGCGGGGTGAAGCAGAGTGGCATCGGGCGCGAGGGCGCGCGGGCCGGTCTGGAGGAGTACCTGGAGACGCAGTACCTCAGCGTCGCCTGGTGATCTGCGCCTCAGGAATTGGCAGAGCGCAGGCCCTATCCACGATGATGTGACCCAGGCCACCCGCACACCCTGCGGGTGGTCGCTCGGGACAGCCTCACCCGGCAGTCCCGGCACAACGCTCCAGACGGACCACCAGCGCCGCCCGGCAGATTGAGGAGTCACACCTATGACCGCAGTGTTCGAGCCCGGGACCTCGTTCGAGGCCTACGACCTGGCAGACCGCTATCGAGTCGGAGCCGGACCGGTGTTGCTCACCGGGATCCAGGCGATCGCGCGGATGCTCGTCGAGCAGCGGGCCCTCGACCAGCGCCGCGGCCTGCGGACCGGCACCTTCATCTCCGGCTACCCGGGCAGCCCGCTCGGCGGTCTCGACCAGCTGCTGCTGGGTCTGCCGAACGAGATGGCCGACGCCGACATCACCGTGGTCCCCGGCCTCAACGAGGAGCTCGCGGCCACCGCGGTGTGGGGTTCGCAGTCCGCGGTCACCCTCGACACCGAGCGCTACGACGGCGTCACCGGCGTCTGGTACGGCAAGGGCCCAGGCGTCGACCGCGCGCTCGACGCGATGCGCCACGCGAACATGTACGGTGCCCACCCCACCGGCGGCATGCTGATGCTGGTCGGTGACGACCCGGCCGCGAAGTCGTCCACTGTGCCGGCTGTGAGCGAGCGGACCCTGGCGAGCCTCGGCATCCCGGTGCTGTTCCCGCGCAACGCCTCCGAGATCGTCGAGTACGGCATGGAGGGCATCGCTCTCTCCCGCGCCTCCGGCTGCGTCGTCGCGCTCAAGATCGTGGCCGACGTCGCCGACGGCGCCTGGGTGGTCAACCCGGAGATCGGCGTCCTCGACCCGGTCACCCCGAAGACCGAGTGGGAAGGCGTCCCCTACACCTACGAGCCGACCAAGATCGAGCTCTTCCCCGACCGGATCGTCGGCGCCGAGGCGAAGCTCTACGGCCCCCGGATGAACGTCGTGAAGGCGTACGCCGCCGAGAACCGGCTCAACCGGATCGAGGTCAAGGCACCGAACGCCAAGGTCGGCATCGTCGCCTCCGGCTCGTGCTACGACTCGATGCGCCAGGGCCTGAAGGACCTCGGCCTCGACCGCGACGAGCTGATGGCCGCCGGGATCCGGGTGCTGCGCCTGGGCATGATGTGGCCGGTCGAGCCGACCATCGTCTCGGAGTTCGCCGACGGGCTCGAGGAGATCGTCGTCGTCGAGGACAAGACGTCCTTCATCGAGCAGGGCATCCGCGAGATCCTCTACGGCGCGCCCTCCGCTCCCGTCATCATCGGCAAGAAGGACCGCAACGGCGTCCCGCTGGTTCCGCTCGACGGCGAGCTGACCGCCGGCCGCCTGCTCGCGCCGCTGCGTCGTGCGCTGAAGGGCCACGCCCAGCTGAAGGCCGCCGGGCCCGCCCGGATCGACCTGCCGCTGCTCTCGACCTCGCGCACCCCCTACTTCTGCTCCGGCTGCCCGCACAACCGCTCGACCGCGCTCCCGGACGGGAGCCTGGGCGGCGGCGGCATCGGCTGCCACACCCTGGTGACCGCATCCCAGCGTGAGGACAGCGCTGTCGTCGGCATCACCCAGATGGGCGGCGAGGGCTCGCAGTGGATCGGCCAGGCGCCCTACAGCCACGCCGGTCACACGTTCCAGAACGTCGGTGACGGCACCTTCTTCCACTCCGCGCAGCTGGCCATCCAGGCGTGCGTCGCGGCCGGGGTGAACATCACCTACAAGCTGCTCCACAACGACGTCGTCGCGATGACCGGTGCCCAGAAGCGGCAGGGCGAGGTCGCGATGGCGCAGCTGACCCACAAGCTGATGAACGAGGGCGTCAAGGCGATCATCGTCGTCGCGGACGAGCCGAAGCGCTACCGCCGCGCCCACTTCCCCGCAGGCGTACGACTGTGGCACCGCGACCGCCTCGACGACGCCCAGCGGGAGCTGCGTGAGGTCGAGGGCGTGACCGTCCTGATCTACGACCAGCACTGCGCCGCCGACGCGCGGCGTCAGCGCAAGCGCGGCACGATCGAGGCCCGTAACACCCGGATCGTGATCAACGAGGCCGTCTGCGAGGGCTGCGGCGACTGCGGCGTGAAGTCCAACTGCCTCTCCGTGCAGCCGGTCGAGACCGAGCTGGGCCGCAAGACCCGCATCGACCAGACCTCGTGCAACACCGACTACACCTGCGTCGAGGGGGAGTGCCCCTCCTTCATGGCCGTCGAGACCGACCCGACCGCCAAGAAGGCGAAGAAGCCGACCCCCGAGCCGCCGACGGTGGCCGACCCGGGCTACGGCGAGCTGGAGCGGACGTACGGCCTCTTCATGGCCGGCATCGGCGGCACTGGCATCGTCACGGTCAACCAGGTGCTCGCGACCGCGGCGCTGCGCGCCGGCTTCGGCGTGGAGTCGCTCGACCAGGTCGGGATGAGCCAGAAGGCGGGCCCGGTGACGGCCCACCTGCGGTTCGGCCCGGGATCGATCGACCCCTCCAACCGAGTCACCCCGGGGTCGGCCGACGCGCTGCTCGGCTTCGACCTGCTCACCCTGGCCGAGGGCAAGAACCTCGCCTACGGTGACCCGGCGCAGACCCGTGCCGTCGTGTCGACCAGCAAGACGCCGACCGGGCCGATGGTCTACGACAAGGACATCGCCTACCCGGCCGACGACGAGCTGCTCACCCGGGTCAACAGCGCGACGTCCTCGCTGCGTGCCTTCGACGCACTGGCGGCGGCGGAGACCCTCTTCGGCAACACCGCCGCGGCCAACTTCCTGCTGGTCGGTGCCGCCTACCAGGCCGGCGCTCTTCCGATCCCCGCCGAGGCGATCGAGGAGGCCATCGGCATCAACGGGGTCGCGGTCAGCGCCAACGTCGCCGCCTTCCGCTGGGGCCGCGCCTCGGTCGCCGCGCCGGAGGAGTTCGCCAAGGTCACCGGCACCGCGACCGCTCCGGTCGAGCAGATCGCCGTGCCGGCCCTGGACGCCGCGACGTTCGACGGCGAGGTGCGTCGCCTCGCCGAGTTCCGTGCCCCGAAGCTCGTCGCCTTCCAGAACCAGGCGACCGCGCGTGACTACGTCGAGACCGTCGACCGGATCTGGAACGCCGAGCGTGCGGTGACCGAGGACACCCGCTTCTCCGAGGCGGTCGCTCGCTACCTGTTCAAGCTCACCGCCTATAAGGACGAGTACGAGGTCGCCCGGCTCCTCACCGCTCCGGCCGCCCTGGACGGCGTCCGTGCCGAGGTGCAGGGCAAGATCAGCTTCAAGCTCTCCCCGCCGGTGTTCGGGGCGTTCCTGAAGGGTCGCAAGATGACCTTCGGGCCGCGCACCCACTTCATGCTCCGCCTGCTGGCGACCATGAAGTTCCTCCGCGGCACGGTCCTCGACCCGTTCGGTCAGGCCCACGTACGCCGCACCGAGCGGGCCCTCCTCGCGCACTACTCCGCCCTGGTCACCGGCCTCGCCGAGGACCTCACCGAGGAGTCCTACGCCCGGGCCGTCCGCCTCGCGGAGCTCCCGGACATGGTGCGGGGCTACGAGAACGTGAAGATGCGCAACGTCGAGGCCTACCGCGAGGCGCTCGCCGCCGAGGGGATCGACCTGACGGTCTAGAGCACCTGGTGGGTGCTGGACGGACCGTCACCCACGCCGAACGCCTCTGCCAGCCTCGACGGCGCACCAGCGCTGTCGAGGCTGGCCTCCACCTTGCGGATGTTGCGCGCCGACGGGTAGGCGAAGTAGGCCATCAGCACCAGCGAGACGGCCCCGCCGATGAGGTACGTCATCAGCTGCCCCTCGGTGAGGACGAAGGCCAGGCCGAGAGAGACGAGCGCGACGACCTCGCTGAGGACGAGCCGCAGGATCATCGAGGTCTGGTGCTTCTGCAGGCCCTCGCTGGTCGCCTTCTCCGGCGGGGTCCCGGGCGCGATCGGAACCGCGCGGAACCCGATCGCCGAGCAGAGCAAGGCCATGACCACTCCGGCCGCGACCTGCCCGCCGATGACGTACGCCGAGGGCAGCTGCAGGTCGGCGTCGGGGATGCTGAGCGCGACGACGACCCCCAGCCCCACGACCATGGTCATGAACGCGAGCGCCATCATCTGTGCCGTACGTGCCAGTGGTGCGGTCATCTGAGCTCCTCCTCGACGGGGTGACGACACGCAACCTAGCCGACGGTGCCCGTGCGTCAGGTGATGGCGTCGTGCGGCGCGGCGGGCTGCCCTACCCGCGAACGTGTGATCAGGAAGCCGAAGGCGGTGGCGAGGACGTACATCACGATGCTGTAGACCGCGGCCGGGATCGCCACAGTGGTGTTGTCGAGCACGCTGAGCGCGATGGTGAGGGCGATGGTGGTGTTGTGGATCCCGACCTCCATCGAGGTGGCGATCGCCTGCTTCTCTCCGAGACGGAAGATCCGGGCGCCGAGGTAGCCCAGGCAGAGGCTCGCGCAGCAGAACAGCGTCACGACCACACCGATCTCGCGGAGGTAGTCGGCGATGTTCTCGCGCTCCCCGAGGATCGCGCCGACCGAGACCATGACCAGTACGACGATCGAGAAGATCCGGACCGGACGATCCGCCCGCGCGGCGAACGTCGCCGACCGGCTGCGTACCAGCATCCCGATGCCGACCGGAACCAGCACGATGGCGATGACCTGGACGACCTTGCCGAACTGGAGGCCCAGGGTGTCGCCGGCGTCGAAGTAGGTGATCGCGGCGTTGGTGATCAACGGGATCGAGACCGCCGCGAGCACCGAGTTGACCGCCGTCAACGTCACGTTGAGCGCGACGTCGCCACGGAACAGGTGGCTGAAGAGGTTCGCCGTCGTCCCACCCGGCGAGGCGGCCAGCAGCATGACCCCCACGGCGATCAGCGGATCCACGTCCGCGACCACGACGAGCCCGAACGCGATCATCGGCAGGACCACGATCTGGAGCGTGAGCGCGACGAAGACGGCTCGCGGGGTGCGTACGACCCGACGGAAGTCTCCCGGGGTCAGGCTCAGGCCCAGGCCGAACATGATGATGGCCAAGGCGATGGGGAGGCCGACCGAGAGCAGGGCCGAGTCGTTCACTGTTTTCCTCCAGCATGCAGGGCAGCCGCCACGATCGGCCGTATGAGATGTGCGTCACAGTGGATCATGCGGACGGGAGGAAGCACAGCCTTATGCGGACATTTACCCGCTCGGCGAAGGCGTTCGGCTAAGACAGGGAGATGGACGAGTCCGATGGCGTAGAGGTTTCGGGTCCGTCCTGCGACGAGATCGCCGTCGATGTCAGAGCAGGGCGCTCGTCGGGCACCGGGGCCGGCTCGCGAAGTTTCGGCGCCGCAGGAGACCACGCTTTCAGGTGTTGCACGACGTCGCCGTAGAACGTGTCCAAGAGGTCGATCACGGAGTCGATGAACGCTCCGCGTCCGCGTCCGCGCTTTGCGCCCATAGGCGCCGACAATGCGATGCGGAAGGTCCTGATCTCCTTTTTGGGGTCTGTGATGAGACACGTCGGTTCCTCGCGGACCTTTCCGAGGAGCTCGGCCGATCCTGTGCCTCGGGAGTTGGCCACGAACGACTCGACCCTTGTCGAGTCCGGTGCGTGCTTGAGTTGTCGGACTATCCAGTTGATCCGTGTAGTCGGGCGACCTTCACGAGGTGCGTCGAGGTCGATGAAGCACGTAACGCGCCCTGCCCGGAGATCGGCAAGGATATTGATCGGGCCGACTGCGTTCGGAATACGGATGGATCCGGCGAGCTCGGCCTGGTTGACCATTCGTGTGAGGACGGCCTGTGCGCGGAGGGAGGGATCTGCCTGCTCCTTCCGCGTCAGTATCGGGAGAACGTCGGTGCCAAGTTTCTGGCCGAGCCGAAGGCTGACGTACTGGAGCAGGGCGTCAAACCGCGCCGCGACCTCAGGTGCGCTCTTGTCCGACGCGCGAAGGGTGCCGGCGATGACCGCGTCCCGAACCGCAACCCAGTTCGCTCCCATGTCCTCGAGCTCCATCGCGCCGGAGCGAGGGTGCTCTAGGTAGCGAATCAGTTCGCCGAGAATCCAGGCTTGCTCAGGGTCGGAGACTCCTCGATGCTCCTTCTGCATCACGGCGGTCGACAGAACGTACGACCATGACCAGTGGTGGAGCGCGACCTTCTTGAGTTTGCGCTTGTCGACCTTGGTGGGGTGCTGTCCGGCAATGCCTGGAATTTCGTTGCTGATGGTGATCAGCGCGTCGAATCCCTCGTCGCGCGCGATATCGAGGTAGTTCTCGAGTTGTTCTGCCTGGAGTTCGTTCTTGCCCGTCTTGACCTCGACGAGCGCGGTCCAGGACTTCGTGCCGCGGCTCACGCGGATTAGGCCGTCTGGATAACAGCGTTTGTCGCCCAGCATGAAGGGGACCTCGATGTACGTCTCGACCTGTCCGGCCGGCGCTCCGAGATGTCCGAGAAGGGCCTTTCCGAACTCCTTGACACTGCTCATGACCGCTAGGACCGCGGAGGTGGCGCGTCTTTCTTGTTCTTCCGCGCCACTGATTCCTGAGGTTGGGATCAAGCGTGCTTCATGCCAGGTTTCCTCGGACATGGGTCACGACGCTACGCCGCTCGGAACGTCAATGCTCATCAAACGAGCGAATTGCGTGTCTAATTCGCCTAAATGGCTCACACTTCGTGGAATTCGCGCCCAAAGGTCAGTGCGGGTGGCTGATGCTGATGTGCTGAGCGCGCCTCTTCGGCTGTTCCTCAATGGCTGTCATTGGCTCCGGGTCATTGGATCCGGGCCATGCACGAGGATCGCGCATGGTTGAGCGACGTATCCCCGCGGCGAAGCCTTTCGGTTCGCCGCAGGGGTACGTCGGTCTCCGATGCCAGTTTGACTGGCGGTGCGCGTCGCCGTGCTCATGCCAGCTTCTGGGCGACCTCGTTGAGGTTGGCGCGGAGCTTGGCGCGGTAGGCGTCGTGCTGCTCGGGCAGCCGGGCGTCGCAGAAAGCGGCGAGGTCGGGTCCGGTGACCTCGATGACCGGGCGTCCGGCGGCGGCCTCGGTCTCGAACAGGTCGAGGATCTCGCGCAGGATCTCGACGATGTCCATGCCGTCGCCGGCGGTGAAGCGCCACATGTAGCTCTTCATCTCGGCGTAGACGGTGCGGTAGTCCGCGGGCAGTGCGGCGGCGCGGGCTTCCATGCGCTTCCAGTCCTTCTTGTCACCTACGAGGCGGCTGAGGATGTTGTTCATCGTGGTGCTCCTTCTTCGATGGTTTCGGGTCCCGTGTTCGGGGCGATGGAAGAAGCGTGCAGCCCTGACGCTGCGTCAAGGTCAAGCACCGGTCGAAGGAAAAGTTATCGGCGCTCGCGCTCAGGTCGTGAGATGGCCCGTCGGGCTTTGGCGGGACGGTCTAGAGTCTACTAAATTACGTGACTATCGTAGTTTGATCCCGTCCCTAGGAGGTCCGCGTGGAGCGGCTTCTCATCTTCGCTCTGGTCGGTCTCGCGGCCCAGGCTGTCGACGGTTCCCTCGGCATGGCGTACGGCGTCACCTCGAGCACCCTGCTGGTCGCGACCGGTGTCGCGCCGGCGGTCGCCTCGGCGTCGGTGCACCTGGCCGAGGTCGGCACCACCTTCGTCTCGGGCGTCTCGCACTGGCGACTCGGCAACGTCGACTGGAAGGTCGTGGCCAAGATCGCGATCCCGGGCGGCATCGGCGCCTTCGCCGGCGCGACCGTCCTGTCGAGCCTTTCCACCGAGAGCGCCACCCCCTGGGTGGCCGGTCTCCTGCTCGTCCTGGGCGTCTACATCATCGCCCGCTTCGTCTTCGGCAAGCCTCCGGTCTTCATCCCGGGCCGTCGCCCGGGGCTGGGTCTGCTCGCGCCGCTGGGTCTCTTCGGCGGCTTCATCGACGCGACCGGTGGCGGCGGCTGGGGCCCGGTGACCACGCCGACCCTGATCTCCAGCGGCACCCTGCACCCGCGCAAGGTGATCGGCTCGGTCTCCACCGCCGAGTTCGTGACGACGCTCTCCGCGAGCGTCGGGTTCCTCGTCGGACTCGCCGGAGAGGCGCTCGACTGGCGCGTCATCGCCGGCCTCCTCATCGGCGGCGTGATCGCCGCCCCGTTCGCCGCCTACCTCGTCAAGCACCTCTCGCTGCCGGTGCTGGGCGGTCTCGTCGGCAGCATCATCCTGATCACCAACGGACGTACGCTGCTGCGCAACTTCGACGCCGAGTCGGTCGGTGCCTACGGCCTGCTCTTCGCCGTCGCCGCCGTCATCGTCGCCATCGCGGTGGGCAAGGCCGGTGGCAAGATCGCCCCGGCGCAGGAGCCGACGCCCGAGTCCGAGGCCGCCAACGCCTGAGCGTCGACCTGCCGGCGACCTCGTGACCGGTGGAAAGTTCTTCCGATGTCGATGTCGAAGGAGAACGATGTGGTTCGACGCACAGGTGTCGGCCACCAGAAGCGGTGGCCCTGAACTGAGGAGCACGTCATGCCGCGTTTCATGGGTTTCGTGAAGATGGAAGAGGGAAACGGCCCGGCGCCTGAGGCCCTCTACAAGGCGATGGGCGACTACGTCGGCGAGCTGGCGGCGGCCGGGCACTTCCTCGACGGCGGCGGTCTCTTCGGCAGCGAGGACGCGGTCAACTTCGTGGTGGACAAGGGCGAGGTCACCCGGGTCGACGGTCCGTACGCCGAGGCCAAGGAGGTCGTCGGCGGCTGGGCGCTCACGCGCTACGACACGCTCGAGGAGGCGATCGCCGCGCAGCGGGAGTTCGCGCAGCTGCATGCGACGTACTGGCCGGAGTGCAAGATCGTCGCCACCCTGCGCCAGGTCTCCGAGGGCGACTAGACGTCTGCGAGGGCGATGCCGCGGCGGTCGCTCAGGCGCCGCCGAGGTGCAGGGAGGCGTAGGTCTCCTTGACGAAGCGGAGGTGGCTCCAGGTCTGGACCTCCCGGACGCCGTCGAGCTCGCGGATGTGGTCGAGGACCCCGACGAGGTCGCCGGAGGTGGCGGTGTGGACCGTGAGCAGGGCGTCGTAGCGCCCCAGGGTCCGGGCCACGAAGGTGACCGAGGGGAGCCGGGCGAGCTGTTCGGCGATCGGGCGGTGGGCGGCGCCGTCGAGACGGAGGCCGATGCCAGTCGCCGTACGCCGCTCCTGACCCGAGTGACGCACGACGGCGCCGACCCGGACGACGTTGCCGTTGAGCAGCCGGACGACGCGGCGCCGGGTGCCGGCGGGGGAGAGGCCGACGCTCGCGGCCAGGTCGACGAAGGAGGCGCGGCCGTTGGTCTGCAGGGCGCGCAGCAGGGCGTAGTCGGTCTCGTCGAGCGTCCCGGCGGCGGGTGCGGGCCCGACCGGGGCGGCCACGTCGCGGACGACCTCGGTGTAGAGCAGGGTCTCGGTGGTGACGATGCCGTCGATCGCGCGCACCTCGGCGAGGGCGTCGTCGATCCGGCCGATGTCCTTAGCCCGGAGCTCCAGGACCAGGGCGTGCTGGCCGCTGGTCATCGAGACCAGGGTGGTGTCCTCGCGCGCCGCGGCGGCCCGCGCGACCTGGGTCGCGGAGCCGTCCACCGTGACCGAGACGTGGGCGAGCACGTCATGACCGAGAACGGCCGGGTGGACGACGCCGCGGACGTCGATGTGGCCCTCGGTCAGCAGCCGCTGGACCCGGGTGGCCGCGGCTGATCGGGAGAGGCCGACCTGGGCGGCGATCTCACGGTGGGTGAGGCGACCGTCCTCCTCGAGCAGGACGAGGATCGCCTCATCGGTGCTGTCGAGGACCCCGGGCGTGATTTCGTTCGACATTTTTTGGGAGCGTCTCCAAGGTCGGATCGATCCTCCAGGCGGTGGATCTGGTGCCATTATGACGGATCGTCCGAGCCTGACCGGCATATCGACAGGTATTACGGGCAGGTTAAGAACGAAACGATTGCGGCGGCGTTCCGGGTGCTCCTACAGTGACGCAGATCTCGGCCGACCCACAGACCCAGGAGGCCTCGGTGTCCACGGAACCGATCACCATCCCCTCAGCCACGCCGACCCCGCCGAAGGTCACCGAGGTCGAGCAGCACGGCGTCGAGCCGATTCCCGACCCCGAGCGCAGCGCCCGCCCGCTGGACCTGTTCCGGCTCACCTTCGGTGGTGCCAACACGATCGCCACCGTGGTGCTCGGCAGCTTCCCGATCCTCTTCGGGCTCTCCTTCGCCCACGGTCTGCTGGCCACGCTGCTCGGGCTGCTGCTCGGCGCCGTCGTCCTCGCCCCGATGGCGCTGTTCGGCCCGCGCAACGGCACCAGCAACTCGGTCAGCTCCTCGGCCCACCTCGGCGTGCACGGCCGGATCGTCGGCTCGTTCCTCTCCCTGCTCACCGCGCTCGCGTTCTTCTCGATCTCGGTATGGAGCTCGGGCGACGTGCTCGTCGGGGGCGCCAACCGCGCGGTCGGGCTGCCGGAGAACGACCTGACCCTGGCGCTGGCGTACGGCCTCTTCGCCGTGCTGGTCCTGGTCGTGTGCATCTACGGCTTCCGGTTCATGCTGCTGGTCAACAAGATCGCCGTGATCGCCGCGACGCTGCTCTTCCTGCTCGGCATCGTCGCGTTCGCCGGCGACTTCGACCCCAGCTACGCCGGTGCGTTCGGCTCTGGCTCGGAAGCGTTCGGCGAGCCCGGCTTCTGGGCGGCCTTCGTCGGGTCGGCGCTGATCGTGATGTCCAACCCGGTCAGCTTCGGCGCCTTCCTGGGTGACTGGGCCCGCTACATCCCGCGCGAGACCCCCGGACGCTCTTCGATGGCTGCCGCGTTCCTGGCGCAGATCGCCACCCTCGTACCGTTCTGCTTCGGACTGGTCACCATGACGATCATCGCCACCCGCGAGCCGGAGATCTTCGCCTCCGGTGCGTACGCCTCCGGCCTGCTCGCGATCGCGCCAGGCTGGTACTTCGGGCCGGTCGCCCTGATCGCCCTGATCGGTGGCATGTCGACCGGCACCACCGCGCTCTACGGCACCGGCCTGGACTTCTCCAGCGTCTTCCCGCGCTTCAACCGCGTCCAGTCCACGGTGCTGATCGGGGTCTTCGCGATCGGCGTCATCTTCATCGGCCGTTTCGTCTTCGACGTGGTCTCCAGCATCTCCGCCTTCGCCGTCCTCATCATCAGCTGCACCGTCCCGTGGATGATGGTGATGATGATCGGCTGGTACGTCCGGCGCGGCTGGTACGACTCCGACTCGCTGCAGGTCTTCAACCGCCGTCAGCGCGGCGGCCGCTACTGGTTCGCCCACGGCTGGAACTGGCGCGGCCTGGCGGCCTGGCTGATCGCGGCCGCCGTCGCGCTGACCTTCGTGAACCTGCCCGGCCAGTTCGTCGGGCCGGCCGCACCCCTGATCCCCGGCGGGGTCGACATCTCCATCCCGCTCGGCATGGGTCTTGCCGCGCTGCTCTACCTCGGCCTGCTCTTCGCCTTCCCCGAGCCGCGGGACGCCTACGGCCCCGAGGGAGCCCGGCTGGTGCCCACCGGACCGCCCGCGAACACCCCGGTCATCTCGGTCGACGACGGGCCGGCGCCCGCCGCCTCCGTCGTCGGCTGAGCCGAACCACCCCGCATTACTCGCACCACGCAAGGAGAACCACCCATGCCCATCGGGCCCGTCGACGCCTCCAAGAACCCCCGCTATGCCGGCTTCGCGACGTTCGCGCGGCTGCCCCGCCTCGATCAGGTGGAGCGGGCCGACATAGCGGTCGTCGGAGTGCCGTTCGACACCGGCGTCTCCTACCGTCCGGGTGCCCGCTTCGGCCCGGCGCACGTACGGGAGTCCTCGCGGCTGCTGCGTCCCTACAACCCGGCGCTGGACGTCTCGCCGTTCGCCTCGGCCCAGGTGGTCGACGCGGGCGACATCGCGGCCAACCCGTTCCACATCGAGGAGGCGCTCGACACCGTGCAGGCCTCCGCGCTCGAGCTCACCTCCGACGGCACCCGGCTGGTGACGATCGGCGGCGACCACACCATCGCGCTGCCGCTATTGCGAGCCGCCGCCGAGCGGCACGGTCCGGTCGCGCTGGTGCACTTCGACGCCCACCTGGACACCTGGGACACCTACTTCGGGGCCGAGTACACCCACGGCACCCCGTTCCGGCGGGCGGTGGAGGAGGGCATCCTCGACACCGAGGCGCTGTGCCACGTCGGCACCCGCGGCCCGCTCTACGGCAAGAAGGACCTCGAGGACGACCGTCGCTTCGGCTTCGGGATCGTCACCTCCTCCGACGTCTTCCGGCAAGGCGTCGACGAGGTCGTCGAGAAGATCCGGAAGCGCGTCGGCACCCGGCCCGTCTACGTCTCGGTCGACATCGACGTCCTCGACCCCGCGCACGCCCCCGGCACCGGCACCCCCGAGGCCGGCGGGCTCACCTCCCGTGAGCTGCTGGAGATCCTGCGCGGCTTCGCCGGCCTGAACCTGATCGGCGCCGACGTGGTCGAGGTGGCCCCGGCGTACGACCATGCCGAGCTGACCGGCGTCGCGGCCTCGCACGTGGCCTACGACCTGGTCTCGCTGCTCGCGATGCGCCACTCGGGTCAGGCATGACGAGACGCAACGGCGGCGACGTCACCGTCGAGAGCCTGACCGCTCTCGGAGCGACCCACGTGTTCGGCATCCCGGGCCAGCACGCGCTGGGTCTCTTCGACGCCATCCGCCGCAGCGACCTGACCTTCGTCTCCTCCCGGGTGGAGAACAACTCGGTCTTCGCAGCCGACGGCTACGCACGGACGACCGGCCAGGTCGGGGTGGTGTTCTGCTCCACCGGACCGGGAGCCCTCACCGCGTTGGGCGCGCTCCAGGAGGCGTACGCCGCCTGTGTCTCGATCCTGATGATCACCAGCCAGATCCCGCGCGACGGGCTCGGGGGCGCCCGCAAGGGCTACCTGCACCAGCTCGACGATCAGCAGGCCAGCGCCCGCAACGTCACCAAGACCACGGCCGTCGTCCGGGACGCGGCCGCCATTCCGGGGGTGCTCGCCGATGCCTGGGCCACCGCCCAGAAGGCGCCGGCGGGGCCGGTGTGGGTCGAGATCCCGCAGGACGTCCTCCTCGAGGACGTCACGGTGCCGCCGGTGACCGGTCTGACGGCGGCGGTGCGCACGCCGCGCCGGCCTCGTCCGGATATCGCTGCCGAGGCCGCCCGGCTGCTGGCCGCGGCCGAGCGCCCGGTGATCCTCGCCGGGGGAGGCGTACGCCGCTCCGCGGGCGCTCCGCAGGCGCTGGTCGCCCTCGCCGAGTCCCTGGACGCGCCGGTGGTCTCCACCTCCGGGGGCAACGGCTCGATCCCGCTCGCGCACCCGCTGAGCGCGGGCGCGTGGATCGAGGACCGGTTCACCACCGACCTGCTCGACGACGCGGACGTCCTCCTCGCGGTCGGCACCTCCTTCGGCGAGGTGACCAGCAACTACGGCACCTTCGCGCCGCGCGGCCGGGTGATCCAGGTGGACGCCGAAGCCCGCGTGCTCGGCTCGAACCACGACGTGCTCGGCGTCCATGCCGATGCCGCCGCGGCTCTCGCCGACCTGGCCGCGGCGCTTCCCGGCGCCGGTTCCGGACCGGGCTCGAGGCGATCCGGTGCCCAGGTCGCCCAGGAGCTGCGTACCCGGGTCCAGGCCCGGCTCGACGCCCAGGACCTCGCCGCCGAGCAGCGGCTGCTCGCCGACCTGCGCGCGGCCGTGCTGGACGACACCGACACCTTCTGGGACATGACGATCGCGGCGTACTGGGCCTGGTCGGCCTGGGACCCGCGCTCCGGCGGCTTCCACACCGCGCAGGCCTCGGGCGGTCTCGGACCGGCCTTTCCCTCCGCGATCGGCGCAGCCGTCGGGACCGGACGGCGTACGTTCGCGGTCACTGGCGACGGCGGCGCGATGTACTCCATCGCCGAGCTCGCCACCGCCCGCCAGCACGACGCCGAGGTCACCTGGCTGATCATCGACGACGGCGGCTACGGGATCCTGCGCGAGTACATGACCGGGGCCTTCGGCGCTGCCACCGCCACCGAGCTCACCCGTCCCGACTTCGTCCTCCTCGCCAGGCGTTCGGTATCCCCGTCCACGCCGCGACCCCCGAGACCGTCGGCGAGATCGTCGCCGGCACCTTCACCACCGGCGGTCCCGCCGTGGTGGTCCTTCCGACGACCCTCCGCATGTTCGCCGCCACCTGACCGCCCACCTCGATCTGGAGCCCCCACATGGATCTCACCATCATCGTCATCTACCTCGCCGCCATGGTCGCCTTCGGCTGGTGGGGCAAGTCCCGGACCAAGGACAGCTCCGACTTCCTCGTCGCCGGCCGCCGGCTCGGACCGGTGCTCTACACCGGGACCCTGTCCGCGCTCGTCCTCGGTGGAGCCTCGACCGTCGGCGGGGTCGCTCTCGGCTACGAGTACGGCCTCTCCGGGGCGTGGCTGGTGGCGGCGATCGCCCTCGGCGTCCTGGCGCTCAGCCTGTTCTTCGCCGGGAAGATCCAGCGGCTGCGGATCTTCACCGTGGCCCAGATGCTGGCGCTGCGCTACGGGGTCGGCGCGACCGCGGCCTCGGGCGTGGTCATGGTGGCCTACACGCTGATGCTGGCGGTCACCTCCACGATGGCGTACGCGACCGTGTTCAACGTCCTGTTCGGGACCGACCGGGTCGTCTCCGTGCTGATCGGCGGCGTCATCGTGGTGATCTACTCCACCATCGGCGGGATGTGGTCGATCACCCTGACGGACATGGTACAGTTCGTGCTGCAGACCGTCGGCATCTTCGTACTCCTGCTGCCCTTCACCTGGAACCACGCCGGCGGTCTCGACGGGATCAAGGCCCGGGCGACGGATTCCATGTTCGACCTCGGTGCGATCGGCACCGGCACCGTGATCACGTACGTCGTCGTCTACACCTTCGGGATGCTGATCGGGCAGGACATCTGGCAGCGCGTCTTCACCGCCCGCTCGCCGCAGGTCGCGCGCTGGGGCGGAACCGCGGCCGGTGTCTACTGCCTGCTCTACGGTGTGGCCGGCGCGCTGATCGGCACCGCGGCCTCCACGTTCGTCACGGTCGAGGACCGCAACGACGTCTACGCCACGATCGCCGAGTCGATCCTTCCGGTCGGCGTCACCGGCCTGGTGCTCGCCGCAGCCGTGGCCGCGATGATGTCGACCGCCTCGGGTGCCCTGATCGCGACCGCGACGGTGGCCCGCGCCGATGTGCAGCCGCTCCTGGCCCGGCTGATCGGACGCACCCCCGTGCGTGTCCAGGACGAGGCGGAGAACCCCGAGCACGATGTGCTGGCCAACCGGATCTACGTCGTCGCGATCGGCGCAGTCGTCGTCGTGATCGCCTCGCTGCTCGACGATGTCGTCTCGGCTCTGACGATCGCCTACGACATCCTCGTCGGCGGTCTGCTGGTGCCGATCCTGGGCGGCTTCGTGTGGCGCCGGGCGACCGGCGCCGCGGCAGTGGTCGCCATGGCCGCCGGCACCACCGCGACGCTGGCGACGATGGTGGTCGTCGGCGACGTCCTCGCCAACGAGCCGGTCTACGCGGGCCTCGCGATCAGCGCCGTGGCGTACGTCCTGGTCAGCCTGCTCACCCGCCCGACCGACCCCGCGGTGATGCGGGAGTGGACCGATCGACTCGCAGGTCGAGAGACGTCGGTCGACTCCGGCCGGGCGGACGCTCTGGATGCCCGGTAGCGCTCTGTCTGAAAGGCGGCACGGAGAGCGGGCCGAGGGTCGGGGGGAGGTTCACAGCCCGATGAAGCCGAGCTGGATGGCGATGGGGGAGAGCGAGAAGCCGCCGGCGACGAGGACGGCGACGGCCATGGCGGTCGCCTTCGCCGCCTGACGCCGTTTGGCGGTCAGCGTCCAGCCGAGGGTCTGCAGGGAGCTCCAGGTGCCGTGCCACAGGTGCATCCCGAGGACGAGCATCGCGGCGAGGTAGAGGGCGGTGGACCACCAGACGCTGAACGTGTCGACCACCAGGTTGAACGGGTCGTTCGTCGGGCCGCCGCGTACGTTGACCTTGCCGATCGTGAAGTTGACCAGGTGCCACCCGAGGAAGAGGAAGAGCCCCAGGCCGCCGGTGAGCATCGTGCGGGAGGCGAGCGAGGAGGCGCGCCGCGGCGGCCGGGCGGCGTAGCGGCCCCTCGCGCGGCGTGCGCGTCGGGCGAGGACGATCGCGCTGGAGACATGCGCCACCAGCGCGGCGATCAGCCCGACGCGCATGATCCAGAGCAGCCCGGAGCGAGGAAATATCGGCTCGCCCAGCGTGCGCAGGTGCTCGGCGTACTCGTTGTACGCATCGTGGCCGCTGAACGCCTTCAGATTGCCGTAGACGTGACCGAGAACGAACGTGATGAACAGCAGGCCGCTGATGGCCATGACGAGTTTCAACGTGATGGTCGACGACCAGGCCCGGCGTCGAGATGTCGAAGTGTGCACACTCAGTCGACCGGGCAGGGTCGCCGTCTGTGACACCCGATCCATCTGAAAATGAGCATTGTCAAATTCGCCCGGGTCGGCTTAGGGTCGGCTTGTCCGGTCCGCCTGGAGAGAAGTGGTCTCTGTCATGGTCAAGCGCTCTGCTGTCATCCGTGCCGTCGTGGTGCTGCTCGCGGCATCGACCCTGCTGATCGCCCCACCGGCGCAGGCGGCGGGAGGCGTCAACGACGCCGCCTGCCGGCCATCGGCCGACCACCCCAACCCGGTCGTCTTCCTGCACGGGCTGGGAGCCAACAAGGACGAGGACCTCAACTTCCTCCAGGCCGACGTGGCGGCGCAGGGCTACTGCACCTACAGCCTGACCTACGGCACCGGCGCCTACGGCCCGTTCGTCGGCGGGGTGGGGGACATCGCCCGGTCGGCGGCTCAGATCAAGGCCTTCGTCCAGGAGGTGCTGGCACAGACCGGCGCCGCGAAGGCCGACCTGGTCGGCCACTCCGAGGGAGGGTTCCAGACGCTCTACGTCACCAAGACGCAGGGGATCTCCGGCCGGATCGACAAGGTCGTTGCCATCGCGCCGCCGACCCACGGCACCACGTTCGCCGGCCTCTACCGGCTCGGCATGGCCCTGGGCGCGGACGAGCTGGCCGGACAGGTCCTCACCACCTTCGGCTGCATCGCCTGCACCCAGCTGGTCACCGACGGCAGCGCCGTACGCACCCTGACGAGCGGTCCGATCGCGCAGCCCGGCGTGACGTACACGATCATCCAGTCCAGGTACGACGAGCTCGTCACGCCCACCGAGACCGCGTTCGTGCGCGAGCCGGGCGTCACCAACACCTACGTGCAGGACGTCTGCCCGCACGACCCGGTCGGCCACATCGGCGAGGCCTATGACACCAACGTCTGGCACATGGTGAAGAACGCGCTCGACCCGGCCGATGCCGCCCCGTTCGTCTGCTCGGTCGGGTCGCCCGGCTGATGGCGCAGGAGGGCCGTTCGTACGGCGGGCTGACCCGCGAGGAGCGTGACGCCCAGCGCCGCCAGCGGCTGCTGGAGACCGCCAAGGAGATCATCGGCACCCAGGGTTACGCGGCGACCACGATCCCGGGTGTCTGTGCCGCCTCGAAGGTGTCGACCCGGCACTTCTACGAGATCTATCCCGGCAAGGAGGATCTCTTCGTCGACCTCTACGACCGGATCACCGCGGACTCCTACGCTCGAGTGGCCGCGTCGTTGACGGCGACCGCCGGTGAGCCGATCTCCGAGCGGGTGCCGGCAGCGGTGTTGGCCTATCTCGACCCGATGCTCAAGGACCCGCACGTCGCCCGGATCGCGTTCGTGGAGATCATGGGCGCGAGCCCGCGTATCGAGAAGCTTCGGCTCGACTACCGCGAGACCTTGGTGGAGATCGTGGGCACCGAGTGCACCGCCTCCGTGGGCCGGGGCGAGATCCGCGATCGTGACTGGCGCTTCGCCGCGCTGGCTCTGGTGGGCGCGGTGACCGCGATCGTCTACGACTGGGCGCTGCATCGGCCGCGCTCGAGCCGCGAGGCGCTCGAGGCCCAGCTGACCGACCTCGCGCTCGTCCTGCTCACCGCGGACCCTCCGACTTAGGTCGCCCGCGTATCTCCTCGTCACCTGGGTACCGGCCAGGTGTACAGCGATGAGGAGGAACAACATGTTCAAGAAACCAGGATGGCTGGCTGCCTTCGGTATCGGCTACGTCCTCGGCGCTCGCGCTGGACGTGAGCGGTACGACGCGATGGTGGCCAAGGCACAGGACCTGTGGCACGACCCGCGGGTCCAGGAGAAGGCGCACCGCGCTCGGGTCGTGGCCGAGGAGAAGGCAGACCTGGCCAAGCACACCGTCCGGGACAAGATGCCCGGCGACTCCACGCCGCCGCCGGCAGCTCCGACTCCCCAGACGACGCCGAGCACTCCGCGTCCCCACACCACCTCAACGGACCCGGTGACCGACATGCCGCGGGGGTGGGAGTCGTGACGCTTCATCATCAGACCGACGCGTCGATGGGTGAGCTGGTCTCGCGACTCTCCACGGAGATGTCCAGCCTCATGCGAGGCGAGCTCGAGCTCGCCCGCCTCGAGCTGACCGAGAAGGCCAAGCACACCGGCAAGGGGGCCGGGGCGTTCGGCGCCGCCGGCCTGGTGGCGCTCTATGGCGTCGGGGTCCTGATCGCCGCGGCGATCCTCGCCCTCGCGCTGGTCATGGACGCCTGGCTGGCCGCGGTGCTGGTCGGAGTCGTGCTCCTGATCATCGCCGGCGGCATCGCCCTCTTCGGGAAGAAGCAGGTCTCGGAGGGGACCCCGATGAAGCCCGAACGCGCCACCGAGAACATCAAGCGGGACGTGGAGACCGTCAAGCACCGTCACGCCGAGGACCACACCCCGAGGAGTACGTCATGACGCAGGACCATGTGCGCCGGCCCGTCGAGGCCGGCGACGACAGCATCGCTGCGGTCGAGGCCGAGCTGGACACCACCCGGCACGAGATGGCCGACACCCTCGACGAGCTCGCCGCCCGGCTGGACGTGAAGACGCGGGGGAAGGAGAAGGCTCACGAGGTCAAGCAGCGTGCGCAGGTGGCTGCCAGGTCTCGAGACGTACAGATCCGCAGCGGCATCGTCGCTGCGATCGTGCTCAGCCTGATCCTGATGCTGGCCCGGAGGAAGCGCCGGCTCAGCGACTCCGCCGAGTAGGCCGGGTCAGCCGGTCGAGAAAGGCCACCAGCAGCGCCTCGCGCATCGCGGCGGAGGCCAGGTCGAGCATCGCGTTGACCTCGGCCATCCGCTGAGGCAGCGCGAGGCCGCTCTCTGCGCCGACGAGCCCGGCGGCGACCAGCAGGCCGTCGAAGTCCTCCTCGGACAAGGAGAACGGGTCGAGGTCGCCGATGAACGCGGCGACGGCCGGGTCGACGGTGACCGGGCCTGCCGCCACGGCGGCCTCGACCGCCTCCGCGAGAGCGGCGAGAAATTCAGGTACGTGGGGGAGCGTCGCCGCGCTCACCGACAGGTGGATCGTGGCGGGGGAACCGGCGAAGGACATCTGTGGCTGGACGTACCAGCCGCGCGCCGCCATCTCGTCGCAGACCGTGAACGGGTCACAGCTGCCGTCGGTGGTGAGCGCGAGAAGCGTCGAGTCGGGAGTGCTGACCACGGCGAGCTCGGGCATCTCGCCGACCCCGGTGCGGATCCGGTCCACCGCCTCGAAGACGTCGCGGGCGAGCCGCTCGTACCCCTCATCGCCCAACGAGCGCAGGACCGCCCAGGCACCGGCCAGCGGTCCGCCCGACTTCGTCGACTGCATCGTGGAGTTGAGCATGGTGTAGCCCGGCCAGGCGGCCGAGGCGAAGAACTGCGGCCGCCTCAGCTCCGGGGTGCGGTGCAGCAGCACCGAGGTGCCCTTGGGGGCGTAGGCGTACTTGTGCAGGTCGACCGAGATCGAGGTGACGCCTTCGACCGCGAACGTCCAGGCCGGTACGTCCCGCCCCAGCCGCGTCGCATAGGGCAGCACCCAGCCGCCGATGCACGCGTCGATGTGGCAGCGGATCCCGCGTTCGGCCGCGGCGGCCGCGATCGCGGTGACCGGGTCGACGACCCCGTGCGCGTAGGACGGTGCCGAGGCGACGACCAGCACGGTGCGCTCGTCCATCGCCGCGGCCATCGCGGTCGGATCCGCCCGGAAGTCGGGCCCGACCGGCACCAGCACCGGCTCGACCCCGAAGTAGTGCGCCGCCTTGTGGAAGGCGGCGTGCGCGGTCGAGGGGAGCACCATCCGCGGCCGCTCGATCTCCGGATGGGCGTCGCGCGCGGCCTGCACCGCGAGCAGCACCGACTCGGTGCCACCGGAGGTGACCGTGCCGACCACGGTCTCGGGAGCGTCGAGCAGATCGGCGGCCATGCCGACCACCTCGGTCTCCATCCGGAGCAGGCTCGGGAAGGCCGTCGGGTCCAGTCCGTTCGAGCCGGCGTAGGCCGCGACCGCCTCGCGGCCGATCCGGTCGATGTCGGGCAGGCCGGAGTCGTAGACGTAGGCCAGCGTGCGGCCGCCGTGCACCGGCAGGTCGGCGGACTGCATCTCGCGGAGCTGGGTCAGGGCGTCGGTCATACGGTCACGGTCCCATCCTTGTCGCCGTCGACGCCGTCGACGTCTTCGGCGGTGAGCGAGTAGCGCCGCAGCCAGAGCAGGCTGAGCAGTGCGAGGCAGGCCGGCAGCACCGAGAAACCGAGCGTGATCGCGGTCAGTGCCGAGTCCGGCTGGGCGACGTCGCTCCCGGTCGAGGAGCGGTAGCCGCCGAGCGCGAGCACCGCGGCGTAGACGCCGGGCCCGAGCGCGAGCCCGAGGGTCTCGCCGGCGGTCCACACGCCGGTGTAGACGCCGATCCGGCTCGACCCGCTGCGCCGGGCGTCGACGGCGGCCGCGTCGGGAAGCATCGCCATCGGGAACACCTGGCACCCGGCGTACCCGGTCCCGACGAGCACCACCGCGGCGTAGACCAGGGCCACCGGTGCGGTCTGCGCGGTCGCGGCGAGGAGTGCCCCGACGGCAAGGACGACCGAGGCGGCGACGTACCCGTTCTTCTTGCCGATCCTGGCGCCGAGCGCCGCCCACGCGGGCGTGAGCAGCAGCGCGGGGCCGACGAAGCAGACGAACAGGATCGTCGCCGCGCCGTCGCGGCCGATCACGTCGCCGGCGAGGTAGTCGACGCCGGCCAGCATCGCGCCGAACGCGACCGCCTGGATCACGAACGTGATGAGCAGCCGGCGGAAGTCGGGCGCCGCCGCGACGATCTTCAGCTGGTCGCGCAGGCTGCCCGGCCCCGGCTGGACGGTGTGGACGGGCGCCCGGCGGGTGCCGACGTACGCACTGAAGACTCCGGCCAGGATGAGCACCGCCATCACGACGCCCATCACCCGGTAGCCGTCGCGGCCACCGACGGCGTCGCGGATCATCGGCGCGGTCGCACCGGCGAGCAGGATGGTGAGCGCCAGGATCGCGACCCGCCAGGTCATCAGCCGGGTGCGCTCGTCATAGGACTCGGTCAGCTCGGCGGTCATGGCGACATAGGGCACCTGGAAGAACGCGTACGCCGTCGCGCAGGCCAGGAACAGGACCAGCACCCACAGCGCCTCGAGCCCGGTCGCCATCGACGGCGCCGCGAACAGCAGCGCGAACGTCACCGCCAGCGCGATCCCGGCCCGGCGCAGCCACGGCCGCCGCGGGCCCCGTGGATCCACCGTCCGGTCGCTGATCCGGCCCGCGATCGGGTTCAGCACGACATCCCACGCCTTCGGCGCGAACACGATGAAGCCCGCGGCCAGCGCGGCGATGCCGAGGCTGTCGGTCAGATAGGGGAGCAGCATCAGGCCCGGGATGGTCCCGAACGTGCCGGTCGCCACCGAGCCGGAGCCGTAGCCGATCCGTACGCCGAGCGGGAGGGTCGGGCTGGCGGGCATGCCCGACATAGTGCCGTGGGTGAGCCCCCGGCGTCCGGGATTTCGCCTCATCCTCACCACAGGTAGCGGCGTACGAATGCCTCCTTGACCGGTCCGCCGTGGGCGAATGCGGCATCCACGGTCTGCTCGAGCGTGAGCGCCGAGAACGAGGTGTCGCCGTCGACGAGAAGGTCCGCGTACGCCGCAGCTGCCTGCGTGAAGCTCACGTTCCGAGCCGGGTGGAGCAGGACGTAGCGGGTCTGGGGCGTCCACTGGTCGGGGTGGTTCCGCATCGAGAGCGCGAGGAGGTGGTCACGCCAGATCTGGCGCAGCGCGGTGTCGAGGACCTTGTCCTGCCAGCCCGGTCTGAACACGCCGGACGCTTCCGCGACAGCGATCAGGAACTCGGTCTGGTCCTCGTGCCTGGCGACGGCGGCCGGTCTGTCGGCGGGCGGCTTGGGGTCCTTCGCGGAGTGCTCGTGGTACTTCGTCTCGACGCCGACCACGGTCAGCGGTGCGTTCGGCCGCCCGAGCACCAGCGCGACGTCGAAGGCGGTGCGGTCACGGGTGTAGAGGTCGCTGCCTCGTCCCGGAGACCACTCGAAGAGGACCGCCGAGGGCTCGGCGTCCGGCACGCCGAACAGCTCCGCGAGCCGGCGTCGGGAGGCATGGTTCTCCGGCAGGGACGCCTCGCCGAAGAGGTTGAACGCCATCGGCATCGACGACAGCAGATCGCGATAGAGGCGTTTCGCGTCGAGGGTCTGGTGATCCTGCTTCTCCGCGACCCGAGCTCGGGCGATCCGATGGATCTCCGGAGTGAGGAAGTTCGCGCCCGCCTCCGCGTCGCCGTCGCCGAGCTTGGTGCCGTTGGGGATGTCCTCGACCGGGGTCTCGTCGAACGTCCGCCTCCCCGCGTGGGTGCCGAAGGAGACGATCCCCAGCTCATCGACCGCCCAGCGGTGCTGCCGCCACCGGGCCTCCTGCTTGAACGCGGTCATCATCTGCCCGCCCGCCTTGTCGGCGTCGAACCAGCAGCCGGCGTCCTTCAGGTCATCGTGCGACGGCATCATCGATGTCACCGTGATCGTCCTTCCTCGGGGATGCCGTGATCATCGAGGCCCGAATCCTCTGCGCGCGGCCGCACGAAACGGCTCATACCTTGCGTTGGGTACGTGGGCGCCGATCCCGCCTGTGGCGCCGGCCCGAGTAAAGGAAACCGCTAACTACTCCGACAAGCGCGGCACCGTCGCCATCGTGTGGAACCCGCCCAGCTCGCGCAACTATCGGCTGTACTACGCCGGGGATGCCTACACGTACGCCGACGCGTCCGGGGCGTTCTGGCTCCGGAACCGCTAGCTCGATGAGGCGACGTGGGAGTCCTGAGGTCACCTGGTGACCTCAGGACTCCCAGGTTCCCGATCTCCGGCGTCGTGTGACCGACAGCTACGGCGTACGTGCGTCACGCGACAGTGGTGTAGGACAGGATGAGCGCGCCGGCGGCGATGCCGAGGAAGCCCAGGCAGTTGATCCAGAGCTCGAAGCCGATGAACCGTGCTCGAAGGTGCGCGACCACCGCGGCCAGGAAGTATGCGACGACACCGACGTTCGCGGCCAGGCCGATGCCCTCGTGCCAGATGCCGGCGAGCAGGCCTGTGACGGCGAGTGACTTGATGGCGATGAGCGTCCACCAGTAGTTCTCGGGGAACGCCACTCCGTTGAGACAGGTCCGGATGAACCCGACGGGTCGCAGAGACAGAGCTACGTCGAGAGCCAGCAGCCCGGCGAGCAGCAGCTGCGGCCAGTCCGGATCAGGAATGAGGGTCACGGTTGGGCCTTCCGATGGTGAGGTGCTGAAGGACGGCGACGAAGTCTTCGCCGGGCTTCGGGTCGTTCGGGTCGCCGGTCCCGGCGCTCATGAAGAGCGTGCCGAGGTACGCGAGGTGCACGGCGATGGCCGTCTGATCTGCGACCTCGGGAGCGAGGCCGGTCTGCTGCAGGGCCTGGGAGATCTCGCGCCGCAACGTCGCTGCGAGGTCGTGGAACACCCCTGCTCGATGCTTGCCGCTGACGAGTGCAGCGGCGTAGTCCTGCGCGAGGGTGGGGTTGGCGGCGAACATCTCCACGAAGGGGGCGAAGATGTCGAGCAACGCACCGACGGCGTCCCCGCCCGCCGCCACGGGGGCCTTTGCGGCGCGGTTCCCGTGCACCTGACCGATGCGAGCGTCGAAGACCTCGACCAAGAGCGCCGACTTGTCTCCGACAGCCATCACGGTGCCCACGCTGACGCCTGCAGCTTGGGCGATGTCCCGGACAGTCGTCGAGTCGAACCCACGCTCCTCGAACATCTGCGCCGCGACCGCGAGCACGTGCTGGCGTGTGGCCATCCGCTGTTCCTGGCGTTTCATGCGGCGCCCCGAAGTTGATGAACATGTTCACTGAACATGTTCATCAAACTATCCAAGCGCGGCACTCGCGTCAACCCCGCCGAACCGCGTCGCCGGTGGACCTGCCGGGTAGGTTGGCGCCATGCCGCTCGAGACCGGTGCCGTTGCGCCCGACTTCACGCTCCCCGCCCAGGACGGTACGTCCGTCTCCCTCGCTCCGCTGCTCGAGAAGGGCCCGGTGGTGCTCTTCTTCTACCCGGCCGCCGAGACGCCGGTGTGCACCAAGGAGGCCTGCCACTTCCGCGACCTCGCCGGCGAGTTCGAGGAGATCGGGGCCTACCGGCTCGGGATCAGCAAGGACAGCGTGGAGAAGCAGGCCGGCTTCGCCGCCAACCACGACCTCGACTATCCCGTCCTCTCCGACCCCGCGGGGTCGGTGGCTGAGCTCTACGGGGTGAAGCCCAGCCTCCTCGGCAAGCTCGGGCCGCTGCAGCGTACGACCTTCGCCATCGGCACCGACGGACGGATCAAGGCCGTCGTCGAGGGGATGCTCAAGGCCGAGATCCACGCCGACGAAGCCCTCGCCGCGCTCAGGAATGATCTGGGATGACCACCATCGCCGTCACCGGGGCCACCGGCTACGTCGGCGGCGCCGTCGCCCGTGCGCTCGGCGGCTCGGACGCCACACTCCGGCTTCTCGTACGTGACACCGCCAGGGCCCCCGAGATCCTGGGCGCCGACGCGTTCGCGGTCACCTACGGCGACAGAGAGGCCGCGGTGCGGGCCCTCGACGGCGTACAGACCGTGCTCATGGTCTCGGCCGCCGAGTCGGCCGACCGCCTGGAACAGCACCTCACCTTCGTCGACGCCGCCGCGTCGGCTGGGGTCGAGCACATCGTCTACACGTCCTTCTTCGGGGCCGCGCCGGATGCCGTCTTCACGCTCGCGCGCGACCATTTCGCGACCGAGGAGCGGATCAGGGCGAGCGGGATGGGCTACACCCTGCTGCGCGACAACTTCTACCTCGACTTCCTCCCGTCGCTGGTCGGCGAGGATGGCGTCATCCGGGGTCCGGCCGGCAACGGGCGCTTCGCGGGGGTCGCCCGGGCCGACGTGGCTCGCTCCGCGGTGGCGACACTCACCGCGCCGCAGCAGCACCGCGGGCTCACCTACGACCTCACCGGCCCCGAGGCGCTCACGATGAGCGAGGTCGCCGACATCCTCACCGAGCATCGTGGCAGTGACGTGCGCTATCACGACGAGACGATCGAGGAGGCCTACGCGTCGCGTCGCCGCTGGGAGGCCCCCGACTGGCAGTACGACGCCTGGGTCTCCACCTACACCGCGATCGCCGCCGGGCAGCTCGACGGAGTCAGCGGCGCCGTGGCCACGCTCACCGGGTGTGAGCCCCTCAGCCTTCGCGACCTCCTCGCCGCCGGCGAGTAGTGCGGGCGCCGGCGAGCCCGGCCTGGGATCCTGATGACGCGGACGCCGCCATCCAACGGGCTCACCACCAGTTCCGCTGGTTCGGCGGTGGCTGGCCGGTCAACAGCGAGCTTCCGACCACAGCGAGCTTCACCGCGGCCTCGCAGTTCGTACGTCACGAGGACGTCGCCTCGTCGATCCCGTGCGGTCCCGACATCGATGCGATCACCGACGGGATCCGGCCCTTCTGGGAGGCCGGATTCACCGACGTCGCTCTGGTCCAGGTCGACGGGTCGACGAACGACCGGTTCCTGGCCGAGGCGGCCGGACCTCTGCTCGACGCGCTGCGCTCGGCGTCGGGCTGAGGCCCGGCCCGCAGGGGCTCAGGGCTTGAAGACGACCTTCACCATCCCGTCGGACTTCTCCTGGAAGGACTTGTACGCCTCCGGAGCCTCGGTCAGCGGGAGATGGTGGGTGGCGAACGAGTCCACGCCAAGCCGGTCGTCGTCGCCCTCGAGGAACGGCATCAGGTCCTCCGTCCAGGCCCGTACGTTGGCCTGGCCCATGCGGATGCCGACCTGCTTGTCGAAGAGCTGCATCATCGGGAACGGGTCCATCGCGCCGCCGTAGACCCCGGCGATCGAGACGGTGCCGCCGCGGCGTACGGCGTCGAAGGCGGTGTGGAGTGCGGCCATCCGGTCGACGCCGGCAGCCTGCATCACCGGGCGGTTCACGGCTCCCGGCATCGTGGCCAGCAGCTTGGTCATCCCCTCGACGATGGGCGAGCCGTGGGCCTCCATCCCGACGGCGTCGACGACGGCGTCGGCTCCGCGTCCATCGGTGAGGTCGCGTACCCGCTCGGCGACGTTGCCGGAGTCGAGCTCGATCGTCTCGGCCCCGCGCTGCCGCACCCTGGCGAGCCGCTCGGGCTCGCGGTCCACGCTGATGACCCGGTGGCCGGCGTCGAGCGCGAAGCGACTCACCATGTCACCGATGGGACCGGCGCCGAGGACCAGCACCGTGCTCTCCGGGTCGGGGTCGGCGTACCGCAGTGCCTGCCAGGCGGTCGGCAGGACGTCGGAGAGGAAGAGGAAGCGGTCGTCGGACGGACCGTGCGGGACCTTGATCGGCAGCTGGTTGCCGAAGGGAACGCGCAGATACTCTGCCTGTCCGCCCGGGACCTGGCCGTAGAGCGAGCTGTAGCCGAAGAGGCTGGCGCCGGTGCCCTGGTCGCGGTTCTGGGTGGTCTCGCACTGTGAGTGCAGGTTGTGCCGACACATCCAGCAGGTGCCGCAGCTGATGTTGAACGGCACCACGACGCGGTCGCCGACGCTCACCTCGCGAACCCCGGGGCCGACCTCGGCGACGATCCCCATCGGCTCGTGCCCGACCACGTCGCCCGGTGTCATGAACCCGGTGAGCACCTCGTAGAGGTGCAGGTCGGAACCGCACAGTCCCGTCGAGGTCACCTCGACGATGATGTCGTCGCTCTCGACGATGTGCGGATCAGGAACGTCGTCCACTCGGATGTCGCGCCGTCCTTGCCAGGTGACTGCCTTCATGGATGTGCCTCCTACGGATCGAGTCACCCCTGCGGTACCCGGATCCGGCGATTCAAGCCTGGCGAGCGGCAGTGCTGAACCCGGTCGCGATGGGTACCGGTGAGGCTCACCCAGCAGACGGGCCGCAGGGAGGGCGTGGACAACATGAAGGTGGTCGTCATCGGTGCGTCGGGAAACCTCGGCAGCGCCACCATCCGGGCACTCACCGCCGACGGGGCCGCCGAGGTCGTCGCCGTCGCGCGACGGGCTCCGGACGGGCCTCGGACCCACGAGCATGCCTCCGTCGAGTGGCGGGTGGCCGACGTGTCGACGGCCAACCTGGAGCCGGTGGTGGAAGGTGCCGACGCAGTCGTGCACCTCGCCTGGAAGTTCCAGCCGACACATCGGCCCGAGGAGACCTGGGCCACCAACGCCGTCGGTACGCGCAGGGTGCTCGAGGCCGTGGCCCGGGCAGGTGTCCCGGCTCTCGTGTGCGCCTCCTCGGTGGCGGCCTACTCGCCGGTCGGTCACGACGATCCGGTCGACGAGACCTGGGAGACGGACGGGGCCTCCTCCGCCGCGTACTGCCGGGAGAAGGCGTACGTCGAACGGGCCTTGGACGCCTTCGCCTGTGCCCACCCCGAGGTCCGCCTGGTCAGGGTCCGGCCCGCATTCGTCTTCCAGCGCTCGGCCGCCAGCGAGCAGCGCCGCATCTTCGGCGGCGCCCTGGCCCGGCCGGAGCTCCTGGACCGGCGGCGCATCCCGGTGGTGCCAGTGCCTGCCGGCCTGCGGTTCCAGGCCGTGCACGCCGGAGATGTCGGCCGGGCCCTCGCCACGGCAGCGACCACAGATGTGACGGGCGCGTACAACCTGTCAGGGGACGGCGTCATCGGCCGCGACGAGCTCGGCGAGCTGATGGACGCTCGAACGGTCGAGGTCCCGCCGCGTCTCGCGCGTCATGGCCTGGACGGTGCCTGGTATGCCCGGCTCGCGCCGGTCCCGGGCAGCCTCCTGGACGCGGTCATGCAGCTGCCGCTGATGTCGACCGCTCGGGCCGAGCTGGAGCTCGGTTGGCAGCCGCGCCACTCGGCCATAGACGCGCTCGAGGCCGTCCTGTCCGGGATCCCGCAGAAGGCGGGCAGCGAGCTCCCGCCGTTACGACCCTGAAGTCCGGACAAGGAGCAGCCATGAACGACGACATGTTGCACGCCTACCTGCAGCACCACTGGGCAGGGTCTAGCGCCGGAGCCGCGCTGTTCGAGCGAGTCGGCCGCTCGCACTCCGACACCGACGTGGCCGCCCGGGTACGTCAGCTGGCGACCGAGATCGACGAGGACCGGGAGCAGCTGCGGCAGATCATCATCGCGACCGGGGCCACCCCGTCGCGCATCGCCGCCACGACGGGGCGCGCGATGGAGTTCGCCGGCCGGTTCAAGCCGAACGGACGGCTGGTGCGGCGCTCGCCGCTCTCGGACCTGTTCGAGCTGGAGGCACTGCGGGACGCGGTGACCGCCAAGCGGGCCGGGTGGCAGCTGCTGCGTGCCGCCACCGAGGACGACTCTCGTATCGACCCGCTGCAGCTGGACGAGCTCATCCGCCGCGCCGACGACCAGATCGCCCGGCTCGAGGACCTGCACCTGCGGGTGGGACGTACGGTCATCGGCGCATGAGGGCGGAGCCCGCCGGTTACCAGGTGGCATGACGTCAACGACCTGTCTGATCCTGAACTGCACCCTCAAACGCTCGCCCGACGAGTCCAGCTCAGAGCTGCTCGGGTCCCAGATCCTCTCGGCGCTCGCGGACCACGAGGTGAAGGGCGAGATGGTCCGGGTCGTCGACCACGATGTCCGCTTCGGAGTGTCCACCGACGAGGGGGACGGCGACGCGTGGCCGCAGCTGCGCGAGCGGATGCTCGCCGCCGACGCGCTCGTGCTGGTCACCCCGATCTGGCTGGGCCAGCCGTCCTCGGTGTGCAAGATGGTGCTCGAGCGCCTCGATGCCGAGCTCGGCGAGACCGACGAGGACGGCCGGATGCTGACCTACGACAAGGTCGCCGGCATCGGCGTCGTCGGCAACGAGGACGGCGCCCACCACGTCACCGCCGAGCTCTGCCAAGCCCTCAGCGACGTCGGCTTCACCATCCCCGCCAACGGCTCGACCTACTGGGTCGGCGAGGCCATGCAGGGCGTGGACTACAAGGACAAGAACCCGACCCCGGAGAAGACCGCGGGTACGACCAGGACCATGGCTCGCAACATCGCCCACCTCGCCGGGCTGCTGGCGGAGTCGCCGTATCCGGCAGGGGAGTGACCTGATCAGCCCAGCCGTGCGGTGCGCAGCCGCAGGGCGTTGGCGATCACGCTGACCGAGGAGAGTGCCATGGCCGCGGCGGCGATGATCGGGGAGAGCAGAAGTCCGGTGAACGGGTAGAGCACGCCGGCGGCCACCGGGATGCCGGCCACGTTGTAGACGAAGGCGAAGACCAGGTTCTGCCGGATGTTGCGCATGGTCGCCGCCGAGAGGCGGCGGGCGTTGGCGATGCCGGTGAGATCACCGTGGAGAAGTGTGATGCCGGCGGACTCCATGGCCACGTCGGTGCCCGAGCTCATGGCCAGGCCGACGTCTGCTGCGGCGAGAGCGGGGGCGTCGTTGACGCCGTCCCCGGCCATCGCGACCACGCTTCCTTCGGCGCGGAGCTGATGGACGACGTCTGCCTTACGGTCCGGCAGCACGCCGGCCTCAACCCGGTCGATGCCGAGCGAGGCGGCCACTGCCCGTGCGGTCACAGGGTTGTCGCCGGTGAGCATGACGACCCGAACTCCCTGGGATCGGAGGTCGGCGAGGGCGGCCGGGGTGGTCTGCTTGATCGGATCGGCGATGGCGAGGGCACCGGCGAGCCGACGGTCCACGCCGACCAGGATGACCGTGGCCCCGGTGCCGCGCAGCCGGTCGCTCTCGGGTCTCAGTGCGGCGGGGTCGATTCCTTGCGAGTTCAGGAAGTCGGCGCTGCCCAGCGCCACCCGGTGACCCTCGACGGTGCCGAGCACGCCACGTCCGACAGGGGAGTCGAAGCCGGTCACGTCCGGGACCGCCAACCCGCGAGCGGTGGCGGCCTCGACGATGGCGCGGGCGAGCGGGTGCTCTGAGGCTCGCTCGGCGCCCGCGGCCAGCCGCACCAGCTCGTCCGCGTCCGCTGCCGGGTCGGCGAGCACGATGTCGGTGACCGCCGGGCGCCCCTCGGTCAGCGTCCCGGTCTTGTCGACGACAACGGTGTCGACCCGTTCCATCCGCTCCAGCGCTTCGGCGTTCTTGATCAGCACGCCGTGGGTGGCGCCACGGCCGACGCCCACCTTGATGCTGATCGGTGTCGCCAGTCCGAGCGCACATGGGCAGGCGATGATCAGGACCGCGACCGCGGCGAGCAGGCCGTGGACGACCCGCGGGTCGGGGCCGACCACCGCCCAGACCACGAAGGCGATGACCGCGATCGCGATCACCGCCGGGACGAAGTAGCCGGCGACCCGGTCGGCCATCCGCTGGATCGGGGCACGGGACCGTTGAGCCTCGGCGACCAAGGTGACGATCCGCGCGAGCACCGTGTCGTGGCCGATCCGGTCCGCCCGGATGACCAGAGCGCCGGTGGTGTTGATGGTGCCGCCGATCACCGCGTCGCCGGTCGTCTTGGGCACCGGCATCGACTCGCCGGTGACAAGTGACTCGTCCACGCTGGACCGGCCGTCGAGGACTTGGCCGTCCACCGGGACCTTCTCACCTGGCCGCACTCGGAGCGTGTCGTCGATCCGCACCTGGTCGAGACCGATCTCCTCGTCGGTCCCGTCCGGGCGCAGGCGGCGCGCGGTCGTCGGCGTGAGGTCGAGGAGTGCTCGGATCGCTCCCGATGTCTGCTCCCGTGCACGCAGCTCGAGCACCTGGCCGAGCAGGACGAGCACCGTGATGACGGCCGCCGCCTCGAAGTACACATCGACGGCACCCGTCCCCATGCCCATCTCGGACGCGGACCGGAATGACTCCGGGAAGATCCCCGGCGCGATGGTGGCGACCACGCTGTAGAGCCAGGCGACCCCGGTTCCCATCGCGATCAAGGTGAACATGTTGAGGTTGCGGGTGCGCACCGAGACCCATCCACGCTGGAAGAAGGGCCATCCGGCCCACAGCACCACCGGGGTGGCCAGGACGAGCTGCAACCAGTTCGAGGTCGACTGTGGGATCGCCTCGCCGACCCGGTCGATGAAGTGACTCCCCATCTCCAGAGCCACCACCGGGATCGTGAGCGCCAGCCCGATCCAGAACCGGCGGCTCATCGCGAGGAGCTCGGGACTCGGCGCCTCACCCGCCGTGAGGGTCACTGGCTCCAGTGCCATCCCGCAGATGGGGCACGCCCCGGGTCCGGGGCGGCGGATCTCGGGGTGCATCGGGCAGGTCCACTCGGTCACGGTGGCAACGCTACCCCCGCGGGGTATCGGAGAAGTCCGCGGAAGGTCCTTCGGGCTCGGGACCTTCGGACCTCCGTGCGCATCCCAACGGCTCCTGCCGGTCCGCGTCAGGCGGGGGAGGATGGCGGAGGACGTGGGGATCGAAGGGAGCCCGTCATGTGGTGGGATCGCAGCAGCGACCGGGCAGGCGGCACCTGATGACGCCGCGCCCCGTCGGTCGGCGCGCGGTCCTGGTGGGCTCGGTTCTCGCCATGACCGGAGGGGCACTGGCCGCCTGCGCCGACGAGCGCGGCGGACCATCGGCGGCCCGGGTGATCGGTCCGGGCTCGGACGAGGTCCGCGCGGCCGAGCTGCGGCGGCGATCACCCGGGCAGCGGGTGCACACCGAGCGCCTGACCGCTCGGCCCGCCACCATCGATCTCGGCTCGCGGACCGTCCAGACCTGGTCCTACGGTGAGTCGGTGCCCGGGCCGCTTCTGCGGACGAGGGCCGGTGACCTGCTCCGGGTCGAGGTGACCAACCAGCTGCCGGCGGAGACCAGCGTCCACTGGCACGGTCTGGCGCTCCGCAACGACATGGACGGCGTACCCGGGATCACCCAGAAGGCGATCCGCCCGGGCGCTCCCTTCACCTACGAGTTCACCACCTCGGATCCCGGCACCTACTTCTTCCACCCGCACAGCGGCGTACAGCTCGACCGTGGTCTCTACGGGGTGCTCGTGGTCGACGATCCCGCGGACCCCGGCGACTACGACCTGGAGTGGGTCGTCGTCCTCGACGACTGGGTCGACGGGACCGGCCGGACCCCCGACGAGGTCCTCGCCGATCTGATGTCGACGGCAGGGATGGGCCCCGGCGGGATGATGGGAGGGTCGATGCGTTCCCCGGTGCTCGGTGGCGCCGGGGACGTCGACTACCCGGCCTACCTCCTCAACGGCCGTACGCCGGACGCGCCCGTCACGCTGGCGGGCAAACCCGGACAGCGGGCCCGGCTGCGGATCGTGAACGCCGGCTCCGACACCGCCTTCCGGCTCGCGCTCGCCGGCCACCGCCTCACCGTCACCCACAGCGACGGGTTCCCGGTCGTACCGACCACGACCGACGCGCTGCTGATCGGCATGGGCGAGCGGTTCGACGTGACCGTCGACCTCGCCGACGGGGTGTTCCCGCTCATGGCCTCGGCCGAGGGCAAGACGGGTATCGCCCTGGCGGTGGTCCGCACCGGCCGGGGGACGCTCGCTGGCGCCGCGATTCCCGAGCTCTCCCGCCAGTTGGTCCTTGGCAGCGACCTCACCGCCGACCCGGCCGTACGCCTGGACCCCGCCCCCGTCGACAGGCGCCTCGACGCGGTGATCGCCGGTGGGATGATGCGCTACCGGTGGACCATCAACGGGGCGATGTTCCCCGATCACGAGCCGCTGGACGTAGCGAGCGGGGAACGGGTGCGGCTGCGTCTGCGCAACCGGTCGATGATGTTCCACCCCATGCACCTCCACGGACACACCTTCGGTCTCGTGGACGGTGGCGCTCGCAAGGACACCGTGATCGTACGGCCCATGCAGTCGCTCGAGGTCGACCTCGTCGCCGACAATCCCGGCCAGTGGGCCCTGCACTGCCACAACGTCTACCACGCCGAGGCCGGCATGATGACGGTCCTCTCCTACGGGAGATGATCCGTCCGTCCGTCCGTCCGGCGGCCGAGGTCAGGGCCGCGATCGTCGCTGACGAGTGCTGGAATGCGGGGGACGGCGCGAATCAGAGGAGTGCGGGCAGGGCCCGGGCGGCGGTGTACACGGCGACACCGACGACCAGGACGGCGAAGCTCCTCTGAAGCCAGTCGGTATCGATGCGGTCGGCGAGACGTGCCCCGGCGATGGCCATCGCTGCCGACGTCGCGGTGAGAAGAGCGACGGGCGTCCAGTCCGGCTGGACGCCGGATCCGGCTCGGACGGCCAGAGCTGCGGCGGTGGTGATGGTGATCACCACCAGGGACGTGCCGGCGGCGTACTCCATGGGCAGCGCAAGGGCGAGGAGGAGGGCGGGGACGACGAGGAAACCGCCGCCCACGCCCAGAAAGCCTGTCAGTGTTCCGACGGCTGTCGCGGTCGCCACTACCTTGAGCGCCCGGGGGCATTGGCACGCGAACCTCGGACTGAACGTGATGATCGGGTCGTCCAGGGCCGGCTTCGCAGCATGCCGAGGACCGCCTCCCCGCCCGTGACGTAGCTGGCGCCAGGCCAGCACCCCGCCGACCAGCAGCATCAGAGCGGCGAAGGCGGCCAAGAGGACGTCTTCGGGGACCCGGCTGGACGCATCTGCTCCCACCGCCGCTCCGCCGATAGCGACCAAGCCGAAGGCGAGACCGCGGCCGAGCAGTACGTTGCCCGCGCGGTGTGCGGCGATGGCCCCGATGAGCGAGGTGATGCCGACGACGACCAGCGATCCGGTGGTCGCCTGGGGTGGGGACTGCCCGAGCAGGTACACCAGTACCGGAACGGCCAGGATCGAGCCACCGCTACCAAGTGCCCCCAGGGACAGGCCGATGAGCGCGCCGGCGACGACGGCGAGGACCAGGGTCATCTCAGGCGTCGGCCCCGACGGCGCCTGCGGTGGTGGTGCCCTCGGGACTGACTGTGTGCAGACCGACCTTCTCCGCGTTCTCGAAGGAGTCGTCGACAGCGACCGGGGTGCCGCCGGCGGCGGCGATGAACGAGGCGGCGACCGAGGCGCGGTAGCCGCCGGCGCAGTGCACCCATACCTCGCCGGCCGGCACCTCGTCGACGCGGCCGGGCAGCTCGGGGATCGGGATGTTGACCGCTCCAGCGATCGCCGCGTCCTCGTACTCTTCGGTGCGGCGCACGTCGAGCACGACGACGTCGCGGTGGTGGCGCACCTGCGCCAGGTCGGCGAAGGTGGCGGTGGGGAAGCTGCCGAGCTCGCCGTCGGTCCAGTTCTGCGGTCCGCCGGTGGCCTGGGCCGCGGGCCGGTCGATGCCGATCCGGACCAGCTCGCGCTGGGCGGTGGCAACGTCCTCTGCGGTCTCGCCGAGCAGGGTCACGGGGGTGCCCCACTCGATCAGCCAGCCCAGGTAGGTCGAGAACGCACCGTCGAGTCCGAAGTTGAAGGTGCCGGGGGAGTGTCCGGCGGCGAAGGCCCTGCGGTTGCGCAGGTCCACCACCCACTCGCCTGCCTCGATACGGCGCCGCAGCTCGGTCGCGTCTGCCTCCTGCACCGGGGAGAGGTCGGGTGCGGACGGACCGGCGGCGTTGGCGGGCCCCATGTGCGCGTAGTACGCCGGCCAGGCACCGAGGGCGCCCAGCAGCTCGCGGACGTAGGTTTCCTCGTCCTGGGTCAGGACCGGGTTCGAGCGCTTCTCGTCGCCGATCGTCGAGGCGGTGGAGTCGGACTGCGTTGCCGAGCAGAAGGATCCGAAGCCGTGGGTCGGATAGACCTCCGCCTCGTCGGGCAGCTGCTCGGCGAGCTTGTGCGCCGAGGCGTGCTGGTGGCGTACCAGGGCGTCTGTGTGCTCCTTGCCGAGCAGGTCCGGTCGGCCGGTGGCGCCGTAGAGCAGCGAGCCGCCGGTGAACGCGGCGTACGGCTCCTCGCCGTCAGGACCGTCGACCGAGAGCTCGTAGGACAGGTGCGTGAAGGTGTGACCGGGGGTGGCGATCGCGCGGACGCGCATCCGTTCGCCGACCTCGACGACCTCGTCGTCAGCGATCGGGGTGCGGTCGAAGGACACCTCGTCCTCGCCGTTGACCAGGTAAGTTGCGCCGGTCGCCTGCGCGAGTGCCAGGCCTCCGGTGACGTAGTCGTTGTGGATGTGGGTCTCGAAGACGTGGGTCAGTCGGACGCCGTCGGCCTCGAGCACCTCCAGCACCCGGTCGATGTCGCGCTGAGGGTCGACCACGAAGGCGACCTCGCCGTCGTGGACCAGGTAGGTGCGGTCCCCGAGCGAAGGGGTCTCCAGGGTGCGGACGGTCAGCCCCTCGGCCGGCTGTGGCTGCGTCTCCTCGGTCGCCGAGGCCGGCGCGGTGACTTCGATGGCGGTGTCGTCAGTCATGTTCGCCTCACTTCTCGATCGGTCGCCCGGAGCGGATCCAGGCGTTGGTGCCGCCGGCGACGTTGATCGCGTCGAAGCCGTTCGCCCTCAGGACGTCGGCCATCGCGCCGCTGCGATTGCCGGAGGCGCACACCATGTGCACCGAACGATCCCGATCGATCTCGCCCAGTCGGGCGGTCAGCTGACCCATCGGGATGTTGATCGCGCCGGGCACGTGGCCCTCGCGGAACTCCGCGGGCTCGCGGACGTCGACCACAGCCGCGCCCCGATCGAGCGCCGCAGCGAGCTGGTCGATGGTGGTCTCACGCATGAGAAGGACTCCTTTGCTGGCTTGTCGAGTTGTAACCCCCCGGGGGGTTACCCTCCAGACGTTAACACATCCCCCTAGGGGGTTGTATGGTTGTGAGCGCAAGCCGCCGCAGACCCAGTGATCGGTATCCCGGAGGACAGACCCATGACGCAGTACACGCTCGAAGCCACCGTCCGCCGCCCCTATGACGAGGCCGTCGAGGCGGTGCGCGCCGAGCTCGCGGCTGCCGGGTTCGGAGTCCTCACCGAGATCGACCTGAAGGCCACGCTGAAGGCGAAGCTCGACGTCGATGTCGCACCCCAGGTCATCCTGGGAGCCTGCCGCCCCCAGCTGGCTCACCAGGCACTGCTGGCAGATCCCTCGATCGCCGCACTGTTGCCCTGCAACGTCGTCGTCCGGGCCGTCGATGAGAGCACCACCGTCGTCGAGGCCTTCGATCCCGACGCCATGATGTCCCTCGCCGGCCAGGCCGGCGACACCCTTCGCACCGTTGCGACCGACGCACGGCAGCGCCTGACCGCGGCTCTGGCCGCACTGGAGAACAACTGATGGACCTCGAACCCGCCGAGATCAAGGCGATCATCACCCGTATGAAGCGCGCCAACGGCCACCTCGCCAGCGTGATCCGCATGATGGAAGAGGGGTCGGACTGCGAGTCCGTCCTCACCCAGCTCGCTGCCGTGAACAAGGCGCTCTCCCGCGCTGGCTACGCGATCGTCGCCACCGGCCTGCAGCAGTGCCTCGCCGAGACCGACGAGGGTCTTGACGACGTGGACGTCAAGAAGATGGAGAAGCTCTTCCTCGCCCTGGCATGACGCGGCCCGCGCGGCCGAGATGGCCTCGACGGTCATCGCCGGCAGCAGACTTGCGCGCGTCCGGCACCAGGCAGTTCGTCAGCGGCGCGGAGGACCAACGGCACTGAGGCCGGGGTGGCCGCTCGGGCTACGTTGGCCACGAGGTGAATCCTGTGACCGAACCAACGCCTCCCGGCAAGCCAGGTGAGTCCACGCGCACCATCCGCCGGTGGGTGTGGGCGCTGGCCTCCGTCGCGGCCGCGCTCGCGGTTGCGGTCGCCGTGCTCTTCGTCCTTGTGGTGCGCTCGGATGACGATGATCGTCGTGCCGTTCCGACACCGTCTGCGAGCAGCACCGCGACGCCGGCGCCGTCTACGAGCACGACCCCGACGGAATCGGCCACCCCGAGCGCGTCGCCCACGGAACCGACGACGACACCCCCTTCGGCGTTCGGCTATCAGCCGCTGTGGCCGTTCGCCGGCGTCGAGGACGCGGCGGTGTGGCAGCAGGCATATCGAGACGGCGGGCACCAGCCGTGGCACCTCGATGCGGGGCTGGTCGCGCGACGGTTCACCCAGAGCTACCTGGGCTACCAGGAGCTCGACCGGGTGCTTCGGGTGACGATCTCCGAGAACCAGGCGTGGGTCGACGTCGGCTTCCGGCTGCCCGACGGCAAGGACAGCAGGGCGGCCGTCGTACATCTGGCGAAGATCGGAAGCGGTTCGTACGCCCCGTGGGAGGTCGTCGGCACGAAGGACAGCACCCTGTCGCTGACCACCCCGCGCTATGGCGCGACGGTCACGTCACCGATGGCCGTCGGCGGCAGGATCACCGGGGTGGACGAGAGCCTGGTGATCCGGGTCTTGCGATTGGGCACCGGCGAGGTCGGCCGGTCCCCGGGCATCCCCGCCGGCGGGCAGAACAGCCCGTGGTCGACCACGATGCCGTTCAGCGCCCCCGCGGGCAGCGTACTGACCATCGCGGTGTCGACCGGCGGCCACGTCGCTGCCGTTGAGCGGTTCGCCATCACTGGCGTCCGCGTCGGTCCGTAGCACGTTGGCCGAGGCCCGGCATGAGGACGTTCTCCTACCGGAGATGGCCGGTCGTCCCGAAGCGGGGTACCCGACGTCGCAGGTCGCGTGCCGCGACGGCGTGGAAGAGACCTCGGGCGAGCAGGGCCCGGCCCCGGGAGTAGGGGAACCAGGCCGGCTCGCGCTCGAGAGTGGGGAAGCGGGGTGCGGTGATCGCCTGCTGACGGGTGTACTTGCGCAGCCCGTGCGCGCCGCCGAACCGGGCACCCGAACCCGACGTCTTCCACCCGCCGTGCGGCAGGGTCAGGGCGAAGAGGTTCGCGTACGCGTCGTTGATGTTGACCGCACCGACGTCGAGCCTGCGCGCGATGCTCTGGGCGCGGACGAGGTCTCGGGTCCAGATGGTGGCCGAGAGGCCGTAGCTGGAGTCGTTGGCGAGCCGTACCGCCTCGTCGGCATCGGCGACCCTGATCACCGGGATGGTGGGACCGAAGGTCTCCTCGCGGATGCAGGTCATGGAGTGGTCGACGTCGACCAGCACCGTCGGCCGGTAGCCGGTGCCGACGCCCGTGGGCCGGCCACCGGTCAGCGCTCGGGCGCCGCTCGCGACGGCCTCGGTGACGTGTCGATGGACGAGGTCGCGCTGCGCCGTGGTCGCCATGGCCGCGGTGTCGACGGAGTAGGCCGTCTTCTCCTCGCCGTGGCGCAGGCCGTCGACCAGCGTGGTGAGCCTGGAGACGAAGCTGTCGTGGATCGAGTCCTCGACGTAGACCCGCTCGATGGAGACGCAGGCCTGGCCCGAGTTGAACAGGGCTCCCCAGGCGACACCGGCGACGGCCCGGTCGAGATCGGCGTCGGCGAGCACGATGGCGGGATCCTTGCCGCCGAGCTCGAGGCTGTAGGGGACCAGCCGCTCCACGGCCCGATGGGCGACCAGCCGTCCGGTGCTGGTCGAGCCGGTGAACTGGACGAAGTCGACCACGTCGACCAGCGCCTGGCCGGCCGGCGCCGATCCTGTCGCCACGGCAAGTACCGGGGGAGCGCCGATCTCGCGCCAGCCGCGGGCCAGCTCCAGTGCCGAGAGCGGGGTCACCTCCGACGGCTTCAGGAGCACCGCGGAGCCGGCGAGCAGCGCCGGGATGACGTCCATGCCAGGCATCGCGAGGGGGTAGTTCCACGGCGAGATCACGCCGACCACGGGATAGGGCCGGTAGACCTTGACCATCCGCTTGGTCGCGGACAGCAGACCGGAGCTGCCGACGCGTTCGTCCGCCAGGAACTCGTGCGCGTGGTCGGCGAAGTAGTTGATCAGCTCCGCCATCCACGGCGCCTCGAGCTGCGCCTCGGCCCGCGGCTTGCCCGACTCCGCCTGGAGTACGTCGGCCAGGTGGTCGGCCTCGTCGAGGAGCCAGTCGCGGAGCCTGCGCATCCATCGTGCGCGCCCCTTCGGGCCCAGCGCCTCCCAGGCAGGCTGGGCGGCCCGGAGCGCGGTGACGGCCTCCGCGACCTGGGCCGGAGCGAAGTCGGCGACCTCGGCGAGCAGCCGATCGTCGACGGGGGAGCGGACCTCGAACGTCGAGGTGGTCGGTCCGTCCATGTCAGGCCTGCCTGCGCAGACGCCTGTGGTACGCCTCGCGGGCAACCGGGTCCGCCTGCGTGTAGGCGGTCGACGCCCCCGTCGCCTTCTCGGCGAGGCCGCGGAGGCGGTACGGCAGCAGGCTCATCGTCGTGAGCGTCGCGGCCAGGCTCCGGGGAACGGTGACCAGCGGCTTCTTCGAGCCGACGACCCGCACGATCGCCCGGGCGACGTCCTCGGGGTCGACGGTCGTGATCGTCTCCGTCCAGGCCGGGGTGTTCGCGCCGGCCGAGAGCTCGGTGCGTACGACCCCGGGAAGGACTGCGGTGACGCCCACCCCGTGCACCGCGAGCTCACGGTGCAACGACTCGGTGAACCCGACGACGGCATGCTTGCTGGCGCAGTAGGTCGCCAGACCCGGGAAGCCACTGACGCCGGCGAGGGAGGCGATGTTCACCAGATGTCCCGTCCCCCGGGACGTGAAGCGCTCGGCGGCGAGCCGGCTCCCGTTGATGACGCCGCCGAGGTTGATGCCGAGGATGCGGGCGGTCATCGCCGGGTCCTCGTCGGTGAACAGCCCGGTCGGCATGATGCCGGCGTTGTTCACCAGGACATCGAGCGGCCCGAGCTCGGCCTCGGCGGCCTCCAGGAAGGCGGCGAAGGACACCGGCTCGGTGACGTCCAGCGGCAGCCCGACCACCCGGGTGCCCACGTGTACGGGGCCCTCGAGCTCAGCCGCGGTCGCGGCCGCCAGGTCGGCGTCGAGGTCGCCGATGGCGACCTTCGCCCCCGCGGCGAGGAAGGCCTCGGCCGTGGCTCTGCCGATCCCGCGGGCGGCGCCGGTGATCGCCACGACCTTGCCGCTGACCTCGTTCCCTCGTGTACGTGCCATCGCTGTGCCTACCTTCGATCGATGTGTCGAGCAGTGGGTGGTCGAGCCCGTCCGGTGTCAGGACGCGGACGAGGACGCGGACGATGATCCGGACGGCGATCCCGGGGACGACGAGTAGAGCGACTCCAGGACCGCCGCGTGCCTCTCGTTGACGACCTTCCGCTTGACCTTCAGCGTGGGCGTCAGCTCGCCGTTCTCGACCGAGAGGTCCTCGCTCAGGATCGCGAACCGCTTGATCTGCCCCACCCTCGCCTGCCTGGCGTTGGCCTCGTCCAGGTCCTTCTGGACGAGCTCGAGGACCTGCGGGTGGGTGGCCAGCTCGGCCAGCGACGTCGGCAGCCCGTGCGCCGCGGCGTACGCGGTGATCTCGTCGGGATCCAGCGTGATCAGCGCCACCGGATACGGCCGCCGGTCGCCGTGCATCACTGCCTGGGAGATCCAGCGGGAGCGCTTCAGGTCGTTCTCGATGTTCGCCGGGCTCAGGTTCTTCCCGCCGGCGGTGATGATGATGTCCTTCTTGCGGCCGGTGATCGACAGGTAGCCGTCCGCGTCGAGCTCGCCGAGGTCGCCGGTGTGGAGCCAGCCGTCGACCACGGTCTGGGCGGTCGCCTTCGGGTTGCCGTAGTAGCCGAGGAAGACGTTGTCGCCCCGGGCGCAGACCTCGCCGTCCTCGGCGATCCGGACCTCGACCCCTGGCAGCGGCTTGCCGACGGTCCCGAAGCGGGGCCGGCCGAGGGGCGTCGTCGAGATCGCCGCGCCCGACTCGGTCATGCCGTAGCCCTCGACCACCGGGATGCCGACGCCGTAGAAGAACTCGAGGATCTCCGGCGAGATGGGGGCCGCTCCGGTGAGGCAGTAACGGACCCGGCCGCCGAGGACCCCGCGTACCTTCCGAAAGACCAGGCGGTCGGCGATCGCCGCCTGGACGGCCAGCGGCCCGTGCGGTGTCCGCCCCTGTTCGCTGAGCCTGGCCGTACGTCGGGCGACTCCCATGGCCCAGTCGAAGATCCTGGCGCGGGCGCCCCCGGCATCGCTCGCGTCGGTGGTGACCCTGACGTAGATCTTCTCGAAGATCCTCGGCACCGAGGGCAGGATCGTCGGCCGGACCTCGGCGAGCTCCTCGACCACTCGGGAGAGATCGCCGCCGTAGTAGGTCACGGTGGATCCGACATCGGCGGACAGCATCTGGATGATGCGCGCGAACATGTGCGCCAGCGGCAGGAACAGGTAGGCCAGGTCGTCCTCCCGGATCAGTCCGAGAGCGCGCGTCGAGCGGCACAGGGCGATCATGTTGCCGTGGCTGATCACGCAGCCCTTCGGCGGGCCGGTCGTGCCGGAGGTGTAGACGATCGACCAGGTGTCCTCGGGGCGTACGGAGGTGCGCCGCCGTTCGAGCTCCTCGGTGTGGTCCACGCCGTCGGCCAGGAGGTCGGCCAGGAGAGCGGCCGGCGTCACCAGGTCGTCGTCCTGCTCGGAGGCGTCGATCACCACGACGGAGCGCAGGTCGGGGAGCCGGTCGCGGACCGAGGCGACCTTGGCGACCTGGGCGGCGTCCTCGCACACGATCATCCGAGCACCGGAGTCACCGATCACCCAGGCGCAGTCCTCGGGGCTGCTCGTCGGGTAGATCGGCACCACGACGGCGCCGATGCGGAGGAGCGCGAAGTCGACCAGCGTCCACTCGGGGCGGGTCTCGGCGAGGATGCAGACCCGGTCTCCGGGCGCGACGCCCCTGGCGATGAGTCCGCCGGCGAGGCGGGTGATCTCGGCGTCGAGCTGGCGGTAGGTGCGCTCCACCCAGCTGCCGTGCTGCTTGGACCGGATCGCGACCCGGTCGCCGTGGTGCGCCACGTCGGCCGCGATGTCGGTGATGGTGTGTGCCAGGTCGGTCATGGGTGTCGCCCCTCGTGAGGTCCGGTACGTGGTGAGCTCCCCGGGAGCCGCCGCGCGGCTCCCGGGGACGGGGATCAGGCCCAGTCGGCCAGCCGTCGCTCGAGGTCGTCGACGAGCCACGGCCCGTCGGTCTCGATGGTCTCCTCGATCGTCCAGCCCACGAGCCGCTGGATCGCGCCGCCCTGCACGGCCAGGACCTGCCCGCTCAGCGGGCACTTCTCCTGGGCCAGGTAGGCGACGATGGGGGCGATGTTGGCCGGGCTGAAGGCGTCGAACTCGCCCTCGGGCACCTCCTGCGCGAACAGCGCGCCCATGCCGGGCGTGGCCAGGGTGAGACGGGTCCGGGCGACGGGCGCGATCGCGTTGACGCGGACGCCGTACCGCTCCAGCTCCTGCGCCGCCACGAGGGTCATCGCCGCGATGCCGGCCTTCGCGGCGCCGTAGTTGGCCTGGCCCGAGTTGACGGCGAACGTCCCCGACGCCGACGCGGTGTTGATCACCGACGCGGCGACCTGCTCGCCGGCCTTCGACCTCTCCTTCCAGTACGCCGCGGCGTGGTGCAGCACCGCGAAGTGGCCCTTGAGGTGGACGTCGATGACCGAGTCGTACTGCGCCTCGGTGATGCCGGCCACGAACGCGTCTCGCAGGATGCCGGCGTTGTTCACGACGATGTCGAGACCGCCCAGCTTCTCGACGGCCTGGTCGACCAGCGCCTGGGCACCGGCCCAGGTGGCGATGTTGTCGGTGTTGGCCACCGCGCGGCCACCCGCCGCCTTGATCTCGTCGGCGACCTCCTGGGCGGGACCGGCGTCCGAGCCGGCTCCGTCGTTGGCGCCACCCAGGTCGTTGACGACCACGGCGGCACCCTCTCGAGCGAGCAGGAGCGCGTGCTCACGGCCGATGCCGCGACCGGCTCCCGTCACGACCGCGACGCGGCCATCGAGGGATCCCATTCAGCTCACCAGCTCGTTCAGCTTCTCCAGCGACGCCTTGCACTCCTTGTCGGAGGCGCGCTCGATGGCGGCACCGATCGCGCCGACGACCATCTGACCGGTGAAGTCGGCCACGATCGACGCGGTCGAGGTGGTGTCGCTGACCGGCTCGACGGAGAGGTCGAAGGTGATCTGGGCGCCGGCGAGGCCCTTGCCCGAGATCTTCATGTTCGACGGGGCGTTGAACTCCTCGACGACCCAGTCGATCTTGTTGGACATCCCCATGATGGTGGCCTGTTCGGTGAACGTGCTGCCGACCGTCAGCTCCGTCGGGGGCTCGCCGTACCACTTGTCGTGGATGGTCAGCCACTTCTCGAAGCTGTTCAGGTCGGAGATCACCTTCCAGGTGTCCTCCTGGTTCGCGCCGATCTCCTGGGAGACGTCTACGTGTGCCATGGTGCTGCTCCTTCTGGGTTGGGTCGGTCAGCGGTTCGCCGGCCGGTACGCCGTGACGACGACCGATCCGCCGAGGCCGATGTTGTGCTGCAGCGCGACCCCGGACTTCAGGGCGGCGCTCTGGACCTGGCGCTTGCCGGCCGTGCCGCGCAGCTGCCAGGTCAGCTCGGCGCACTGCGCCAAACCGGTGGCTCCGAGGGGGTGCCCCTTGGAGATGAGGCCGCCGGAGGGGTTGACCACCCACCGGCCGCCGTACGTCGTGTCGTTGTCGTCGACGAGCTTGTGGCCCTCGCCCTCGTCGGCCAGGCCGAGCGCCTCGTAGGTGAGCAGCTCGTTGGGGGCGAAGCAGTCGTGCAGCTCGATGACGTCGACGTCGTCGGGCGTCAGCCCGGCCTGCTCGTACACCCGGCCGGCGGCCTCCTTGCTCATCCGGGCCCCGACGAGGCTGATGAGGCTCTTGTCCTCGAAGGTGGAGGGCAGGTCGGTGACCAGCGACTGGCCCACGATCTCGACGGCCTGGTCGCCGAGGCCGTTGTCCTCGACGAACCGCTCGCTGGCCAGGATCGCCGCGCCGGAGCCGTCGGAGGTCGGCGAGCACATCAGCCGGGTCAGGTCGGCCTCGGCGTAGACCATCTTCGCGTCCTTGACGTCCTGGAGCGTGTACTCGTCCTGGAACTGCGCGTAGGGGTTGTTCACCGAGTGCCGGTGGTTCTTCTCCGCGATCTTGGCGAAGTGCTCCGAGGTGGAGCCGTAGCGCTCGTTGTGCTCGAGCCCGGCGGCGCCGAACATCCACGGCGCCGGCGGGAACGCGATCTCCCGCAGCTCGGCCATCGCCAGCATGTGCCGCATCATCGGCTGCTCGCGGTCCTCGTAGGTCGAGGCGAGCGAACCGGTCTGCATCTTCTCGAACCCGAGCGCCAGGGTGCACTCCGCCAGCCCACCCCGGATCGCCTGGGCGGCCAGGAAGAGCGCGCTCGACCCCGTCGAGCAGTTGCTGTTGACATTGAAGACCGGCACCCCGGTCAGGCCGAGGCCGTAGACGGCGCGGTGACCGGCGCACGAGTCGCCGTAGCAGTAGCCGGCGTACGCCTGCTGGATCCTGTCGTAGCCGACTCCCGCGTCCTCGAGAGCCTTCGTGCCGGCCTCGAGGGCCATGTCGGGGTAGTCGAAGCTCTCCCGGCTGCCCGGCTTCTCGAACTTCGTCATGCCGACGCCGACGACGAACACCTTGCCACTCATGCGTTGCTCCTCTTGCTCGTTGCGGGTGCGATCTCGGCGAGCCCCTCCCTGATGACGAAGTCGCCCTCGTCGGTGGTCGTCTCGAAGACGTACGTCCCGCCGTCGGCGAGCGACTCCGGGGTGACCTTCCACAGCTCGGTGGTGATGGTGTGCCTCGGCTGGGCAGGCGAGCTGAACCGGACGGCCAGGCGCTTCAGCCGGCTGGGGTCCTCGGGGCAGGCCGTCTCGATGACGGCGCGCGAGGTGAACGCCATCGTGCAGAGGCCGTGGATGATGATGCCCGGCAGGCCCATCGCCTTCGCGAAGTCGTCGTCGAGGTGGATCGGCATCAGGTCGCCGGAGGCCTCGGAGTACCGGAAGGTCTGGTCGTCGTCGAACTTCTGGACGACGACGGCGTCCGCAGGACGCTCGGTCTGCGTCGGGTCGATGCCGTGTACCGGCGGCTCCTCGCCCCGACCGCCCTCGAGTACGCCGCCCCGGAAGAACCCGGTGAAGTACTGCTCGTTGACGAGCTCGCCCGCGGCGTCCCTCGTCTCCAGCAGCGTGGTGACCACGACGCCGGAGGAGCGGCCGTGGACACCGACCACCTGGGCGCGGCAGGTCAGCTCGTCCCCGGCCACGATCGGGCGGTGGAAGCGCATGTCCTGCTCGCCGTGGAGGATGCGCATGATCAGCTCGTCGGGGACGGCGCTCATGGTGCGCTCGGCCATGATCGAGAAGACCGGAACGACCGCGTAGACCGGCGGGGCGTAGTCGCCGGCGGCATGGGGTGTCGCGTCGTCGTTGGTCGCGTTGGCGTACGCGATGGTGGCGTCCTGGGTGACACTGAACGACACCGGCTCACTCCACTGCCCGATCACGTCGAAGTCGAAGTCTTCGCCTGCCTCAGCCATCACGGCTCCTTTGGTGTCAGTACGTTTCTTGCCTGGGAAAGACGCTAGGGAGGATGGCCGTGAGTTCTAATGACCGGAGTTCGCGAGAAGATTGACCGCGACGATCGAAGGAGTCCGATGACCCAGCGCACGATCCCGGTGAGGTTCCTGCGGGCCGCTGCGAGGACCGCTCGGCGTCGTGATGTCGACGCCCAGGAGTGGCTCGACCACCTCGGCATCGACCCGGAGCTGCTCTTCGACGACCGTGCGCGCATCACGCTCGAGCAGGCCACCGAGATCGTCCAGGAGCTGTGGCGGCTCACCGGGGACGAGTGGGTCGGGCTGGGTGCCCGGCCCTCACCGTTCGGCACGTTCCGGATGGTCTGCCTCGGCCTGATGAGCGCCCCGGACCTGCGCGGCGTCATGGAGCGGGCCCGGGACTTCAGCCGGGTCCTGCCCGGGCTGCCGACCTTCGACCTCGAGGTGGGGGCGCGGACCACGCAGCTGACCCTGGACACCGAGAGCCTCGACGACCCCGACCACTTCGTCACCGACATCGCGCTCTCGGTCGGGCTGCGCTTCTTCAGCTGGCTGGCCGGGTCCCGGCTCCCCGTCGAGCAGGTCTCGCTGCCGTACGAGCGTCCCGAGCGGGCCGAGGACTACGACCAGGTCTTCGGCCGGCGCATCGCCTTCGGCCAGGCCACCGCGAGCCTGCGCTTCAGCAACGAGCTGCTCACGCTCCCGGTGATGCGCACCGAGGAGGAGCTGGAGGAGTGGCTCCGCAACGCGCCGGCGGACCTGCTGATGTACCGCGACTACGGAGCGACACCCGCCGACCAGGTTCGCCGGATCCTCGAGCGCGGTCTTCGTGGTCCGTGGCCCACGCCCGACGAGGTCGCCTCGCAGCTGGCGATGAGCACCCAGCACCTCAGGCGGGTCCTGCGCGAGGACGACACCTCGATGTCCGCGATCAAGGAGGAGCTGCTCCGAGACGCCGCGATCGCCAGCCTGGTGGCCGGCGAGGAGACCATCGCCGCCCTCTCGGAGCGGCTCGGCTTCTCCGAGCCCAGCGCCTTCCATCGCGCGTTCCGCCGGTGGACCGGCAGCGCGCCGGGTGCCTATCGCCCGAAATCGGCGCGGGACGCGTCGGACGACTGACCCGGGCCCGTAGCGCTGCCGGCCCGAAGGGTCAGCGTGCCGAGGCGCTCCTGCGGAACTGCGAGGGCGAGAGTCCGGTCCACCGCCGGAAGGCGTGGCTGAACGCTGCGGCATCGGCGTACCCGAGCTCGATCCCGATCTGCTCGACGCTCAGCCGGCCCTCCGCCAGCAGCGCGTCGGCGCGAGCCCGGCGCACCTCGTCGGCCAATGCGCGAAACGAGGTGCCTTCGGCGGCCAGCTGCCGCCGCAGGGTTCGAGGCGTGGTGTGGAGTGCGGCCGCGACCGGCTCGAGGCGGGGCGGTCCCGGTGACCGCTCGAGGAAGGCGACCACCGCGCCGGCGACGTTGCTGCGGGGCGGACGCCGGTCCAGGTGCTGCGCGACGTCGACCATCGCCTCGACCAGCGCGTCCGGGTCCGCCTGCGGAGCAGGGGTGTCGAGGAACGCGTCGTCCATGAGCAGGCGCGTGGCGGGGGCGTCGTAGGTCGGGGTGATCTGCAGCGCCTCGACGAGGTCGTCGTGGGCCGCATCGCGACCGAGCTCGAGGTCGATCGTCAGGCCGGTGAGGGGTCGTCCCGCGACCTCCCGCAGCGCCGTGGTGACGGCGATGACGTCCCGCTCCAGCAGCATGCGGCGTACGTCGGCCGGGATCCTGCCGGCGTCGAAGCGCAGCGCGGAGCGGTGTCCGACCTCCTCGAGCTCCGTACGTGACAGCACGGCCAGGCGGTCGGGGAAGTGGCGCGCCAGCTGCAGCGCGTTGCGTGGCGTGGAGCAGGCCAGCGCCGCCAGCCCGGCGGCTCCGTAGCTGACCAGGTGCAGGCGACGCCCGAGCGCGACCCCGAGCCCGGTGGTGTCGGGCAGGGCCCGGGCCAGGTTCCGGGCGACGGCGAGCTCCTGCCAGCCGGTCACCTCGTCGATGGACCGGTCGGCGTCCAGACCGGTCCCGGCCAGCGCGTCCGATGCCTCGATTCCGCGCTCCCGGGCGGCGGCGAGCAGGTGGCGAACCCCGATGGCGGTGCGGGGGACCTCCCAATGGCTCACCTTCGTGACGGTAGGCCTCGTGGCCGATATCGACAAGAGAACGTCCTGGATCGGCATGGCTGCGTGGATGTGACGAGCAGCACACTCACTCCTGAGCGGGTCCGTGAGAGGTCCCGCCGATCCCGAGGAGCTACCCCATGCGACGACCCCTCCTACGTACTGTTCTGCTGAGTCTCGCCGTCCTCGCCGCGGTCGGGCTGACCCGACCGCCGGCGCCGGCGCGAGTGCCACGACGGCGGTGACGACCGGTGCTGTTGTGTTCGACACCCCGTCCGGCCCGGCCCTGAAGACGTCCACTGCCACGCTGTCCGTGGCGCTGTCCTGCTCCTCGGACCTGGCGACGTCGAGGAAGACCCCGATCCTGCTCGTGCCCGGCACGGTCATGACCGCTCCGGTGGCCTACAGCTGGGGCTACCAGAAGGTGCTGCGGGAGCAGGGCTACCCCGTCTGCATGGTGGCGCTGCCTGGCGGCGGCGCGCAGGACATGCAGGCCACGGTCGAGTACGTCGTCCACGCGGTGCGCTCGATGAGCGACACCAGCGGCAAGGAGATCTCCGTCCTGGGGCACAGCCAGGGCGGTCTCCTGCCGGCATGGGCGATCCGCTTCTGGCCGGACCTGGCGTCCCGGATCGACGACGTGGTCTCCCTCGACTCGCCCTACGGCGGGACCGAGCTGGTGGGCCGGGTCTGCGGCCCCATCGACTGCCCCGCCCTGGCTTGGCAGGTCATGCCGGCCTCGGACTGGTCGCGTACGTTGCGTCGCTTCCCGATCCCGGCCGGCGTCTCCTACACCTCCATCGGGACCAGCAGGACCGACCTCGTCTTCCCGTCGCCGGATGCGACCTCGCTGCCCGGCGCGAGCAACCTGACCCTTCAGCAGGTGTGCCCGGGGCGCTACGTCGGCCACCTCGACATGCTCTCGGACGCGGCCGCGCACGCTCTGGCCATGGACGCGCTGACCCATGCCGGCACCGCCGACGTGACGCGGGTCGACACCGCCGTCTGCGCCCGCACGGCGTTCGAGGGAGCCGACGCCAACCAGGGCAAGCTGCTCGTCGGCCTCCTGACCGACCTCATCGACGCGCTGTTCGAGAACGAGGAGCTCTGGCTCACCGCCGAGCCGCCGATCCGCGAGTACGCCCTGGGCGAGCCCGGCGACACGGACCTCGCACTCGGCAGGCCCACCACGGTGAGCTCCGTGGAGTCGTGGACGTCGCACCATGGCTCCAAGGCCGTCGACGGCGACCGCGGCACCCGCTGGTCCAGCAGCGCCTGGGACTCCCCGACCTGGATCCAGGTCGACCTCGGCACCACCCGGACGATCAACGGCATCCAGATCGCCTGGGAGGCGGCGTACGCGGAGGACTACCGGATCCAGGTGTGGGACGGTTCGACCTGGGCGACGAAGCTCCAGGTGACCGACAGCGGAGGCGACAACTCGGTCCTCGCCCTCGATGGGGTGCAGGCGCGCCACGTCCGGGTCCGCATGGACGACTCCCCCTGCTGCTACGGCAACTACTCCATCTGGGAGCTGCAGATCGTCGGCAGCTGACCGACCGGCGCGTCAGGCGACCGAGCCGCCCTCGAGGAGAGCCGCCCCGTCCCCGACACCCCAGTCCCGCAGAGTCTGTACGACGTCCCGCCCACCGGCGTCGGGCGGGACGGGGTTCGGGGCGGGCGTCCGGCTGAAGCGCGGTGCCGGCGCGGGTTGGACGATCCCGTCGACGTCGACGAAGGATCCGCGGGCGGCATGGTGCGGCGCGAGATGCGCCTCCCACGGGGAGAGCACGGGCGTCACGCACGCGTCCGAGTCCTCGAAGACGGCCGTCCACTGGTCCCGGCTCTTGGTGAGGAAGGCCTCGCCGATGGCCTTCTTCCAGGCCGGCCAGCCGCTCGGATCGAACTGGAACGGCAGGTCGCTTCCGTCGATGCCGAGCATGGCGACGAGCTCGGTGAAGAACTGCGGTTCGACGCAGCCGACCGCGACGAACCTCCCGTCAGCGCAGGCATAGGTGTCGTAGAACGGGGCGGCGCCGTCGAGTACGTTGGTGCCCGGTTCCTCCTGCCACTGACCGGCCGCATGCATCCCGCGCATGAAGGCGGTGAAGAGCGAGGCGCCGTCGACCATGGCGGCGTCGACCACCTGGCCCTCGCCCGAGCGCTCCCGTTCGTAGAGAGCGGCGATGATGCCCATCGCCATCAGCATGCCGCCGCCGGCGAAGTCGCCGAGCAGGTTCAGCGGGGCGAGGGGGCGCTCGCCCCGCCGGGCGATCGGCTCGAGTGCCCCGGCCAGCGCGATGTAGTTGATGTCGTGGCCCGCCCGCTGCCGCAGGGGCCCGTCCTGGCCCCAGCCGGTCATCCGGGCGTAGACCAGACGCTGGTTGATCGCGGCGAGGTCATCGGGACCGATCCCGATCCTCTCGGCCACGCCGGGCCGGAACCCCTCGACGAACACGTCGGCGGACTCGACGAGCCGGTGCACCGTTGCCAGACCGGCCGGAGCCTTGAGGTCGACCGCGACCGTACGGCGCCCGCGGTCCAGCGGGCCGGGCGGGGCAGTGATCGCTGCGCTGCTCCCGAGGCGGTCGATGCGCAGCACCTCGGCACCCAGGTCGGCCAGGATCATGCACCCGAACGGAGCCGGGGCGAGACTGGCGATCTCGATGACGCGTACGCCGGTGAGTGGTCCCACAAGTGTCTCCTCTCATCTCCGGGGCGCTCACAGGGAGCGGGAGATGATCTCCTTCATGATCTCGCTCGTGCCGCCGTAGATCTTCTGGATCCGCGCGTCGGCGTAGAGGCGGGCGATGGGGTACTCCTCCATGTAGCCGTAGCCGCCGAACAGCTGCAGGCACCGGTCGACGACGATGCACTGCTGCTCGGTGAGCCACCACTTGGCCATCGCCGCGGTCTCGATGTCGAGCTCGCCCTTCAGGTGCTGCTGGATGCAGTCGTCCAGGAAGCTCTGGGCGACCCGGACCAGCGTCGCGCACTCGGCCAGGACGAACCTGCTGTTCTGGAACTGGAAGACCGGCTTGCCGAACGCGGTGCGCTCCTTGGTGTACTCGATGGTCAGCTCGACCGCCTTCTCCATCGTCGCGACGGCGGCCACCGCGAGGATCAGGCGCTCCTGCGGCAGCTGCTGCATCAGGGAGATGAAGCCCGCGCCCTCGGCGTCGCCGAGCAGGTTGGACCGCGGCACCCGGACGTCGTCGAAGGACAGCTCGCAGGTGTCCTGCCCGTGCTGGCCGATCTTCTTCAGGTTGCGGCCGCGGGAGAAGCCCGGCCGGTCGGTCTCCACGATGATCAGCGAGAAGCCCATCGCCCCGGCGTCGGGGTCGGTCTGGCACACGACCAGCACCACGTCCGCGTGGTGCCCGTTGGAGATGAAGGTCTTCGCCCCGTTGATGACGTACTCGTCGCCGTCCTTGATCGCCTTGGTCTTGATGGCCTGCAGGTCCGACCCGGTGCCGGGCTCGGTCATGGCGATCGCGCTGACCACCTCGCCGGTGGCCAGCCTCGGCAGCCAGGAGCGCTTCTGCTCCTCGGTGCCGTAGGCGTTGAAGTAGTGCGCGATGATCGCGTTCTGCAGCCCGATCCCCAGGCTGGGGGAGAGGGCGTGCACCTGCTCACGAGCCAGCACCGCCTCGTGGGCGAAGGTGCCGCCGCCACCGTCGTACTCCTCGGGGATGCTCAGGCAGAGCAGGCCCTGCTCGCCGGCCTTGGTCCAGGCCTCGCGGTCGACGTACTGCTGCTCGGACCACCGCGCCTCGTGCGGCGCGCACTCCTTCTCGAAGAAGGTCCGCGCGGTGTCCGCGAGGGCATCGAGATCCATGTCCATCCAGGCGGATCGGTACTTCGGCATCAGCGTCTCCAGTCAGTTCGGTTCGACATCTGGAACGCTAGAAGGGGTCTCGCGTCGCCCCCATGACTGAGGCGAACAAGGTCCTTGACTCTCGCGAGCGCCCCGGCCCGGTGGCTCCCGATCTGTGCCGGAATCGGCCACACTCACGGCATGGACGATGGTTTCCGCGAGATCGCCGGAGTACGCACCCGGGTGCTGACGGTCCGCGGCACGGGTACGCCGATCCTGCTGCTGCACGGCTTCTCCGACCACGCGCCGGGGTGGCGGGCGCTGCTCCAGGTGCTGGAGGCGCGCGGGCACGCCGCGCTGGCCCTGGACCTGCCGGGCTTCGGGCAGGCGGACCGGATGCGGCCCGGCCCGGTCATGCCCCAGCTCGCCGAGTTCGTGGAAGACGCCGTACGCCGCGTCGCCGCCGAGCAGGGTCCGCCGCTGGTCGTGGGCAACTCGCTGGGTGGCGCAGCCGTCTGGGCCGCCCAGACGAGCAGACTCCCGCTGGCCGGCATCGTGGCGATCGCGCCGGCGGGCTTCGGGTTCACCCGGCGGGTCCGGCTCGGCCGCCGAGTCATCGCCAGGACGCCCGCGGCGCTTCCCGTCTCGATCCTTCCCATGCCGGTCCTGCGGTTCCTGCTCGTACGCGGCTACGCGCACGGGGCCGGCGTCGGCCGCCGGCTCGACCCGGCCGTGGCGAACTCGTGGATCGGGCAGTTCTCCCGGCCCGGTGACCTCCGGGACGCGGCCGGACTGGTGGCACGGGTCCTGCACGAGATCGACGAGGTCCGGGAGCTGCCCGTCCCGGCGTACCCGGTGCTGATGGTGTGGGGGACCCGCGACCGGCTGGTGCGTGCGGCCCGACCGGTCCCCGGCACCGAGTCGATCCGGGTCGCAGGGTGGGGACACTGCCCGCAGCTCGAGCACCACGAAGCGCTGGCGGACCTCGTGCTGGAGTTCGGGTCGCGACTCCCGGCGGCGCAGCCGCGCCCGGCCTGACGCGCGTCGCCGTCAACGATCCTGGCTGCCACGGTCATGGTGGCCCCCTCGGTCACACCGACAGACTCGAGGTGACGCCGGCCGGCGTCACCTCGAGCAGGGAGTGCTGATGGACATCACCGTCGAAGAGCTGACCGACACCCTCGGCGCCTTGGTGCCGCGCATGGGCGAGATGGGGATCACGATCACCCGGGCCGTACCGGGCCATGTGGTGGCCGAGGTCGGCATGGACGGAAACGCCAATCACCTCGGGACCATGTACGCCGGCACCCTGTTCGGTGTCGCCGAGGTGCTCGGCGGGGTGATCTGCGTCCCCAGCTTCGACCTCGCGCGCTTCTACCCGACCGTCAAGGCGCTGACGATCGACTTCCGGCGACCGGCGACCACCGCCGTACGCGCCGAGGCCTCGCTGACCGAGGAGGCCATCGCACGGATCCGCGACCTCGCCGAGGCGACCGGGAAGGCCGAGTTCGTCCTGGACGCCGTGATCGCTGACGCCGGCGGCGAGGTCGTCGCGACCACGACCGGCACCTACCAGCTACGAGCGACGGGACCTGCCCGCGCGTGACACTCGGACCCCGGAATCGCGTTCGTGGAGGTCGTGACGGTGGCGGGGAATCACTTCCGACGGCACGCGGCAGGGTTCTGGTGCAGTTCCACGTTGTCCCTCACGATCTTGCGGTCCACCCAGCTGTTGCGAGCCACCGAGAAGTTGCCGGCGTAGGAGTTCCTGAGGACACGCAGGGAACGCACGTGATTGCCGACGACGCGGAGGTTGTTGCACGCCTTGTTGTCCCGGACCATCAAGGTCCCCCGATTGTCGCGTACCACGAGATTGTTGGCGATCGACATCTCGCAGATCGCCACGTTGCGGGAGTTGCGGACCATGAGGTTTCGTCCGGCGACCGGGTCCACGCGGCACCCGGCGGCTCCGATGGTGACGCGTTCGACGACGTTGTGGACGTGGACGTTCCGGCCGAGGGTCGTGTCGGTGATGCTGACCACCCTCGGCGCACCGGTGGTGCGGACATTGCCGGTGATCCGGGACATGGTGATCACGCAGCGGGCGTCGTCCGGGATGACTATGTTGCGGAACGTCCGGTGGTGGTAGCTGCCGTCGCAGACGAGGTCGGGCGGCAGCGCCTGGGCGCTGAGGACCGGCCCCAACACGGGTGCGAGCGCGCCGATGAGAACGAAGACGACGAGCTTCTTCATGTGAACCCTCCGAGTGCGGGCGATATGTGCCTTCATGACGCGCCAACGGGAACATGTGTTGCACCCTGAGCCGGTGCGGTGCGGGACAGGTTCCGGGTCGGAGCATCAGTCGAGCTCACACCACGCGTACGCGGGTCCTGACCTTGGTGAAGTCCCAGACCTCAGCCGCCATCGTGGCGCTGAGGCGGATGCAGCCGTCGGAGGTCTTCTCGTCGGTGCCGAGATACCAGTTCGGGTGGATCTGACGACCCGTTCGCATGCTCACCGGCACCCGGTGGAAGGCGACGCCGCAGGGCGCGAACCGGACGAAGTGGTAGAGCCACTGCGTGCCGCTGTAGTTCGTACGTGGGTTGCCGCGCGCCGGTCGGCCGCAGTAGGAGCCGGTGGTGTACCACTGCTTGTCCAGCCATTCCGCGTCGATCATCCCGCCCTGCGCGCGGATGGACCCGTCGGCGCGCACCAGCCAGACCCAGTCCTGTCGCTGGCTGATCACGATGCGGCGTCCGGTCCCGGTGCTCGCCGGCACCGGCCGTACGTCACACCGCTTCGCCGTCGCCGCCATCAGCCGTGTCCGCGTGGTGGTCGTGAACTGACCGCTCGGGCTCAGGCGGTGGCGGGTCTGGAACCGAACGACGGCCGTGCGGGTGTGGGCGTCCACGCGGCCGTCGATGCGGCCGACGTTGCAGCCGAGGCCGGCCAGCCGGGTCTCCCACCGCTTGATCGTCGTGGCGGTGGCGGCGTTGCCGGGGCTGACCACCACCACGGCGGCCATCGCCAGCGCAACAGCGGTGACGAGAGGGAGAACGAGGACGAGGGCGGAGCGGCGTGCCCGAGATGCGCCGGCCAGGGTCGCGAAGATTGGCACCGGTCGAGGCTACGCGACATCCGCGTTCCAGGCGGGGGCTGTTGCCAGGTTGTTGACCACGATGGCCTCAGTCGGCGTGGACGATCTCGAGGTCGCCGGCCGCGTACTGGCGGCGCAGCGTCTTCTTGTCGAACTTACCGACGCTCGTCTTGGGGACCTCGCTCACAAAGGTCCAGCGCTCGGGGAGCTGCCATCTGGCCCAGCTGCGGGCGAGGTGGGTACGGAGGGACTCGACGGATTCAGTGGTTCCAGCGCGAAGGACGACGGCGACGCATGGCCGTTCGTCCCATTTGTCGTCGGGGACTCCGAAGACCACGGCCTCCACCACGTCGGGGTGTGACATGACGTCGATCTCCATCTCGACCGACGAGATCCACTCCCCGCCGGACTTGATGACGTCCTTGGCGCGGTCGACCAGGGTGAGGTAGCCCTCCGGGCTGATCCGGCCGATGTCTCCGGTGCGGAGCCAGCCGTCGTCGAAATGGGAGTCGGGGACGGAAGAAGCTGTGGGGGAGTAGTACGAGCCGGTGATCCACGGTCCGCGCACCTGCAGCTCGCCCAGCGACTCGCCGTCGAGGGGCACGACCTCTCCGGCGTCGTCGACCAGTCGGTGCTCCACCTGTGGGGGGAACTGCCCCTGCGTCACGCGGTAGCGCCACACGTCGTCGCCCGTGACCGACGCCGGGGGACGGCCCACCGTGCAGACGGCGGAGGTCTCGGTCATGCCCCACGCGTGCAGGATCGTGACACCGTGCGTCTCCTCGAAGGCTCGCATCATGGCCGGGGCCACCGCCGCGCCGCCGACGACGGCCTCGCGCAGGTGGCTGATGTCCTGCGGGTGCTCCTGAAGCCGTGCCAGGAGGCCCGACCAGATCGTCGGAACGGCGGCAGCACGCGTGGGGCGCGCCGCTTCCATCATCGCCAGGAGGGGCTCCGCCTGCAGATACCGGTCGGGGAGCAGCAGCGAGGCGCCGGAGATCAGCGCGGCGTACGGGAGGCTCCACGAGTTGACGTGGAACATCGGCACGATCGCCAGGCAGGTGTCCGCGGTCGAGAGGCCCATCGCCGCCGGCGTCGTGATGTAGGAGGCGTGCAGATAGAGCGAGCGGTGCGAGTACACGACACCCTTGGGGTCGCCGGTGGTGCCCGAGGTGTAGCACATCGCCGCGGCGGAGTTCTCGTCGATGACCGGGAAGTCGTAGGAGGTCGGCTGGGCCGCCAGCAGCTCCTCGTAGTCATGCACGACGACGCCGGGAGCCTGGAGAGCACTCGTGTCGCCGTTGACGACCACGATGTGGCGCACCATACGCATCTGGGGGAGGAGCGGGGCGAAGGTGTCGACGAGCGAGCCGTCGACGAAGACGACCTCGTCCTCAGCATGGTTGGCGATGTAGGTGACCTGCTCGGGGGCGAGCCGGATGTTCAGTGCGTGGAGGACTGCGCCCATCGCCGGCACGGCGGTGTACACCTCGAGGTGCTCGTTGTTGTTCCACATGAACGTCGCGACCCGATCGGAACGGCCGACGCCGAGGTCCGTGAGCGCTCCGGCGATCTGCGCGGCTCGCATGCCCAGCTCTCCGAAAGTCCTGGCGCGCGTCTCGGTGCCCGTCCAGGTGATCACCTGTGACGTGCTGTGGTTCTTCGCGGCGTACTCCAGCAGCCGGCCCAGCGAAAGGGGTTCGTGCTGCATCGTGCTCAACATCGCTGCCTCCTGTTGACGACCGGGCGCGACCCCGTCATAGTGATCAAACGATCAAGTCATATGACTGTAGTCACATCTGGGGCAAGTCGGCAAGCGGTTCGGCCCCAGTCGGGCGAGAAGGAGATGCCATGGAGTCCGGTCACGGCCATCAGGACGTCATCATCGTGGGAGCGGGCCTGTCCGGCATCGCTGCTGCCGTGCAGCTGAAGACCGACCATCCGGAACGTTCGTTCGTCATGCTCGAGCAGCGGGAAGACCTGGGTGGCACCTGGGACCTCTTCCGGTATCCCGGAATCCGGTCCGACAGCGACATGTTCACCCTGGGGTACGCGTTCAAGCCATGGACGGGCGAGAAGGCCATCGCCTCCGGTGGCGCCATCCTCGACTATCTCCGCGAGACGGTCGCCGACTTCGACCTCGAGTCGCGTGTCCGGTTCAGCCGCAGGGTCCTGCGAGCCGACTGGTCCAGCGAGGCGAGCACCTGGACGCTGCAGGTGGAAGGCCCGGACGGGGACGAGGCCTGGACCTGCTCCTTCCTCTACCTCGCAGCGGGCTACTACGACTACGACGGTGGCAACACCCCGGAGTTCCCGGGGATCGACGAGTTCGAGGGCGCCCTGATCCACCCGCAGGCATGGCCGGACGGGGTCGACTGCGCCGGGCAGCGGGTCGCCGTCATCGGATCTGGCGCCACCGCGATCACGCTGGTTCCGGCACTTGCCGAGACCGCCGAGAAGGTCACCATGGTCCAGCGCTCGCCCACGTACGTCGCCATCGACTCCGACGTCGACGAGGAGGCCCAGCGGTTGCGGAGCGAGGTCGGTGACCGTGAGGCCTTCGAGCGGATCCGCCTGCGCAACCTCGAGCAGCAGCAGGAGCGATACCAGGCCGCGCGCGCGTGGCCGGAGGAGTTCAAGAAGCCTCTCTTCGAGGCCATCGAGGAGATCGTCGGCCGAGAGGTCCGTGAGAAGCACTTCACCCCCGCGTACAAGCCATGGGACCAGCGTCTCTGCCTCGTTCCCAACGGGGATCTGTTCCACGCGATCTCCGAGGGGCGGGCCGAGGTCGTCACCGGACACATCGAGACCTTCACCCCTCACGGCCTGCGGATGACGTCCGGGGAGGAGGTCGACGTCGACGTGGTCGTCACGGCGACCGGCCTCAAGCTCGTCACCTTCGGGAAGGTCGAGCTCCACGTCGACGGTGAGAAGGTCGACTTCGCGCAGTCGGTCACCTACAAGGGCGTCGGTTTCAGTGGGGTCCCGAACCTCCTGGCCGCCTTCGGTTACCTCAACTCCTCGTGGACGCTGCGTCTCGAGCTGGTCAACCGGTACTTCGCCGCCCTCCTGAACAGGATGGACGAGCTGGGCGCCACGCAGGTCGTGCCGCTCCTCGCCGAGGAGGACGCCGCGATGGAGCGTCGACCGTGGATGACCGGAGTGACCTCGGGCTACCTCCTGCGCCATATGGACGACATGCCGAAGCAGGGCGACCGGGCACCGTGGATCAACCCGCAGGTCCACGAGGCGACGAAGGCTCTCCTCGCCGTCGTGGATGACAGCTCGCTGCGGTTCCGGTGACGGCCGAGGCGCCGGCCCTGGGGCCGGCGCCTCCTGCCTTTCAGTCGAACCGCTTCACGATTCCTGGTCGTGAAGGTGCTCGAATGCGACCGGGTCGGTGCGCTTCATGCGGGCCGCCACGATGATGCCGATGACGAACGAAGTCACGAGGATCGTGAGGAGGGTCGCGGTCGCGCCGGGGCTCGGGATCAGCAGTTCGATGTTCATCAGGCCGATGACGACGACCGAGACGAGGCCGACGGCTGCCACCGCAGGGGCGATGATGGTGGAGAGGACGTTCTTCTCGCCGCTGTGGGTACGGAAGAAGGCGATCACCGCCACGCTCGTCAGCGCCATCAGGGTGAGCAGACCGAGGGTCGCGGCTCCGGAGAACCAGGTGTAGATCTCCAGCACCGGGTCGAGGCCGACGAGCATCATCGCGACGAGCATCGCGCCGGAGATGATCGTGACGACCAGCGAGGAGAACGACGGTGCGCTGTGTTGCGGGTGCACGGTGGCCAGCTTCGTCGGCAGCACCTTCAGGGAGCCGAGTGTGTACTGGTAGCGCGTGAGCACGTTGTGGAACGTCAGCGTGCACGCGAACGTGCTGCTGATGAGGAGCAACGTGGTCAGGTCGTTGATGACCGCGCCGGTGTACTCCAGGTACAGATTCGGCGTCATGCTCGCCGGGTCGGTGGTCGCGACGTCGAGGGCCTTGTCCGGTCCGGCGCCCAGGACCAGGGCGAATGCCGAGATCGCGTAGAGCGCGGCGACCGAGATGACGGCGACGTACGTGGCGCGCGGGATGGTCTTGTCGGGATCACGCGCCTCGTTGCGGAAGACGGCGGTCGCCTCGAACCCGATGAAGGAGAACAACGCGAACATCAGGCCGAGGCTGGGCGATCCGCTCGACAGCAGCGAAGGACTGAAGGGCTCGGCGGACCAGCCATCGGCGCCGCCGGTGAAGAAGATCGCGCCGTCGAGGATCAGCACGGCGGACGTCTCGGCGAGCAGGGCGACGATGAGGACCTTCGAGCTCAGCTCGATGTCGCGATAGCCCAGGAGGCTGACGATCGCGAACGCGACCAGGGCCCAGATCCACCACGGCGTGTCGATGCTGAAGAAGCGGTCCATCGCGCCCGCCGCCGAGATGCCGACATAGGCGTACAGGCCCACCTGCAAGAGGAAGTACGACACCAGCGCCGTGGTGGCAGCGCCGAGTCCGGTGAAGCGGCCGAGGCCGGCCTGGATGTAGGAGTAGAACGCGCCTGAGTTGCGCACGTGACGGGCCATCGACGTGAAGCCGACCGAGAACAGCACGAGCAGGACGCCGGCGATGACGAACAGGAGCGGGGCGGCGATGCTGCCGCCGAGCGTGATCACGATCGGTACCGTGAGGGAGACGACGGCGAGAGGGGCGGCGCCCGCGACGACCATCGCCACGATCGACGGTACGCCGAGTCCGCGGTGCAGTGCGCTGTGGTCGACCATCGGTGCTGACGTCACATGGGACGGGCTGCCGACCGAACCGGACTGGTCATTTGACATGTGAGGCTGCTTTCTTCAGAGCTGCGCGGGCCAGATCCAGGTGCGCCGCATTGAGTGGTGAGGGAAAGGGTCAGGTCGATGCCGGTGCGCGACGACCGCCCTTGGCGCCGAGGCCGCGGGCCGGGAGATCGCCCATGGAGAGCAGACCGGGTTCCGCGGCGACGACTGCGGCGGCGGCGTTGACTGCGGCGGCGATGGTGCTGAGGAACGAGTCGAAGCCGACCGGCGAACGCAGATCGATGACTTGTTCCTCGCCCTCGATCCGGTAGTCGTCGCCGGCGGCGATGCCGTCGGCTGGGTCGAAGAAGCCGAAGGTGATCTCCAGGTCGATCACGGCTCTGCCCGCGAGGATGCCGCGTGCCGCGTGTGACACGGCGGATACCTGACCGGACTCGATGGTCAGGTGGTCACCGGAGCGTGGGAGCGCTGCGACGATCGCAGGAGCGACCTCGCCCACCTCGATGTGATCGAGCTCCCAGCCGAGACCGGTCGCGAGGGCCTCGATGGCCTGCTCGAAGCCGTAGTGGCCGACGACATGGCCGTGCTCGCGCGCCACCTCGAACTCCGCGGGTGTCAGGCCGAGTCCGAACTTCTTCAGGATCGCGCCGTAGCGCGACATGCTGGTCCGCCGGCGGATGGTGACGGTGTCCACCCGTTGTGTCAGGGAGGAGAGCACCAGGGGCAGCGTGTCCATCAGAACGCCCGGGTTGGCGCCGCTGCCGAGCACCGTGACCCCATGGGCCCTGGCCATGTCGTCGAGCCGGCGGGCGACTTCCGGGTGGCTCCGCCACGGATAGGCGAGCTCCTCGCAGATGCTCAGCACGTTGTACGCGCGCTCGAGCAGCGGCAGCAGCGTCTCGGCGACCTGGTCCAGGTCCGAGATCGTGGCGACGACCGCGAGGTCGGCCGCCGGTAGGTTCGCCGGGTCGGCTTCGATGACGACACCCGTCGGGGCGGAGCCGAGCAGGACGCCAAGATCCTGGCCCGCGACGGCTGGGTCTTGATCGCTCGCGCCGACAACCTCGACATCGGTGCGTCGCATCAACGACGAGGCCATGGCGCGGCCGGTTGCACCGAGGCCGACGACGACAATCTGGATGGTCACAGGGAACGCCTCTTCCTTGGGTTCGGTGGTCAGTACTTGATGACTGATCGGATGCCCTTGCCCTGCTTCATCTCGTCGTACCCGTCGTTGATCTCGTCCAGGCTGATCACCCGGGTGACCAACGCGTCGAGGTCGATCCGGTCGTTCATGTAGTGGTCGACCAGCTGGGGGAAGTCGATGGCGGGCCGGCTGGAGCCGTAGTTCGAGCCGATGAGCTTGAGCTCGGAGTCCGACATGACGAACGGGTCGATCGTGATCGTCAGGCCGTCCGGCACCTGGCCGGCGACGATGGCTCGGCCGCCACGGGCCAAGGAGGCGTAGGCGGCCTCGATCGTCTTCGGCAGGCCGATGGCCTCGATCGCGACCTCGACGCCGCGACCGTCGGTGAGCGCCGCGACGCGCGCGGCCAGGTCTTCCTCGGAGGTGTTGATGACCTCGGTGGCGCCGAAGTGGCGCGCCTGCTCGAGCCGCGCGTCGGAGAGGTCGACGGCGATGATCTGGCGAGCGCCGACCAAACGGGCGCCCTGGATGGCGTTGAGCCCGACGCCGCCGCAGCCGAGGACCATGACGGTCTCGTCCGGGCGGACGTTGGCGGTGTTGATCGCGGCGCCGACCCCGGTGGTGACGGCGCAGCCGACCAGGGATGCCTGCTCGAAGGGGGCGTCCTGGCGGACGGGGATCGCGCCCGACTCGGGGATCATCGCGTACTCGCCGAAGGTGCCGGCGCCGGCGAAGCTGTAGACCTCCTCGCCGTCGAGGGTGGTGATGCGGGTCTTCCCGTCGAAGGAGAGATGGTTGGCGGAGTGCTCGGCCACCTTGTCGCACAGGACGGGTCGACCGCTCACGCAGTAGCGACACCGTCGGCAGGGGGGTGTCCAGGTGAGGACGACGTGGTCGCCGACGGCAACGCCGGTGACACCCTCGCCGACGGCTTCGACGATGCCGGAGCCCTCGTGACCGAGGATCATCGGCGTCGGAACCTCCCACTCGCCGACGATCACGTGCAGGTCGCTGTGGCACAGTCCACTGGCTTTCAAGCGGACGAGTACGTCGCCCGGCGGGGGAGTCGACGGGATGGAGACGGTCGCGATGGACATCGGCTCGTTCGGCGTCCGGAAGACTGCGGCTTGGAATTCGATGGTCATGACAATTGCCCCTTGGCTGGTTCGGATCGCTGAGCGTCGATCTCTGTCTGGTGGTGTGTGGCGACCGCGGTCACGACTGGACGCGGATCAGCTTCCGGTTGGCGAACTCGTCGATTCCTGCCCGGCCGAGCTCGCGACCGAAGCCGGATCGCTTGATGCCGCCGAAGGGCAGCTCGACGCCCTCGATGCCGACGCCGTTGACGAAGACCATCCCGGCCTCGATCTGGTCGGCGACCCGCATCCCCTGCTCGGCATCGGTCGTGAACACGTAGGAGCCGAGGCCGAAGAGGGTGTCGTTCGCCAGCGCGACGGCCTCGTCCTCGGAGGCCACCCGATAGACGGTGGCGACCGGTCCGAAGAGCTCCTCGCGGGCAGCCGGAGAGGCCGGTGACACGTCGGTCAGGACGCCCGGCGGGAAGTACGCGCCCTCGCGCCGACCCTCGGTGACGAGGGTCGCTCCGTCAGCGACGGCGCGTCGGATCTGCTCCTCCAGGCGGTCGGCGGCCGCCACCGACGACAGCGGAGCCAGCCCCTCTGCCAGGTTCAGTGCCCCCTTGGTGAAGGCGTCGAGGAACGGCTCGTAGAGGTCGTCGGCGACGATGAACCGCTTGCCGGCGTTGCAGGCCTGGCCGGTGTTCTCGAACCGGGCGTCGAGTGCTGCCTCGACCGTGGCGTCGAGGTCATTGGTGGACAGGACGATGAACGGGTCCGACCCGCCGAGCTCGAGCACGACCTTCTTCAGGTTCCGCCCCGCAGTCTCGGCGATCACCGCGCCGGCGCGCTCGGAGCCGGTGAAGGAGACGGCCTGCACCCGGGGGTCGGCGATCATGTCGGCGACCTGCTCGTTGGTGGCGTACACGTTGACGTAGGCCCCCTCGGGGAAACCCGCGTCGGTGAAGATCTGCTGCAGGGCAGCGGCCGACTCCGGGCACTGCGGGGCGTGCTTGAGCACGATGGTGTTGCCCAGTGCCAGGTTCGGGGCCGCGAATCGGGCGACCTGGTAGTAGGGGTAGTTCCACGGCATCACACCCAGCAGTACGCCGATGGGCTGGCGGCGGATCAGCGCGGATCCTTCGCCCTCGAGCAGGTCGATCGGCTCGTCGGCGAGGAACCTCTCCGCGTTGTCCGCGTAGTAGGCGTAGATCGCCGCACTGAACTCGACCTCGCCGGTGGCCTGGTCCAGCGGCTTGCCCATCTCGCGCTGGATGACCGCGGCGAGCTCGTCCACCCGCTCGTTGTGCAGGTCCGCGACCGCGCGCAGCAGCTTGACGCGGTCCGCGACGGTGACGCTCTTCGACCACTCCCGGTGGGCACGGGTGGCCGACTCGAGAGCAGCATCGATGGTCTCGTCGGTGGCGGTCGGGTACTGCGCCGCGATGTCGCCCGAGGCCGGGTCGACCACGGCGTACATGTTCGTCGTCATGAGAGTTGGTCCTTTTCCGCGGGCGCGCAGAGGACGCGCCCGCTCGTCGTCGTTTCGGGTGCGTTCAGGAGATCTGGGCTGCGGCGCGGCGGGCGCGGCGCTTGTGACCGTTGAACAGGTCGTTGAAGCGGTCCAGGGCCCAGACGGTGCGCAGTCCCGCCTTGCTCATCATCATGAACGGCGGGAACTTCGGCTCGGCCTTCCAGATGCCGGCCAGGTCGTCGTGCATGGTGCCGTCGATGATGTTGTCGGCGATCAGCGAGCCGATGTACGGCGCTTGGGCGAGGCCGTGGCCGTTGCAGCAGCACGAGTACCACACGTTGTCCGCGAGCTTGCCGGCCAGAGAGATCCAGGACGAGGTGATCGCGATCCAGCCACCCCAGGCCTGGGCCACCTTGATGTCGGAGAGCGACGGGAACCGAGTGTGGAACGCGTCCTCGAGCTCCTTGACCAGGCCCGGCTCCGGTGCCTTGTCCTTCGGCAGGGGATAGCTGGTGCCGCGCTGGATCCGGCGCACACCGATCACGATCGTGCCGCGCTCGGTGACCCGGAAGTGCTCCATGATCTGGTGCTGGCTGATCGTGCCGGTGCGGCTGGTCCAGCCGAGCGCCTCGATCCGCTCGGGGTCGATCGGCTCGGTCTCGGCCTCGATGAGGTAGGCCGGGATGGAGAGACGCTCAGGGGTGATGTCCCACTCGCCGGAGTAGGCGTTGGTGGAGAGCACGACCTTGTTGGCGATCACGGTGCCACCCGGCGTAGTGATGACGACCTTGCCGTCGGCGCGGCGCTTCACGTCGGTCACCTTGCTCTGCTCGTAGACCCGCGCCGAGGAGGCGATGACCGCTGCGCGCAGACCCCGGCAGAGCTTGCCCGGGTTCAGCATGCCGCCGACGCCTTCCTTCATGCCGCCGACGAAGGCGCGCGGCAGGCCGAGCTCCTCGGCCGTACCCACCTGACCGCGGCCACCGGCCTTCCTCAGGATCTTGGCGCACGTCTTCACGCGCAGCATTTGGATCGGCGAGATGGCCACCATGGCGAGGCCGTTGGGGACGTACTCACACTCGATGTCGAGATCACGGATCTTGCCCTGCAGGTACTCCGCGGCGTGGTCGGCCAGGATCACCATGCCCTTCATCTGCTTGGGGTAGAAGAGCTTGAGCATCCGCAGGTCGCCGCCGGGAGCGCCGGAGATGTGACCGCCGTTGCGCGAGCTGGCGCCGTAGCCGAGGAACTCCGCCTCGATCAGGGCCACGTCCTGGCCGCGCTCGGCCAGACGCATGGTCGTGCCCATGCCGCCGACTCCGCCGCCGATGACGGCGACGTCACAGATGACCTCGCCGCTGACGGCGGGCTGGAGGTCGGTCGGCGGGTCGATCCAGCCGCTGAACGTGTGCAGCTTGACCTTCGTCATGTCCTGCTTCATGAGTACGCCTTCTTCCGGGTGTGCGATTCAGTGGCGAGGAGGCCCACGACGGCTTCAGCGGCGCGCTGGCCCGAGAGGACGGCGCCGTTCATGCTGCCCGTCCACTCGCCTGCGGTCTCTGAGCCGGCCCATTCGACCCGGCCATGGGGCTTGGTCATGACGCTGCCGTATCGCGTCGACGCGTAAGGGGCGACGGCGGGGTTCGGCCCGCCCGGCGCGAACGAGTCGGTGTTCCAGCAGTGGTCGATGTAGTCGATCGGCCTGGCGGCTGCCGGGCCGTAGAGGTCGGTGAGCTGCTTCACGACCTGGGCCTTGCGCGTCTCGGGGTGGTGGGCGTCGAACACGCGTGGGTCGCAGAACGCCATCAGGATGCCGGGACCGTCGGGGCTCGGCGAGACATCGAAGGTGATGAACACCGTCCCGGTGTCGGTCAGGGCCTCGCCCGACAACCCGTCGGCCCGCCAGAAGGGCTGGTCATAGGCGACGAAGGCCTTGCTCAGGGCGCCGAGGCCCCACGAGTTGATGAGCCCCTGCGCGTTCTCGGGCAGCGCGGGCTCGAACTCGATGCCGCCGCGGTGCTCGGTGGCCGTCGTGACGATCGCGTACCTGGCGTTGACCTGCAGTGCGTCGGTCTCGACCGTGACGCCGTCTGCTTCCTGGGTGATGCGGCGGACGGGGGCGCCCGTACGCACCCGGTCGCCGAGCAGGGCGGCGTACCGGACGGCGATCTCCTGTGTGGTCTCGACGTACCGCGCCTCCTGCATCCCGCCTTCCGCGTCGAGCATGAAATCGAAGCCGCCGAATGCACGGATGGTGCGCAGCACGTGAAACAGCGAGACATCACTGGGCTGGCACCCCCACTCCACCTTGGTGACGACGGTCATCAGCGCGCGGGTGGTCGACCGGGCGCGCTTGTGATCGAGCCACTCCTCCAAGGAGATCGCATCGAGCTCCTCGGCGCGGGGGGAGTCCCACGGAGCGTCGACATCGATGGTCTTCGCCAGCTTGTCCAGGGCGAGCTGGATGCGGGCCATGTTCACCAGGGCCGCCGGCGAGAGCCTGGGAATGGTGCCCTTGTACGTGCGTCGCTTGCCGGCGAGCCACACCGTGCTGCGGCCCTCGGCGAACTGCGGGACCGTCGTGCACCCGACCTGCTCGGCGATCTCCCGGATCGCGGTGTGGCGGTGCGACACCCAGGTGCCGCCGAGGTCGACCTTGACCCCGGCGACCTCTCCGGTGAACACGCGTCCGCCGACGCGGTCGCGACCCTCGAGGACCACCACGGAGTGTCCGTTGTTCACGAGGTCGTGGGCGGCCTTCAGGCCGGCGAAACCGGCGCCGACCACCACCGCATCCACCTGCAGGGGGCTCTGCTGGGGGCTCCGATCGGGCGTGTTCATCGCGCCACCGCCACGGCTCGGTCCGACTCGGCGCCCGTCTCGACGTTGTGGTCGTGCAGGGCCTGGTAGCCGACGTAGTAGACGACCGCCTGCAGGCCCCAGGTGGTCAGGGCGAGGATGTAGAAGATCGTCCGGTGCTCGTCATCGAACGAGAACGGGAAGAAGTCGTAGGAGATCGCGACGTACGACGCCAGTGCGGTCACGGCGGCGGCCGCCACCGCCTGCTTCACGGCGCCGATCTGCCAGAGCCGCCAGGCGAAGTACATGAGGAAGGCGGCGGTGAGCAGGTTGGTCACGACGTAGAAGACCGCAATGGCCAGGGCCTTGCTGTCGTCGTAGTCGAGGGTGTCGCTGTGGATGGGGCCGAGAAGCACGGCGCCGGCCAAGGCCAGGGCGGTGGCGCCGACCTCCACCCACAGCGGCGGCTTGTAGAGGTGGGTGACCCGCATCAGGCCGAGGACGAGGATCAGCGTGATGCCGAACGACCGGGAGAACGCGTCGAGCGCGTAGGCCAGGCTGTACATCGGGCTGCTCTCGCTGCCCCCGGTCAGGGCCCAGAGCAGGAAGTTCGTGGAGGACACCGCCACGACCAGGTACTCCAGGGTGAGCAGATGGTTGCGATACCTGCGGAAGATCTTGATGCCGAAGTACCAACAGGTGGCCATCAGCCACAGGTCGGCCGCCAGGAAGAGCAGGTCCTTCATCGTGTCGTTCCTCTCGTGCGTCGCGGATGAGAGCGGTCGGGGCGTGGCATGGCCAACACAGTCAGATCTCGTCTGCGGCGTGCTCATCCGACTTGATCAGATGATCGAGTGTGTGTTGCGACACATCGCATGTCAATGGCGTGATCCGTGTCCGTACGACATCTGTCCCAGGTCGGTGCACAGTGCACTCGCGCTGACGGAAGCAGGTGCGGACTGTCGTTGTGACCTACGTCATCGACCGTGAGAGTGAATGGGAGCGGTATTCGGAACAGCGAGGAGTTGACCGTCATGACAACTGAGGTGTCGAAGGCAGTCGAGGAGTTCGACGTCATCATCATCGGCGCGGGAATCTCCGGGATCGGAGCCGCGACCTATTTCAGCCGGGAGCTCCCCGGCAAGTCCGTCGCGGTCCTGGAGGGCCGCGACAACATCGGTGGTACGTGGGACCTCTTCCGCTACCCGGGCATCCGCTCGGACTCCGACCTGCACACCTTCGGGTACGAGTTCAAGCCGTGGCTGCACGAGAACGCCATCGCTGACGCCCACCTCATCAAGGACTATCTCCGCGAGACCGTCGAGGAGAACGGCCTCGGCGGGCTGATCCGGTACCGCCACCGCGTGGTCAAGGCAGAATGGTCGACCGAGGACGTCCGCTGGACGCTGACAGTGCAGGTCGCCGGCTCCGATGGCGCGATCTCCATGAAGACGGTCCGCACCTGCTGGGTCTTCGCCGCCACCGGCTACTACCGGTACGACGAGGGCTACTCGCCCGAGTTCGCCGGCCACGAGGACTTCGGTGGCACCGTGGTTCACCCGCAGCACTGGCCCGAGGCCCTCGACTACAGCGGCAAGAGGGTCGTCATCATCGGCAGCGGCGCGACTGCGGTCACGATGGTGCCGGCGATGCTCAAGGGCGACGGCGCGGCGGAGCACGTGACGATGCTGCAGCGCACGCCGACGTACATCATGTCCATGCCTCGTGTCGACGGTCTTGCGCTCGCGCTCACCAAGCTGCTGGGCGAGAAGCGCGGCTACGCCGCCACCCGGTTCAAGAACATCTGGATGGAGCGCGCCGTCGTCAAGTGGCTGCGCGCCTTTCCGAAGGCCGGCCGGCGATTCATCCGGCGCGAGAACCTCAAGCGGCTCCCCGAGGGCTTCGACGTCGACAAGCACTTCAACCCGCCGTACAACCCGTGGGACCAGCGGCTCTGCCTGGCGCCCGACGGTGACTTCTTCGATGTCATCAAGGCCGGAGACGCCTCGGTCGTCACCGACAAGATCGATCGGTTCACCAAGACCGGCATCCTGCTCGAGTCCGGCGAGGAGCTGGAGGCCGACATCATCGTCACCGCCACCGGTCTCAACATGCAGCTCTTCGGGGGCATGCCCATCGCGGTCGACGGCAAGGACGTCGACATCACCAAGTCCTACGCCTACCGCGGCATGCTCCTCAGTGGCATCCCGAACTGGGCGATGGCGATCGGTTACACGACCTCGTCGTGGACGCTGAAGGTCAGCCTGATGTGTCGCTACTTCATCGACCTCGTCAAGCACATGGACGCCCGCGGCCACGAATATGCTGTGCCGCTCGCCGAGCAGGGTCTCGAGTCCCGACCTGTGATGGACCTCCAGTCGGGGTACGCCCAGCGCGGCGCGAAGCATCTGCCGAAGCAAGGGCCGTCGGCGCCGTGGCGGATGGCGATGTCCTACCAGGAGGACGCCAAGGCGCTGCGCGGCCCGGTGTTCGACGAGCATCTGAGGTTCGGCGCCGGCCGACGTACGCCGCAGGAGTCGCAGGAGTCGCAGGAGCGGAGGCCGGCCAATGCGTGAGTCGAGCCTGTCCGGAGGCGGGGATCAGTTCGCTCAGCTCGCGTCGGGGATGAGGATCTGTTTCCGCGACAGCGGCACGGCGACCGACCCGGCGATCCTGCTGGTGGCCGGACTGGGGGAGGACCAGACGTTCTGGGGCGAGTCCTTCGTCGGGTCGCTGGTCGATCGCGGCTACCGGGTGATCACGATGGACAACCGCGACGTCGGCCGGTCGACCTTCGTGGCGACCCCGCCGCCGGCCGTCTGGCGGCAGGTCCTCGCCCGTCCCCGTCAGGACGCCTACTCACTGGCCGACATGGCCCAGGACTGCGTCGGCGTTCTCGACCACCTGGGCATCGACCGGGCGCATCTGGTCGGACGGTCCATGGGCGGCATGATCGCCCAGACGATCGCCGCCACCGAGCCACAGCGTGTCCTGTCGCTGACGTCGATCTACTCGACGACCGGCTCGACCAAGGTCGGTCAGCCGGCGAGGTCGACGATCCGACTCCTCGTCGTCGCCCCTGATGCGAAGACACGTACCGACGCGGTGCGTGGCCACCTGCGGATCACCCAGCACATCGCCGGGACCGACTACCCCATCGACGACGCGGCGGAGGCGATCCTCGCCGCCCGGGGATGGGATCGCAGCGCGGGCGACCCGGCCGCGGGCGTCGCCCGGCAGATCGAGGCGATCCAGCGTTCCGGTGATCGCACCGCCCAGCTGCGTACGATCATGGCGCCCACGCTCGTCATCCATGGTGACCGCGACCTGATGGTGGCTCCGAGCGGCGGCGTCGCCACCGCGGAGGCGATCCCCACGGCGCAGCACGTCGTGATCCCCGGGATGGGGCATCACATCCCGGAAGGCCTTGTCGAACCGATCACCCGATACATCTCGGGACACGCGGATCGGGTCGGCGCTGGGGGCAACCATGTCGAGATCCCATGAGGGCGGGAACGAGGTCACATCCGTCGATGTCGTGATCGTCGGGGCCGGCTTCGCAGGCTTGAGCGCCGCCGAGCGGTTGTCGAGCATGGGCGCCTCGGTCCTGGTGCTGGAGGGTCGCGATCGGGTCGGTGGGCGTTCCTTCTCCGGCGAGGTCGCCGGAATCGAGGTCGACCTCGGAGCGACATGGGTCTCTGGGCGGCACGCCGCGATCCGCGACCTCGCCGCGCGAGTTGGATGCACGACGACCAGGCAGGCCGCCACGGGTCGCAACGTCTTGTGGATGGGAGGCTGGCGTCGCATCTACGAAGGCACGACTCCCTCGGTCTCGCCCGTCGGCATGATCGACATGGCCCGTGTGCAAGCGGCGCTCGAGAAGCTGGTGGACGGCATCAACGTCGACGCTGTGTGGGAGTCCCCGAACGCCGCCGCGCTCGACGCGATCTCCTTCGGTGAGTGGCTCGACCAGAATCGGGCACTGCCCAACACCCGCGCGTTGATGACCGTGGTCAGCAAGGTTCAGTGGGGCTGCAGCCCTGGCGACGTGTCGCTGCTGCACGTGCTTCGCTACATCCGTGCCGCAGGTGGGATCGACCACATGCTGGGTATCGACGGAGGGCAGCAGGACCGCATCACCGAGACCACGCAGGAGATCGCGCGGCGGCTCGCCGCGCGGCTCGGGGACCGGGTGCTCGTCGACACGCCTGTGCGTCGCATCACCCAGGACGAGAACGGCGTCACCGTCTTCTCAGGCTCGGCCACCTTCCGTGCCCGGTACGCCCTGGTCACCGCCGCCCCCGCGCACCTAGCTGACATCACGTTCGAACCCGCCCTGCCTGTCTCGGAGGACGGACTCGCGACAACGTGGCGTATGGGAGCCTTGAGCAAGGCGCTCATCGCCTACCACAAGCCTTTCTGGCGGGTCCACGGGTTCTCGGGCGAGGCGGTGACCGATACCGGGCCGGCGTTCATGACCGTCGATGTCTCACCCGCTGATGGGGGTCTGGGCGTCTTGATGGCTCATTGCGACCCCCGTGGGTTCGACGGTTCCACCCCGGAGATCCGACGAAGCCGCGTCGTGCAGCAGCTGGTCGACTTGTTCGGTCCGCAGGCGAGCACGCCTGTCGACTACGTCGACCACTGCTGGGGCACGGAAACGTTCGCTCCGGGAGGACCGAGTCCCGCGGCGACGCCCCGCGCGACGATGAGCCACGCCCGCACTCTCACCGAGCCTCTCGGACGCATCGAATGGGCCGGCGCGGAAACGGCGGGCGAGTGGGCCGGATGCATGAACGGTGCGGTCCTCTCGGGTCAGGGTGCCGCCGAGCGGGTCGCCGGCCGACTTCGGCTCCAGGAAGGAGCCCTCGCCTAGGTCGCCGACCGCGTCTGGTCAGGGCACACTGTCGATCATGGACCAACTGTGGACGCTGCCCACCCCCGAGGTCGCCGATGTGATCCGGTCGGTGTCCCAGCGGCTCGTGGCAGACGCCGATCGGTTGACCGACGCGGTCACGGGCCCCGCGCTCACCGCTCAGAATGATCCGGCGCTCCTCTCGGACGCGTCGCTGACGGCGGAGGACCGCCTGGTCAACCGCTCTGATGTCGTCCAGTGGCTCACCTCGAACATCCAGCACCCGGGCTATCGCGTTGACCCCTACTTCGGGTCCAGGACGAGTGTCTACTTCCGGGACCTCGCTTCTCGGGGCATCGCGCCGGACTTCGTCGCGGGGTGGCGGGTGGGAATCGCCGTCGCCTGGCGCCGGTGGCTCGAGGAGTGTCTGGCGCAGTGTGACGACCCCGCCGTTCTCGTCGGGGTCCTGGACATCGTGGCGCAGTCGATGGTGCAGTACGCCCTCGACTGGTTCGAGGCCCTGCGTGAGGCCAGCGTGTCCTACGCGGTCACCGACGCGGATGCGGAGGCCGTGGCGACGATCCAGCTGATCGCGAGCGGCGCCCCCGTTCCCGACGATTTCGCGGAGATGCGACTCAACTACCGCCTGGCGAGGTGGCACCAGGCGCTCGTGCTGTGGACCGACGACCTCGAGCACGTCGATGCTCTGGAGGAGGCGGTCACGGCCGTACGTTCCACAGAGACGGGACGCACGTCGCTGGTGGCACGGGCGAGCGCGACGTCCCGCTGGGTCTGGCTGTCCGGGCCCGCGGCCCCCGACCTGCATCCCGTCGAGAAGGTCTTGGGGAAGGCCGAGCTGGTCCAGACGGCCGTGGGCCGACCGGGTCACGGTCTGGACGGGTTCAGGTCCAGTCACCAGGACGCACTGGCGGCACAGGCGATGATCATTCGGCTCGCCTCCGACCGTCGCGTCACTGAGTACGCCGACGTCGAGCTCATCGACACCCTGACCAAGGACCGGGCCAGTGCGCAGCGGTTCGTGACCAAGACCCTCGGCCCGTTGGCCGTGGCGGAGGACGTGCTGCGACAGACGCTCCTCACCTACGTCCAGTGCGGCTTCAACACCACTCGGGCCGCCGCCAGCCTGTACGCCCACCGGAACACCGTCGAGCGCCGGGTCTCGCGCGCGAACGAGCTGTCCGTGGTCAAGGTGGAGGACAACCCCACCCATGTGGCCGCAGCCCTCCTGGTGCTGGACGTCGCACCCAACCTCGCCTCGGACGCAACCTCCTAGATCTGGCGCGGCCTCGGTCGCGCGTCCCATCGGACGAACGTAGGTGCGTGGCGCACCTCGGCCGGTGGAAGTAGGTGCGGACTGTCGTTGGGACCGACCTCTTGGGCGGCAACAGTGGAGGCATCGGTATCGGAGACACCGAGCCGACCATCCCGACAACTCAGGACACGCGGACCGCGTGAGCGCAGGAGGAAACCATGTCAAGATCTCGTGAGAACAGCACCGAGCACGCATCCGCCGACGTTGTGATCGTGGGCGCCGGCTTCGCGGGTCTGAGTGCCGCTGAACGACTCTCGAGCCTGGGGGTGTCTGTCCTGGTGGTGGAGGGCCGCGACCGTGTCGGCGGTCGTTCGTTCACGGGAGAGGTCGCCGGTGTCAAGGTCGACCTGGGTGCCACCTGGATCGCCCGGCGGCACACCGCGATCCGTGACCTCGCGGAGCGGGTCGGCTGCACGATGACCGGCCAGTTCGCCGATGGCCGCAACGTCCTGTGGATGGCGGGGAAGCGCCGCACCTACCAGGGCACCATCCCGTCGATCTCGCCGGCCGCGCTCGTCGACATGGCTCGGGTGCAGATGGCCCTGGAGAAGCTGTTGAGCACGATCGACGTCGACGCCGCCTGGACATCCCCGGTTGCTGCCCAGCTCGACAGGATCTCGTTCGGTGAGTGGCTCGACCAGAAGCGGGCGCTGCCGAGCACACGCGCGTTGATGGCGGTCGTCAGCAAGGTGCAGTGGGGGGCCAGCCCGGGTGACGTCTCCCTGCTGCACGCCTTGCGCTACATCCGCTCGGCGGGAGGCCTCGAGCACATGCTCGATGTCGAGGGCGGGCAGCAGGAGGAGCGCGTCTTCGAGACCACCCAGGAGATCGCCGTACGACTGGCCGAACGGCTCGGTGAGAGGGTCGTGCTCGATGCCCCGGTCCGTCGCATCGCGCAGGACGACGAGGGTGTCACCGTCTTCACCGACGCGACCACGATCACCGCCCAGTACGCGATTGCCACCTCGGCACCGGCTCACCGCGCTGACATCGAGTTCGAGCCCGCTCTGCCCGAGGCGTCGGAAGGGCTCACGAGGACGTGGCGCATGGGAGCGCTGAGCAAGGCGTTCGTCGCCTATGAGAAGCCGTTCTGGCGGGCCGAGGGGCTGTCGGGCGAGGCGATCACCGACACGGGGACGGTATTCATCACGTTCGATGTCTCGCCCGGCGAAGACGGACCGGGGATCCTGATGGCCTTCTGCGATCCGCGAGTGTACGACGGGTTCAGCCCGGAGATCCGGCGCAAGCGCGTCGTCGAGCAGCTGGTCGGCCTCTACGGTGCCCAGGCGGAGACGCCCATCGACTACATCGACCACTGCTGGGGCACGGACGACTTCGCTCCTGGCGGCCCCAACCCCGCTGTGGCGCCTTACGCGACGACGTCCTATGCGGGTGCTCTCACGCAGCCGCATGGGCGGGTCGACTGGGCCGGCGTGGAGACGGCGGGGGAATGGGCAGGCACCATGAACGGCGCGGTTCTGACGGGCCTACGCGTCGCGGAGCGTGTCGCGGCTCGGGTCAGGACCGCGGAACGATCCCTCGGATGAGTACGCCCGCCGGCGCTGGATGAGAGGCAGGCATGTCGACCTTGGAGCAGCTGTGGCCCCCGCCGAGCCCAGAGGCTGCGGACGTGATCCGGTCGGTCTGTCAGCAGCATGTGAATGCGATGGATGGGCTGGTCGACATGGTCACGGGCACCGCCCGCACGGCTCAGAACGACCATACGCTCTTCTCCGATGCGGCTCTGGCCCACGAGGACCGGCAGGTCAACCACTCCGATGTCGTGCACTGGCTCACGTCGAACATCCAGCGCCCGGGTTTCCGGGTCGAGCCCTACATCGGGGCACGGACGACCGCCTACATCCACGACCTGGCGTTGCGTGGTCTCGACCCGGACTTCGCCGAAGGCTGGCGGGCAGCTCTCGCGGTGGCCTGGCGCAGGTGGCTGGGGGTGTGCCTGGCACAGTGCACGGACCCGGACCTTCTGGTGGAGGTCCTGCACGTGGCGGCCCAGTCGTTGGTGCAGTACGCCATCGACTGGGCCGCCGCCTTCCGCGAGGCCAGTGTCGTCGCTGACGCGAAGAGCAATGCCAACGCCGTCGCAGTTGCGATGATCCAGATGATCGCGAACGGTGCCTCCATTCCCCAGGACTTCGCCGAGCGGCGCCTGAACTACCGGTTGGCGCGGTGGCATCAGGCCATGGTCCTGTGGACCGACGACCCGCGCCACCTCGACTCCCTCGAGGAAGTCGTCGACGCAGTGCGATCCACGCCGCCGGGGCGAGCCTCCCTGGTCGCACGCGCGAGCACGACGTCGCGCTGGCTGTGGCTGTCGGGAACGGATTCCCCGGATCTGCGCGACGTCGAGACGCTTCTTGTCGAGGCTGACCAGGTCCAGTCAGCGCTCGGGAGGCCCGGATACGCGCTGGAAGACTTCGGGTCGAGCCACCAGGACGCTCTCGCGGCGCAGGCGATGGTCATGCGACTTGGTTCGATGCGCCGCTTCACGGCGTACACGGATGTCGAGCTCATCGACACGTTGACGAAGGATCGTGCGAGTGCGCAGCGGTTCGTCACCAAGACGCTCGGGCCGCTTGCTGAAGCCGACGAGACGTTGCGACAGGCGCTCCTCACCTACGTCCAGAGCGGCTTCAACACGACGCGCACCGCAGCTGCTCTCTACGCTCATCGGAACACCGTCGAGCGCCGGGTCTCGCGGGCCAACGACTTGTCGGTGGTCAAGCTGGAGGACAATCCCACCCACGTGGCAGCGGCTCTTCTGGTGCTGGAGGTCGCGCCCGATCTCGCGGTCACCGATCCCTCCTAGCGGGCGGCGACGGCCTCTGTTGCGGCGCCCGCGCGGTGAGTCGGCGGGCCACGTCAGTCGAAGCGTTCATACGACTGGATCACTTTACTTGATCAAATGATCGCATTGCGATTACGCTTCTGTGACCCACACCACACCGATACGTCGCGGGCAACGTCTTGGTGCTTTCGAAAGAGGAGCGAGAATCGATGACTCAGCTGAATGACACCTTCCAGGGCGCCGATGTCGGCGCAGGCGAGCGCAGTCGACGGGTGGCCTTGATCAGCGTTGCCGCGCTCTTGAGCACGGTGACGATGGCGATCAGCTTCATGCTCGGCCCCCTGCTGCCGTTGATGCAGGCGCAGTACTCGATCGGCGTCTCGGCGGCGACCTGGATCTTCACCGCGTTGGCCCTCGGGAGCGGCGCTGGATTCGTGCTCATCCCGCGTCTGCAGGACGTGGTCCCGGAGCGAGCGGTGTTCCTGGGTTCGGGTGCGGTACTGGTGGTGGGGGCCCTTGCTCCGGCGATCGTGGATTCGTACGCGGCTCTGGTGGTCGGGTCCGCCCTGCTCGGTTTCGGTAGCGCGGCGCAGATGCTGCCGGTCGGGTTCCTGCGTCGGCACCTGTCCGGCAGCTCGATCGCCACCGCCGTCAGCGTGCTGATCATGGCGACCGGCGGCGCTGTCGTCCTGGGCATGGTCGGGAGCGGCCTTGCCGTCAGGTACCTGTCGCTCTCGGCGTTCTTCTACGTCTTGGCCGCATCGTTCCTCGTCACCACCGTCGCGCTGTTGATCACCGTGCCCGCGTCGCGGCCCGCGTCCTCGGCGAAGATCGGTGTGTTCGGGACGGCGTGGTTGATCGCGTGGGTCGCTGTGGTGCTTCTCGCCGTCTCGCAGGTCAGCGTCTGGAGCAGGACCGTCTGCTTCGCGTTGTTCGCTGCCGGCATCGCTCTGGGTATCGCCTGGGCGGTGTCGCAGCGCAACTCGCCGACCGCCGTGTTCGACCTCAGCATGCTCAAGCGGCCGTTCACGACGACCGCGTTCGTCGCGTCCTTCTTGATCGGCGCAATCGACGCTGCCTTTGTCCTCCTGGTCAGCTACTACACCCAGACTCCCGCGGAGGTGGGCTACGGCCTGGGGATGGACGCGCTGGGCACCAGCCTTCTCATGATCCCGTTCGCGCTCACCATGCTCATCAGCGGGAAGGTGGCCGAGAGAGCCATTCAGCAAGGTCGGCCGGCGTTCATCCTCGCCGGTGGTGCTCTTGTCTGCGCGATCGGACTCGCCTGGATGGTCTTCGCGCACGACCACGCGTGGCAGTACCTCATCGGTTCGGGTCTCGTCGGGCTCGGCAGCCGTGCTGGGTACAGTGGAGCGTTTGCGATCCCGCAGCTGGTCGTGAGTGAGGAGAAGGCGGGGATGGCGGCCGGCATCCCCGGGACGATCATGATGATCGGGGCGGCATTCGGTGCGGCCGTGATCACGCTGATCCTCTCGTCGGCCTATGTTCCGGGGATCCCGGGGCTTCCTGAGGGCTACCTCTACACGCTCGGGTACGCCGTGAGCCTGCTCTTCCCGCTGGGGATCCTGATCGCGGTCGCGCTCTCCAGCCTGCGGCACCCGGGTGCATTCCAGGCGCTGATCCGCCAGACGTGATCTTCCTGCACTGATTCGGGCGTCAGGCACAGAGCGAAGGAGTACGTAGGCGACGTCGCCTACGTACTCCTTCGTCGTCTACGAGCGAGAGCCAGCGCGGGCACTCGCTGATCCTGTCTATGGCCGTTGACACGGAAAGTGACCCGCGTCATACTTGATCAAACGATCCAGTCGCTTGATCATTGGAGTGAGCTTACTTGAACAGTGCGGCAGAAATGATTGCGACTGAGGCTGACCCAACGCCCCTCGTGCTCTCGCTGGCGCGGACGCTCCGGGCGAGCGTCCGTGTGCCCGAGCTGCGCGATCTGGTCGCGCAGACCAACGGGGAGGTCGCCCTGAAGTCCGTCACGGACGCCCAGGCTGCGACCCTGACGTTCGACGGGACCGGCGTCCACGTCCGTCACGGAGTGGCCTTCGGCGTCGAGCCGGTGGAACTCCACTTCGACCCTGAGTACACAGTCGGTGAGACCGCCGACCCCGTCGGTCAGGCCGCGGCCAAGCTTCTGACCCCGCCGCTCCCGGAGTGGCGTGAGGCAGCCGCCAACTTCTGGGCGGTGAACCGGGGCACCCCGGGCTTCCCTGGGCGCCTGGTCGTCGTCTGCTGGGACGAAGAGGCCCAGGAGGTCCTCGGTGATGGCGACGACAGCTACGAGATCCACGGCTACGGACCGGCTCTCGCGGCGGTTCTCAGTGGTCAGGTCGACTCGTTCCTGATCGCGGTTGCTCTCGGCCTGGTATCGGGCGTCGGGTCGGCGGCCCAGTCATCTGTGATGTGCGGTGCGCACTGGAAGGTTCGGTTCGGTGGTTGATATGCAGAGCTCAGAGATCAGCCAGTGGCTCGCAGACAACGAGATCACGTCCGTCCAGGTCCAGGCCACGAACCTGGACGGGACGTTCGTCGGCAAGACGCTGTCGGTGGAGAAGTTCGTCGGTGGGCTCGACCAGGGCTTCGCCTTTGCCGACGTCGTCTTCGGCAACGACCTGGGCAGCTTCCCGGTTCTAGGAGTCCCGTTCCCGTCGTGGCGCGGTGAGCTGGACGACATCTTCCTCCGGGTCGATCTCGATACGCTGGTCGTGTGGCGTCCCGGCGTCGCGGCCGTGATCGGCGACTTCTGGACCGCGGAGGGTGAGCCAGTCTCCGTGTGCCCGCGCAACCTGCTGCGCAAGGTCGTCGCCCGCTCGACCGAGGCCGGCTACGAAGTCGTGGCCGCGGTCGAGATCGAGGCAACCGTCTTCGAGGAGTCGATCCAGGAGGCCCGCGCCAAGGGCTTCGAGGGGCTGACCCCTTTGGGTGGGACAGCCGGCTCGGCGTACGTGCTCGCCAAGTCCTCCGACTGGCGTGAGTACCTGGAGGCGGTCGAGGCCCGCCTCCGCGAGGTCGGCATCGCCTGGGAGGCGTGGAACGACGAGGCCGCCGCCGGCCAGATCGAGATCAACGTTGCCGTCGGGGAGGTCGTCGATGTCGCCGACCGCTGGGCGCGCACGCGCCAGATCATGCGGGAGGTCGCCTACGACCTGGGTCGCACGGTGACCTTCATGGCGAAGTGGTCCGACGCCTGGGGTCAGGCCTCGCACATCAACATCTCCCTCGCGACCAACGGCGCGAACGCCTTCTACAGCGCGGACGGTCCGTCGCAGACCATGAGCCACTTCATCGGCGGTGTCATGCAGGCGATGCCCGGCACCAGCTCGATCGCGCTGCCGTTCATCACCTCCTACCGCCGGATCGTTCCGCTGGAGGGTCCGCCGACCACCGTCACGTGGGGGCTCCACAACAAGTCGACCGCCATCCGCGCGGTCACCGGCCACCCGGCGTACTCGCGGATCGAGTACCGCCTGCCGGGCTCGGACTCGAACATCTACCTCGTCGCTGCCGCCGTCACCGGCGCCGGTGTCTACGGCATGGAGAACGCAGTGGAGCCGCCGGAGGCGTTCGTCGGCTCTGCCTGGGCGCTCCCGCCGGGCCTGGTCGAGAACATCCCGACGACGATCACCCAGGCGGCCGCGGCGCTCGAGGCCGACAAGGTCCTGCCCGAGGTGCTCGGCGAGGAGTTCGTGACGTACTGGCTGGGGACCCGCCGCTGGGAGTGGCTGGCCTTCCACGCCATGGGTGGCGAACCGGATGTCGGCCTCACGGCCTGGGAGTCCGCCCGATACTTCGAGCTCGCATGAGCAGGCGTATCAAGGCGGCGGTCCTCAACACCGCCCCCGGGCGGCTGGAGATCGAGGAGCTCCTCGTCGATGCTCCCGTTGCGGGCGAGGTGCTGGTCAGGGTCGACCACGCCGGCCTGTGCCACTCCGACCTCCACGAGATCGACGGCACCTTCGAGACGGCCGTACCGATCCTCCTCGGCCACGAGGTCGTCGGCGAGGTCGTCGAGGTCGGGAGCGGCGTCACCGGGTTCGCCCCCGGCGACCGGGTGGTCACCTGCCTGTCGATGTCGTGCGGGTCGTGCTCATACTGCCTCGAAGGTCGCCAGACCCTCTGTGTCAACCGGGGCAGGCTCGCCCAGGAGCGTGAGCGTCCCCGGTTCACCAACCTGCGGGGGGAGGCCGTGCGCCCCACGGCCGGCATCGGCGGCTTCGCCGAGATGACTCTCGTCCACCAGAGCGCCCTCGTGGTGATCCCGGACGACGTCCGGCCGGCGACCGCGAGCATCCTGGGCTGTGCCGTCACCACCGGCATGGGAGCGGTGCTGCACAGCGCCCGGGTCCGTACGGGCCAGAGCGTCGCGGTCATCGGCCTCGGCGGCGTAGGCTTCGCGGCCCTCCAGGCCGCCCGACTGGCCGGCGCCGTGCGCGTGATCGGCATCGACGTGGTGCCCGAAAAGCTCGAGCAGGCGCTCGAGTTCGGCGCCACCGACGTCGTCAACGCCCGCGAGGGTGACGCCGTCGCTGCCGTCCGGAAGCTGTCCGCCGGTGGCGTCGACCACGCCTTCGAGGCGGTGGGTGCCGGCGCGACTGCCAGCCAGGCCTTCGCCATGCTCCGGCCCGGTGGCACGGCCACCGTCATGGGGATGATCCCCGACAGCCACCAGATCGACATCCGTGGGTCGGAGCTCTTCCTGGAGGAGAAGCGTCTGCAGGGGTCGTTCCTCGGATCCAACCACTTCAAGGTCGACATCCCGATGTACGCCGAGTTCAACCGGCTCGGCGTGCTCCGGCTAGACGACCTGGTGACGGCGGCGTTCGACCTGGAGACCATCAACGAGGGCTTCGACGCACTTGCGTCGGGCCATGAGATCCGCGTCGTGGCGCGGATCGGAGGACATTGATATGAAGCCACTCATCGGCATCACCGGCCGGTTGCTGACGTTAGGCATGATGGACAAGACCTCGCCGAGGTTCCGCGACCGGCAGATCTCGACCTACTTCGCCGACTTCGCCGAGGGCGTAGCCCGGGCCGGTGGCATCCCGGTCGAGCTGCCGTGGAGCGTCGAGGCGACCGAGGTCGTCGAGCGATTGGACGGCCTGGTCATCACCGGTGGTCAGGACGTGCACCCCTCCCGTTGGGGCGGTCAGGCCACCGTGGACCCCGACGTCGACCCGCGCTGGTCGCACGATGCCCACGACCTGGGTCGCGACGCGTACGAAGCGGCACTCATCGAGGCCGCTATCGCGGCGGGGATCCCGCTGCTGGGCATCTGCCGAGGTCACCAGCTCCTCAACGTGGTCCGGGGCGGCACCCTCATCGAGCACCTCGAGGACGACGGTCCGATCATCCACTCGACGGGCAACGCTGCTCCGTCGGCGGGTGACCCCGGGCACGTCGTCGAGTTCGTCGAGGGCTCGTGGGTCCACGCGATCTACGGACCGCGTCGTCAGACCAACTCCTGGCACCACCAGGCCGTCGACCGCCCCGGAGAGGGACTGGTCGTGACCGGTCGCACCGCCGACGGCGTCGTGGAGTCCATCGCCCTCGAGGGCCTTCCGGTGCTGGGTGTCCAGTGGCACCCCGAGTGGTCGGTCGAGCCCGACCCCGCCTTCGACTGGCTCGTCGAACAGTCCACGCAGCTCGCTGCCGGCCGCGCTCGGCTCGCCCCCCAGAACGCTTGAGGAGAGATCTCAGATGACCACCACGACAACCAGCGCCCTCACCACGCTCCAGGACTGGCTCGACCTCCGCGACCAGACCTCGCTACCCGAGGCGATGTGGATCGACGGTACGTGGGACAGGGGATCGGGCAAGACCCTTCCGCTCACCAGCCCGCGTGACGGTGCCGTCATCGCGAACGTCGCCAGCGCCGACGCCAGTGACGTCGACCGCGCCGTGCGCGGCGCACGCCAGGCGTTCGAGAGCGGCGTCTGGTCGCGCATCGAGCCGCGCGAGCGTGCCGATGTGCTGATCAAGTGGGCCGACCTGCTCGATCAGAACCGTGATGAGCTCGCCCTGCTGCTCGCCCTCGAGATGGGCAAGCCGGTCTCGGTCGCGTGGAACGTCGAGCTGCGCACCGCGCCCAACACGATCCGCTGGTACGGCGAGCTTGCCGACAAGCTGTACGACGAGGCTCCGCGTGGTCGCAACGGTGCGGTGGCACTGGTCACCCGTGAGCCGCTCGGCGTCGTCGGTGCCATCACGCCGTGGAACTTCCCGATGACGCTGGCGATGTTCAAGATCCCGGCGGCGCTCGCCTCCGGCAACAGCATCGTCGTCAAGCCGGCCACCCAGACACCGCTGTCGCTGCTCCGTGCCGTCGAGCTCTCCGCCGAGGCGGGGCTCCCGGCCGGCGTACTCCAGGTCGTGACCGGCAACGGCTCGGTCGTCGGTTCGGCGATCGCCCTGCACCACGACGTCGACGCCCTGACGTTCACCGGCTCCACCGAGATCGGCAAGAAGCTGCTGACGTACGCGGGGGAGTCCAATGCCAAGCCGGTCTCGCTCGAGCTCGGTGGCAAGTCGCCCAACATCGTCTTCCCCGACGCCCCTGACCTCGACGAGGCGGCCAGGATGGCGGCGTGGGCTATCTCGTTCAACAGCGGTCAGATGTGCACGGCCGGTTCCCGTCTGGTCGTCCACGAGGACATCCGTGACGCCTTCGTGGCGCGGGTCGTCACGCACCTCGAGGAGCACGTGATCGGCGACCCGCTCGACCCGGCGACCACCATGGGCCCGATGGCGTACGCCGCCCATCGCGACGACGTGCTCGCCGAGGTCGGCAAGGCCATCGCCGACGGAGCGACGCTCGTGCTGGGGTCCGACGAGAAGCGGGAGGGCGGGCTCTACGTCAACCCCGTCGTCTTCACCGACGTCGATCCCGACAGCCGCCTGGCTCAGCACGAGATCTTCGGTCCCGTGCTGGCAGTCCACACCTTCCGCACGGAGGAGGAGGCGATCGAGATCGCCAACAACTCCGACTTCGGGCTCGGGTCGGCGATCTGGACCAGCGACCTCAGCCGTGCGCACCGGCTTTCGCGGCAGATCAAGGCCGGCATGGTCTGGGTCAACTGCTACGAGGAAGGCGACAGCTCGGTCCCGTTCGGAGGCCGGAACCTGTCCGGTCACGGCGCGGACCGTAGCGTCCACGGCCTCGAGAAGTACACGACTCTCAAGACCACCTGGATCGAGATCTGAGGACCTCGTGTGATGAGGGAGGGGCCCGGTGACGGGGCCCCTTCCATCGGTTCAGCCCGCGAACGCGGTGCGCAGCCGCACGCACGCCTCCGCAACCGCCTCGCGCGCCTTCGTGTAGACCTCCACCTCGGTGAAGAAGCCGTGGAACACCCCGGCGTACCGCTTCCGGGTGACGCTGACGCCGTCGGCGGCGAGCCGGGCGGCGTACGCCTCGGCATCGTCCCGGAGCGGGTCGACCTCGGCGGTGATGATGTGGGCGGGCGCCAGGCCTCGGAGGGTCGTCGCGCGCATCGGGTTGGCGAGCACGTCCTGGGGGTAGCCGACCGTGCCGAGGTACTGGTCGCGGAACCACAGCGCGTCCTCGCGGCCGAGCAGGGGAGCGTCGGCGAAGTCGGACCACGACGGGCGGGAGAAGGTGTCGTCGACGGCGGGATAGGCGAGCAGCTGCATCACCGGCTGCGGACGGCCCTCCTCGCGCAGCGCCAGACAGAGCGATGCCGCCAGGCCGCCTCCTGCGGAGTCACCCGCCACCGCGATCCGGGCCGGGTCGACACCGAGACGCAGCGCGTCGTCGAGGAGCCAGGCGTACGCCGCGCGGACGTCGTCGAGCGCGGCAGGGTATGGGTGCTCGGGAGCAAGCCGGTACTCCACCGAGAACACCGCGCACCCGGCTTGCGCGGCGATGCGGCGACACAGCTCGTCGACGCCGTCGAGGCTGCCGACGGTGAACCCGCCGCCGTGCAGGTAGAGCACGGCCGGCAGCGAGGCTCTCTCCTCGGGGCGGTACTCGCGGATCCGCACGGCCGGCTCACCGGTGTGGTGGTCGCGCACCGTCGCGATCGGGGTCAGCCGCGGCGGCGGCTGCGGGGCCGCGAAAGCGCGCACGCCCTCGAGCCCGAGCGTGTGCAGCGGCGTCGGCAGGGCAACGGCCAGCACTTGGGCCATCCGTGCGGACTCCTCGTCGAGAAGGGCGGTCCAGAGGGTCCGGTTCATGGCGACTCCAGGGGTTCGTCAGGGCGGGAAGAGGGTGTTCCACCTCACATGATCAGATGATACAGTCGTTTGAACAACTCGTGACCACAGCTAGGAGCATGTCCATGACCGTCACCCCTGATGTCGCCTCGTTGCAGTCCGTCCCGCGGGGCACGCCGGTCGAGGAGATCCTCGAGATCGTGGCGCGCGACGGAGGCGTGATCCTCAAGAACTTCCTGAGCAAGGACCAGATCGACCGGTTCAACGCCGACGTCGAGCCGGCGATGCAGGCGCTCGCGCCGGGGTCGACCCACGAGAACGAGATCGTCGCCGCGTTCCACGGCAGCAACACCAAGCGACTCACCAACCTGGTCACGCTCAGCCCGACCTTCCGCGACGAGATCATCAACCACGATCTGGTCCACGACCTCTGCGACGCGACGTTCCTCGAGGAGTCCGGAACCTACTGGATGACCACCGCCCAGGTGATCGAGATCGGTCCCGGCAACGACGCCCAGTTCCTCCACCGCGACCTCGAGAACTGGCACCCCTTCGTCGGGCTGGGCAAGAACGGCCCGGAGGTCTGCGTCAACTTCCTGATCGCGTTCACCGACTTCACCGAGGAGAACGGCGCCACCCGCGTCATCCCCGGGAGCAACCACTGGGACGACTTCGAGGACCGCGGCACCCCGGAGGACACGGTCCCGGCGGTGATGCAGGCCGGCGACGCGCTGTTCTTCAGCGGCAAGACCGCGCACGGTGGTGGCGCGAACAAGACCGCCGACGAGTACCGTCGTGCCGTCGCCTTCGCGTTCAACCCGGGCTTCCTCACCGGCGAGGAGGCCTACCCGTTCCTCGTCGACCGCGACCTCGCCACGACCCTGGCCCCGCGCGTCCAGCGCATCCTCGGCTTCCGCTCGCAGTACCCGGTCGGTTCCGCCGGCCTGTGGCAGGTCGATTACGCCGAGCTCGGTGACTACCTCGGCCTCGACGGCTGAGTCGGACATTCGGAGAAGGAGCGTCATGGCGCTGGAGAGTTCACGCATCGCCTTCGAGCGGGCCCGTCGCAGCATCGGCAACGGGGTGGGGTCGGGCATGAGGGCCGCGATGCGTCCTCACCCTTTGTTCGTCCGAGAGGCGCGGGGCGCCTACGTCTGGGACCTCGACGGCGACCGGTACACCGACTACGTGATGGCGTGGGGTCCGCTGGTCCTCGGCCACAGCGACCCGCGGGTCGTGGAGCCGGTGCGGGAGGTCGCCGCGCGGATGCAGGTCATCGGCACCAGCCACGAGCAGGAGTACCTCGCCGCCGAGGCGGTGTTGGAGGCCGTCCCCCAGGGCGAGCGGCTGGTCTGGAGCAACACCGGCACCGAGGCGGTACAGGTGGCGCTGCGGCTCGCCCGTGCGGCGACCGGTCGCCACCGGATCCTGAAGTTCGCCCGCAGCTACCACGGCTGGCACGACTCGGTCTACGCCGGCCTCGAGGAGGCCGACAGTGGCCGGCCCGCCGTACCGGCGAGCAAGGGGCAGAGCCCGACCGGTCTCGACGACCTGGTCGTGGCGCGGTTCAACGACGTCGCCATGGCCGAGCGACTGCTGGCCGAGGCCGCCGAACGCGACATCGCTGCCGTCCTCGTCGACCCGATCGTCAGCAACGGTGGCGTCGAGGCGCCGCTGCCGGAGTTCCTGCCGGCTCTCCGTGCGCTCTGCGACAAGTACGGCGTCGTCCTGATCTTCGACGAGGTCATCACCGGCTTCCGGATCGCCCGCGGTGGCGCGGCGGAGAAGTACGGCGTCCTTCCGGACCTCTCGGTCTTCGGCAAGGCGATCGCGGGCGGGTTCACCCAGAGTGCCGTCATCGGTCGTGCCGACCTCGTCGACCAGGTCGGTGCGGGTGTCGTCCACGCCGGCACGTTCAACGCCAACCCGATCGCCATGGCCGCCGTGACCGCGACCATGGGCGTGCTCGCGGACCCGTCGGTCTACGAGCGTCTCGAGGCCGTCTCCGAGCAGTTCGAGGCCACCATCGGAAAGGTGCTCGCCGACACGCCCGGCGGTGGAAGCCTCAACCGGGTCGGCTCGCTCCTCCAGTACGTCCCCGAGGGCGGCGCCACCGGGATCCACGGCACGGGCGGCCTGTGGAACGACATCCTCGACGGGATGCTGCGGCGCGGCTTCCTGTTCATGCCCTCCGGGAAGGTCTTCCTCTCCGCCGTCCACTCGGCTGACGACGTCGATGCGACCGCCGAGGCGCTCGCTGCCGTCCTGAACCACAACTGAGCACGCATTCCCGTACGAAAGGCAGTGTCATGACCACCCTCACCACCCTCGACGCCACGGCGTCGCTCGAGGACGCGATCGCCGTCGTCGAGCGCGACGGCGGCGTCATCCTGAAGGACTTCTTCGACGCCCGGACCGTGGCCGAGCTGCGCAGTGACATCGACGCCGCGATGGCCGCCACGCCCTGGGGCCAGGACGACTTCTCCGGTCACAAGACCAAGCGTCTCTACGGCATCTTCCAGCACACCAAGCACGCGGCGACGGCCGTTCGTCACCCGCACTATGCGGGCATCGCCAGCCACTTCCTCGAGGTTCCGCAGAAGGGCTTCTTCGGCGAGCACGAGCTCGAGCTCACGCCGAACTACACCGTCGGGGTCAGCTCGATCATCGACATCCACCCGGGTGAGGGCGCGCAGCCGCTGCACCGCGACGACGGAGTCTGGCAGTGGCGCCACCCCGAGGGCTACCGCCAGGCACGGGTCCAGATCATGGTGGCTGTCACCGACTTCACCGCCGAGAACGGCGGCACCATGGTGGTGCCCGGAAGCCACAAGTGGGACGACAGCCGTGGTCCGCGCACCGATGAGGCGATCCCGACCGAGATGAGTGCCGGATCGGCCCTGATCTGGGTCGGCGGCACGTTCCACGGCGGCGGCACGAACTCTTCCGACAGCAACCGGATCGGCCTGACGATCGGCCTCGACCTGGGCTTCCTCCGCCAGGAGGAGAATGCCTACCTGACGTACGCGCCCGAGGTCGTGAAGGGATTCGACGAGGACATCCAGCGGCTCCTCGGCTGGTCGGTCTGCGCTCCCGGCACCGGCTTCGTCGAGCACCAGGGCACCATGGCCGACCCGATCTTCCTGCTCAAGGAGGAGGGTGCCGAAGTGACCAACTCGTTCGCCCAGTTCGATGATGCCGCGTCGGCGGTGAAGGCCTGACTCACTCCTTCCTCGACCGCCCCATGGTTCGAATGAGTATGTGCTCGCTCTGCTGCTAGTCTTTACTTGTTCAATTGACTGAGTCGAGTCCGCTTGGAGGAGTCGTGGCGCACGTTCCCACAGAAGTTCGACGCCGGCAGTTCATCGATGCCGCTGTGACTGTCATTGCTCGGGTGGGAGTCGATGGAGCGACGACACGGCGCATCGCAGAGGAGGCGGGGGCGCCGCTGGCGACCCTCCACTACTGCTTCCAGACCAAGGAGAACCTCCTCTGGGCTGTGTTCGAGCAGTTGGCCGAGCTCACGCGCGCCGACCTCAAGGAACATGCTGACTTCCAAGGGCAGCCCGTGGCGGCGATGGCCGCGCTTGTGCTGGAGGACTCGATCCGGTGGGCCATCGACAACCCCGCCGCCAACAAGACCCAGATCGAGATCTGGCTGTGGGCGGAGCGCAATGACCCGGAGTTCGCGGTTCGGGTGTACGGGATGTTCATCGATGCCTGGAAGGGATTCCTCCGCGGTGCGGAGACGCCTCTTCCGGAGGACCAGCTCGAGACGGTGACCAGGGTCGTCGTCTCCTTGGTCGATGGGCTGTGCATGCAGCTGATCACTCACGGCGACGAGAAGCTGGTCCTACGCGAGCTCGAGACTGCCCAGGCGATGCTCAAGGCGTTCCTCGGCTGAGGCGTTCAGCCTTCCCCCAGGTGCGGGCAACGCGTTTCTCGGGTTTGTGCCCGCGCGCCCGCAACCGTTGTGGCGGGTCAGGATCGGAGCGTGACCACGGCCGCAAGGTCCTCGTCTCCGAGGCCCGCGTCGACCGCATCTCTCAGCACCGTTGCGGTGCTCTTGATCATGGGGGCGTCGCCCTGTTCGTTCAGGGTCACGGCGAAAGTGGCAGCGGCATCGGCATAGACGTTGAGAGTCGCCTCTTCCGTGGAGAAGTCGTCAGCTGCGATGCGGCTGAGGATGTGCTTGACCTGGGTATCGAGTACGGACACCGAGTACGCGCTCAGGGTGGACAGCACGTCGTGGGAGACGCCGAACCTGTTCATGAAGCGGGTGGCTTCGGCGAACGCCACCAGGCTCGAGATGTAGAAGGCGCCGGTCAGGGCGGCGTCGATGGCGTTTGCCGCACTCGGGTCCGTGCCCACGTACATCGATGATCCCGCGAGGTCGCAGATGGCCGCCTTGTTGGCGCTCCACAGACCTTCGTCGCCGGCCACCATGATGCGAGCATCCTCGGTGCCCATCTGCTCGGGGTAGGCGCCGATCGCCGCATCGAGGTACTTGACCCCGTGCGCCTGCGCCCAGTCCTGCAACGCGCGCGCGTCCTGGGTGGTCCCGCTGGTCACGTTGAGGATCGTGGAGCCCGTGAGCCGTTCGGGAGCCACCGTGTCCAAGAGGCTCCGAACGTCGTCGGTCGATCCCAGGCAGAGGATCGCCAAAGGCGCCTCGGTGAGTGCCTTCTCGGCGGATGTCCGCACCTCGGCGCCGTCGGGGGCGAGGGCCTCGGCTCGTTCGGTGGTGCGGTTCCACACGATCACCCGGCGCCCGGACGCGAGAAGCGCCCGGGCCATGGCGGAGCCCATGTTTCCGCATCCGAGGACGGCGACGTCGCGGGTGCTTGGTGGGGGAGGGGGCGTCGCAACTCGATCATTTGATTCAGTCATATGGACGAGTCTGATGACGTGAAAGTGGGCTGTCAAGCAATCTGCTTGAAACCGCTCCGCGTCTGTGTCGATGCCCAGCCGTGGCTATGTCGGCTCAGACGATGGCGCTCAGGCCTCCGTCTATGGTCAGGGAGCCGCCGGTCATATAGGAGGAGGCGGGTGTGGCCAGGAAGAGGAGTGCGGAGTCGAGCTCCTCTTGCTCGCCGAAGCGTCCCAGGATGCTGTTGTCCGCGACCATGTCGCGGAGGAGGTGGCCGCCTTCGGCGTCAGTGATCTCGCTGGCGAAGTAGCCGGGCGAGAGCGCGTTGACGCGGATCCCGCGGCGTCGGGACCATTGCTGGGCCAGGTCTCTGGTGAGGCCGAGGACTCCGGCCTTGCTGGCTGCATAGTGGGCCTGCGGAAACCGGGAGGCGACGTGGCCGAGGACGCTGGCGATGTTGACGATGGAGGACCCCTCGGGCATGTGAGGTGCGCACGCGTGCGCCATCCAGTAGGTCCCGGTGAGGTTGACGTCGATGACCTGGGTGAAGACGTCGGGGCTTTCGCGCAGGGCCGGGGCCGCCGGTCCGATACCGGCGTTATTGATGAGCACGTCGATGCGTCCGAACTCGGCGACGGTCGCGGCGGCGAGTGCCTGGCAGTCCTGTTGCACGGAGACGTCGGTGCGGTGGGTGAGCACGGTCGTGCCGCCGGCGCGTAGTTCTTCGGCGAGCGCGGTGAGGCGGTCCTCGCGACGGGCGGCGAGGACCACGGTGGCGCCGACGGCCGCGGTGGCGCGGGCGAATCCGACGCCAAGTCCGGAGCTTGCTCCGGTGATGAGGACGATCTTGTCGTCGAGACGGAAGCGTTGAAGTGGGTGTTGCATCGGGACTCCGGTTCAGCCTGTGTAGGGAGGGGTGCGCTTGAGCTCCTGGCGGGCGATCGTGCGTCGGTGGACGGCGTCGGGGCCGTCGACGATACGCAGCACACGTGCCCAGGCGTAGAAGCCGGCCAGCATGGTGTCGTCGGAGACTCCCATCGCTCCGAAGACCTCGATGGCGCGGTCGATGACAGCCAGTGCGACGGCAGGGGCCGCGACCTTGATCTCGGAGATCTCGGCCTTGGCCCCCTTGGCGCCGTGCCGGTCGATCAGCCACGCGGCCTTGTAGACCAGCAGCCGGACCTGGTCGATCTCGATGCGGGAGTTGGCGATCATGTCCTGCACGTTGGCGAACTCGGCCAGGTGCTGCCCGAAGGCGATGCGGGACCTGGCGCGGTCGACCATCAGGGCCAGTGCCCTCTCGGCCATCCCGATCGCGCGCATGGCGTGGTGGATGCGGCCTGGACCGAGTCGTGCCTGGGCGATCGCGAACCCATCGCCCTCGCCGGCGAGTCGATTGGTGACTGGAACCCGCACATCGTCGAACCGGAGCTGTGAGTGGCCGTGTTGGTCCTGGTAGCCGAAGACCGGCAGGTGCCGCTCGATGGTGAGGCCCGGTGTGTCGCGATGCACCAGCACCATCGACTGCTGGCGGTGCGTCTCGGCGCCCGGGTCGGTCTTGCCCATCACGATGAAGATCTCGCACCGCTCGTCGGCGACACCGGTGATCCACCACTTGCGGCCGTTGATGACGTACTCGTCGCCGTCGCGCTCGATCGAGGTGGTGATGTTGGTGGCGTCCGAGGACGCGACATCAGGCTCGGTCATCGCGAACGCGGAGCGGATGTGTCCGCCGAGCAGCGGTTCGAGCCACCGCTTGCGCTGGTCCTCGGTGGCGAAGAGTTCGAGGGTCTCCATGTTGCCGGTGTCGGGGGCTTGGCAGTTGATGGCTTCGGGAGCGATCACGGGTGACCAGCCCGAGATCTCGGCGACAGCGGCGTACTCGAGGTTGGACATGCCCGAGAGCTTGGGCAGGAAGAGGTTCCACAGGCCCCGTCGCCTGGCCTCGATCTTGAGTTCCTCGAGCACCGGCGGGGTGCTGTGCTCACCGTGTTCGGCAAGGTAGGCCGCCCACGTGGGCTCAGCGGGGAAGACATGCTCGCGCATGAAGTCCCACATGTTGTCGCAGGCCTCCTGGGCCCTGGCTGAGGGTGCGAAGTCCATGACTGTCTCCTTAGATGTGTTCGAGGCCGGTCTGAGCCAGGCCGAGAATCTCGTCGTCGAGGTTGCCGAAGTCCTGCCCGCCCATCGCGCCGGCGGCAGAGCGCGCCGCCACGCCTTGGGCGATGACGGCGAACTTGAAGTGGGCGAAGGCCTGGTAGAAGCCCATGTCGGAGAGGTCGGCGCCAGAAGCAGCGGCATACCTTTCGAGCAGGTCGCCGCGGTCGGGAAAGCCGGGCAGGTGCGTGACGCCCGGAATGAGGCTCAGCTCGCTGTCAGCAGCGCTGCGCCAGTAAAGCGACAGCAGCCCGAGGTCGGTCAGCGGATCGCCCAGCGTGGAGAGCTCCCAGTCGAGGACGGCGTTGATTCTCGCCGGGTCCCCGGTGTCGTAGAGGACGTTGTCGATGCGGAAATCGCCGTGCACGATCGTGCTCCGCTCCTGGCCGGGTACGCCGGCCGCCAAACGGCGCGCGAGCTCGTCGATCTCGGCGACATCGTGAGTGCGAGACGCCTCCCACTGTCCCGTCCAGCGCCGGACCTGGCGCTCCATGAACCCGGCGGGTCGGCCGTAGTCGCCGAGGCCGACCTCCTCCTGGTCGACCGAGTGCAGGGCGACGAGGGTGTCGACGAAGCTGAAGGCCATCTGCTTCCGCTCGGCGGGGGACTCCGCGTACCCGGGGGGCAGCTCGGCCCGGATGATGTGGCCCGGGACCTTGTCCATCACGTAGCACTGGACGCCGATCAGCTCACCCTCGTCGTGCAGGACGATCCGCGCCACCGGAACATCGGTGTCGGCCAGGCTTGACTGCACCCGGACCTCGCGCGCCATGTCGTGAGCTGTGGGCAGCAGCTCTCCGGTGGGTGGCCGCCGCAGGATCAGCTGGCCCGCGGCGCTGGTCAGCGTGAAGGTCAGGTTGGACTTGCCGCCGCTGATGAGCTCGGCCGTGGCCTCCAACCATTCCTCGTCCCCGGTGGCCGCGACCAGCGCGGGTCCGAGCCGGCAGAGCCGGACCAGGTCATCGGTGTCGAGCGCCATGGTTCCTCCGATCTGACTGAACTAGACCGAATGATCGTACGGTCTTGTTCGCCAAAGGGGAAGTTCGGGTTAGGATGTTCGGTGTGACTGAACGAACCGTGGGGTCCGCCGTCAGGAGCGCACGCCTGGCGCAGGGTCTGTCATTGCGGTCGCTGGCCAGCCAGCTGAACCTGAGCCCGGCGACGATGAGCGCGCTCGAGAACGACCGCACGCCCATGACGGTGGCGCGCCTGCATCGGATCGCCGATCTGCTCGATGTCCCCGCAGGCCGGCTCATGCGCGGTGAACCGACCCCGCCTGCCCCGTCCGTGGGACAGTCGGCGGCAGAGGCGAGGGACTGGCGCCGCTATGACGATCTCGAACTCGAACCAGTCCTGGAGGCGGCTGCCCGGCTCTTCGTACGACAGGGTTTCCACGCGACCAGCATGCGTGAGGTCGCGGCCGAGAGCGGGATGAGCGTGGCGGGCATCTACCACCACTATCCGGCCAAGGAGCAGATCCTTCTCGCGTTGCTCGACATCACCATGACCGAGATTCGCTGGCGGCTGCTCGCGGCCCGCGAGGAAGGGGCTGACGCACAGGATGCACTAGCCCTGATGGTCGAGTCGTTGGCCCTCTTCCACGCGGTCCGCGGCGACCTTGCCTTCCTCGGAGCCAGCGAGATGCGCGGCCTTTCGGGAGACGACCTCCACCGGGTCACCGGTCTCCGAGACGAAGTGCAGTATCTGCTGGATGAACAGGCGGCACGCGCCTTCCCGGGCGCGGACGTCCGCACAGCCTGTCGTGCGATCGCCACGATGTGTACGTCGCTGCCGTCATGGTTCAGCGTCGACGGACCACTTTCCGCGGATCAGGTTGCCAAGGAGTATGCGGCGTTCGCCGTGGCGATGCTAGGTAGTGGCGCGTAGCGTTGCTTCGCCTTCAGCGCGAGAACGACAGTGGCCCCTGAACCTGCGAAGTTGCAGGTCAGGGGCCACATGTGTACTAGAACGAATTCTAGATGTCGTAGTAGAGCTCGAACGCCCGAGCGATTAACGGTCGACGCCGGCTGCTCATAGAAGTGCAGGTCAGGGACGATGTGACGGACGGTGAATGGCGGTGGTCGATGTGCGTTGACGGCTCTCCTGCGGAATCTCTGCGGAATCCATGATGAGGCCCGAACCCGGCTGCTCTGCAGCCTACGAGTTCCGGCTCTCGTTGCCTGGGTCGTAGAGGTCACGGCGATCACCGTCGCTCGCTGGACGATGGTCGCCTCGGCCGCGTCGCCCAGGTGTCAGCGGACACGCCAAGATCCCTGTAGGCGGACACGGACTTCCCCGCTGACGGACAGCTGATCTCCCTGTCGCCAGCGATGTCGTGGGGGCGACGCGTTCTCGTGTCGGCCCTGTCCGAACGGCCCCTCCGGGGTTCTGCTCGAGGTCTTCGACTACCAATCGCGCAGGACCACCAGGAGAGGCCGCGTGAAGAAATCTAGTCAGAGAATGGACCCATGCAGGCAGGCGGCAGCACCCGACGGAGTCGGGTAAAGGTGCTGGTCAGGCCGCCGGCGTGAGGGTGACGTAGCCGATGGCTTCGAGTGTGCGGACGGCGCTGCGCTTGACGTTGGCGGTGGAGCGAGTGCGCTCGCCGTGGTCTGGACCGAGGTCATGGAAGCGGGCGTCGGGGTCGCTGAGGAGGGTTCCAGATGATGACGAGGGTGGACCGGCCGACAGCGACGAGGGCTCGGTTGCGGCCACGTCTTCGCGCGATGCGTCTGTAGCGGGCACCGAGGAAGGTACAACGCCGAGGTCAACGCCCACATGATCCAGGTCAACGAGGCCATGGGCTTCGAGCCGGTCGAGTGGCTGTGCAGTATCCAGAAGTAAAGCGCCTGCGCCGGGCGCCGTGCGTCACCGACTGTTGAGCCAGACCACACTCCGAGGATGCCACCACACGCGGAGCATCAGAGCGACTTCGGCGGCCAGCAGCACCATGAGGACGGCAGCGAGAAGGGTGTATTGGGCCGGAGTCTTCTCGAAGAAGTACAGAACCGTCGCAGGAATGGGGGCGGCGGTGCAGAGCGCGGCTACGAGAGTGGGCCATGGTGAGGCAATGGATCGCGGATGACGCCTGGCCCATCGCAGGATCAGCGCGTGCGGGAGTGCGGCCAGCAACGCCAGTCCGGCGATGCCCAGACCGAGGAGTGCGAACAGTTGTTCCCAGCCGTCCGCGCCGATGACGAGCACGAGGATGACCCATCCCGTTGCCAGGGCGGCTACGGACAGGCACCCGATCATGACGGTTGCGGCAACAATGGTGAGCACCTTCACTGTGGGAAGCGTCTCCACAGACGTTGCGGGAGGATCTGGCGGCGCTGGCACGGCCGACACGATAGAGCATCTGGGAGTGTGTGCGGTCGTTTCAAGGGTCGTACGCACGTGACGGCGCGGTCAACCGAGACCCTGCTTCAGATGACCGCGCACGTCGCTGTGGTCACGATGAGGCAGGAATGCGACGCCACCCTTCACCGGAGTAGAAGTACAGCTCCTTTTGCCATGCGGTGAGTTTTAGATCGGATGACCCTGTCGCGTTGATGAACCCGGTCAGCCGCCACCGGGTCCCGTCGTGGCGGACGTCCATGCGGAATCGCACCCATGAGTCTGCTGGATACCCGCCGACGGAGGCGCGGATGAACGCGTTGAGCTGGGTGCGGATGACCAGGGCTCCCGTGTCCTCGACGTCGGACCTGATCCATGGGCTGATTCGTACGTCGATGTAGCGCTTCGTCCCCAGATCCACCTGGCCAGCATGGTCACTGACCAGGAAGTTGTGGAGAGACGCTGGGCCGTCCAGGAGTTGGTCGACCTCGACGGCGGGCAACTCGTGGTCCCGGCTGTCGGTGACGTATTGCGCGGCGAGCACCGCGAACAACTCCCCGTACTTCGGCTCCGCGGGGCGAAGAGCCGCCTCGGTCACCGCGTCCCACGTGACGGTGTCGGTCAACGCCTCGATGCCGACATCCGCAAGGTCGTCCTGCTCCACCTTCGTGAAGGGCGTAACGGAGCCTGGATCCCGTTCCGCCGCCTTGGGCTCCTGTTCTGTGGGGCCGGGCGTCTGACTCGACTTTTCCACCCCGGAGGAGCATCCAACGAGGAGCACGACGGAAGCCAGGACCATGGCCAGGACGGGTGCCTTAGCTCGTGTGATCGATGAGGTAGCCATTGATGATCATCCCGTACTGGAGGTGTCCGGCTGGGTTCTGGTGGAAGGAGTTCCCGGTGGGTATAAAGCTTCCCCCCATTTTATCTAGTGCGTGGATCCAAGGCGTCGTATCACAGGCGCCGTGCGAACGGAAAGCCGTTTCGATGCGAGGCCCTAACCCCGTCCACACGTTGCTCTTGGCAGCCGCCCGGTCGATGGCGGCGTTGAGCTGGCGAGTGCCCTGCGCAATGAAGTCGCCTTCTGCCTCAGAGAATTGAGCGCAAACGAGGTCGTATCCCGTTCCGCCGCCGAGAGGAGAAGGGTATCCCATGGCAATGATGTCGGTGTACATGAAGCGGTCTGACAGCAGGGAGTAGAACGCCTCTAGGCGTGGTTCGGCAACGCTCACGCGGTAGCTGAACTCTGCCTCATTTTCCGATGTGTTACATGCCGAAACGACGCAGTTCATGAGGACGTCTGTGAATCCCACGTCATTGCCGCCAACACTCACTGTGATCATCTTGGCCGCGTCGGGGTTCGCGGAGAAGTGCTCTTCCACCATGTTTGCCTGATACGGGTACATGTCCGCGATCCTGCTGCCGGAGCAGGCGATGATCCTGCGATCGGGGTTGTAATATGACGCCACATGTGTCGACCAGCTGTCGTAGTCGCGGAAGCAGTCCGGGTCGTCGTACTCCCACGTGTTAGTGTTTATGCCGTTCCCCGCGGAGTACGAGTCGCCCATAACCGCGTAGCTGGGGTTGGATGGAATGCCCTTGGAGCGTTTGACGGCTCCGGTTGACCATCCGGAGGAAAGGAAACCACGGTTCGACTTGACTCGGAAGGCGTAATAACTCCCCGCACTCAGGTAGTCGAACGTCCATGATGTGCCCGTGATTGGGTAGGGGAGTTCCATGAACGAGTTGTTCCCGGGGTAGCGCCGCTGAGCCAGCATGTAACCTTGCGCATTGGCTCCGGCGTCCCACGACATCTTCATCTTCACAACGTTGGCGTCGCCTGTCGCCACCTGGGTGGTGACGAGGCCGGTAGGCGCACCAGGTGTGATGCCATCGATCGTCCGTTGCACCGAGGATCCGGCTGCTCCCTCCATGAATCCCTTCGTCGGGCGGAGTCTGAATTGGTAGGTGCCACCAGCCGCAAGCGGATCGAGGGTCCAACTGTCAGGGTTCCCGACGGCGTAGGGCAGTTCCTGCCACGTTTGGTTGATGTTGTCGATCCGGGTCTGGATGAACATGCCCGTCGCGCCAGTCGAGTTGCGGGACCACGACAACGTGGCCTTCTCGGTTGCCGTAGCGACCGAGGGCTGAGGGGCCTGAACGTTCCAGTTCGTGGTCTGGAAGATGTTCGGGGAGGCCGCGCCGATCCCGATCTTGGCGAGGCCTTCCGAGATTCGCTGGGCGATGAGGGTCTCGCCCGTGGCGTTCGGGTGCGTGCCGTCCCAGGTGTGCTTGGTCGGATCCCAGCCGTTGCGCGTATTGGCAGTTACCACGCGCTCGCTGGATGTGTTCAGTGAGGACGCTAGGGTCGCGAGACGAGATGCGTAGTCCTGAGTCTCCGAGGTGAGATTGAGGTTTCCGCTCCAAGGATCCCACTTGGTGACGACCTCGCCGATGACGATGTCGATGCCTGGGTTCGCTGCTCGCGCCCTCTGAACGAATAGTCGAACGTTCTCGATGGTCGCGGCGGGAGAAGTGCGGTACGCAAGGTCATTCGATCCCAGCATCGTCACCAGAACGTTCGCGTTTGTACTCGAGACCTGGCTCGCGATGTTGTCGACCTGAATCTCGTAGGTCGTGCCCCACAGAGCTGAGTGCGCCTTGCCGGTGAAGTTGCTGTCAGCGTAGTTCGTCGATCCCTGCTCGTTGGTGACGTTGTTGAAGAGTGTGGAGCGAGTGCCGACCATCTCGAACTGACCGGGTGCGGTCTGGTTCAGTTTCTTGACCAACCGGTAGCGCCACGTGTAGTCGCTGTTCGATCCCTGGGTGATTGAGTCACCCGTGACCAGGATGCGGTAGGCCGCTGCCGCCGACGCCGGCGTCGAGGACACGATGTGCACCCCTACCAGCACGCCGGCCGCCAGACTGAGAGCGATCAAGCCCCGCGTTGCCCTAGCGAGGATGTCGCTCATCCCTCACCGCCGCTGAGGAAGCGCTGCCAGCCCAACCCCTGGTCGCCCGCCGTCAGTTCCTCGACGATGTCGGCCTGGTCGACCACGGTCTCGTCCGGCTTGACCCCGCGTGGGCGCATGCTGGCAACCTTCCAGCCTTCGGAGGTGAGCACCATCACGCCGCCAGCGATCATGCGGTGCCGACGTCCGTCAATGGTCATGGGCACCGAGACTTCCACCATGACCTGGTCGGGGTTCTCCGCTGAGCCGGAGTAACCCAAAACCCGATAGGCGCCCTCTTCGATGGCCACCGAGGCTCCGCCGCTGCGGTCGAACCCCTCGATCAGCGTGGCGTCTGCGAAGTTGAGGTTCTCGCCGAGCGCCTCGCCAACCTGTTGCGGGGAGGCCGCGCTCACCTCGGAGGTGAGTGCCCAAGCCATGGTCTCGACGAATCCCTCCACGGCCGCGTCCTGGCCCTTTGCAGTCTTCGCCGGGGGCTTGCCAGCCTTGCTCGCGGCTGGATCAGGCGCCACCTTGCCTCTTCCGACCGATACCTTCTTCGAGTCCTTGCTCGCGGATGACTGAGACTTGTCCGACGTGGCTACTTGAGGCTCGCTCGATTCGGCGGCCTGGGGCTTCGCGGCTGTTGACGCGCTGGCTTGGTCGTTCTTCAGGCCGATGCATCCCCCGATCAGAACGGCGGCGACGACTGCGGCCGCCAGTGTGCGCTTGTGTAGCTTCATGTATGTCTCTCCCTGTCTCCGTCTGTGCGCCACATGGTGCGGCGCCGGGAGAAAGTAACAGCCTCGGTCGTACCCACGGGGGTAAATGACCAGATCGCAACGATCGCAGATTCTGCCCAACGCGCAACGGTTCAAATCGCCGACCTGACTGGACGGCTGGGGACGGACGCTGACGGTACGCGAATGCGCTTCATTCAAGTGCTCCTCTGTCAGCTCGATCCGACGGCACGCATGCTACGCATTTGAGTACCAAAGACGCTGATGACCTGCGGTTTTGATGGTTATCGACGGCTGTTGACGGAGGTGTTCGGGGTGCATGGCGGCGTGAAGTTCTACACCGGCTCGGCAGCGAACTCGCGCCAGTATGTCGAGGCGGATCGCTCGGCCGCGGACGACTATTACCTGGGCGGGGGCAGCGGCTGTGCGATGCGCTACCTGGTTCACAGGAACGTCGTAGACGAGGCGACGGCGATGGATGGGGAGACCTACGAACGGTGGGTTGCCGGGTACGCCGTGGATACCGGGAAGGCGAAGGGGCGGCTGCGGACCGACAAGCACGCTGTGAAGTTCCTCGAGGTCGCGGTCAACGGGCCGAAGTCATGGTCGCTGGCGGCCGCGGTGCATCCCGAGATCAGCGCTGCGTACGACACCGCTCAACAGCGGGCGGTCGAGCAGGTCCTCGCGTGGGTCGGGGAGCATGCGACGACGCGGGTGGGGCCGCGGGGGCGGCAGGTGCAAGTTCCCGTCGAGCGGATGGAGGCTGCGGCGATCCGGCACTTCACCTCGCGGGCGGGTGATCCCCACCGGCACATCCATCTGCAGCTCAACACTCGGGTGTGGGCGGCAGATCGGTGGCGGGGTCTACACACGGTCGGGGTGAGGGAGAGCATCGAGGCGATCAACGGGATCGGGCAGGCCGCGGTCCAGACCGACCCTGGCTTCCGTACAGCGTTGGCAGAGCTTGGCTACCACCTGGATGCGGAGTCGGGAGAGATCGTCGAACTGGCGCCGTACGTGGGAGCGTTCAGTTCCCGGTCGAAGCAGATCGAACGCAACATGGACCGGTACGAGGCTTCCTGGCGTGAGGAGCACCCGGGGGAGGTGCCTGGCCCGGGGCTGCGGCGGGCGTGGGATCGGCGTGCGTGGGCGGACGCGCGTCCGGACAAGGTGGTGCCGTCCTCGGGTGCGGACCTGGAGCAACACTGGCGTGACGAACTCGCCGAGCTGGGGTTCAGGCCGCCGAGGAGGCCGGCGAAGCTGCGCGCGGCACGGGTGGGGAGGCTGGACAGGGAGCGTTTGGTCGCGGATGCGTTGAACAGGCTGGGTGCGCGTCGCTCGGCTTGGAACGCGGCTGATGCTCGGGGTGAGGTCGAGCAGCTCATCGCTGCTGCCGACGTGGTCGTTGACGCAGCGGTTCGGCAGGAGCTGGCCGAGGATCTCGCGGCGCGGGTGGTGGCGGAGTCGGTGCCGTTGCTCGGCCGCGATGACGTTCCGGAGCATGTGCGTGCGTTGACGTCGCCGCAGGTGGTCGCGGTCGAGCGGGACCTGGTCGACCGGCTCGTCAGCCGCGCGGCGGTTGGCGGAACGGTGGCGCTGCCGCGTGGGGCTCGCTCGTGGCTGGCTCGCCTCGATCCGGAGCAGGCTGCTGCCGCTGCTCAGATGGCTGGACCGGGTGCTCTGGTGGTGGTCGAGGGTGCGGCTGGTGCGGGCAAGACGGCGACGCTTGCCGTGACGAACGCGCTGGTCCGAGCCCCAAGGGCGCCGCATGCTCGTCGTGACGCCGACCAGGAAAGCCGCGCAGGTCGCCACGGCAGAGACGGGTGCGGCAGCGGACTCGGCCGCTTGGCTGCTGCATCAGCACGGCTTCCGTTGGGACGCCAATGGCCGGTGGGGTCGGGTCGCGACCGACCCAGGCCCAGGAGCGCGCCTGGCTCCTGGTGACCTGCTCGTGGTGGACGAGGCCGGCATGCTCGACCAGGACAGTGCTTGTGCCCTGGTGGCCTTGGCGGACGAGGCCGGCGCCAGGCTCGTGCTAGTCGGGGACCGGCACCAGCTGCCGGCAGTCGGTCGTGGGGGAGTGCTCGACCTCGCGTGCCGGTACGTCCCCAGCCGACACCTGACCCTGGACGGCGTACGTCGCTTCAGCGACCCGCGCTATGCCGAGCTGAGCCTGCGGATGCGCCGCGGAGATGCGCCAGGGGCGGTATTCGACGAGCTGGCTCGTCGCGGGGAGATCCAGGTCCACGGCAGTGAGGTCGAACGGCTCGCCGTGCTCGCCGGCGAGGCTGAGCGCGGCGAGGCGGTGGTGGCCGACACCCGCGAGCAGGTCGGCAAGATCAACGGACTGGTCCACGACCTCCGCCGGATCACCGGCGAGGTCTCCGACGACGTCATGACGGCCAAGGGCGAACGGATCGGCGTCGGCGACGTCGTCGCGACCCGTCAGAATGACGCGACCAGGGGTGTTGCAAACCGCGAGACCTGGACTGTCACCGACGTAATACGGGGCGACCTGATCGTCGTCGGCGCCCCGGGTCGTCGACGGCTCCCGCACGACTACGTCGCCGACCATGTCGAGCTTGCCTATGCGACCACCGCCCACGGAATCCAAGGCTCGACCGTCGCGACCGCGCACGTGCTCGTCGGCGAGCACACCAGCGGCTCCTCCGCGTACGTCGCTATGACCCGCGGACGCGACCACAACATCGCCCACCTCGTCGCCGAGAATCTCGAGGACGCCCGGAACCAGTGGGTCGCAGTCTTCGGGCGCGACCGCGCCGACCTCGGCCCGGCCCACGCTGCGCAACGGGCCGCCGACGATGTCGAGCGTTACGGACCCAACGGGGCTCCGCGCTACGTCGGACGGGCACGTCGGCGGCTCACAAACGACCAGCGAGCCGTCGCGAGACAAGAGCCTCAGTCGCGAACGACGCCGACGCCGGCCAGGGATCCAGGCATCGGGCTCTGACTCGGGGCGCGATCAGATCGACGGCCGGGTCAGCCCGTTGCGCCGGTCAGATGTGGGCGGACCAGTTCGTCGACCTGCTTCATCCCGTACCGGGTAGCCAGGGTGTCGAGGAGATCCAGGCTCGTACGTGATGGGTTGCGGTACCGAGCAGAGATCGCGCGAAGCGCGGCGGCAGCACCGGAGGGATCGTCATCAGCGAGCGTGGCCGCGAACTCCTTCGCCGACAGGGCCGCGATCCCGTCCGGAAGCAGTCGCTCCGGGAAGTGCTTCAGGTTGTCAGTCACGATCACGCTCGCCCCTCCGGCGACGGCAGCGGCGAGCACATGCTCGTCGTCGCGGTCAGGTAGGCCGAAGGTGTCGTCCAGCGGCTCCCAGCCGGTCACCAGGGCGTCGTCGAAGGCTCTGCGCATGGTCGTGACGAGCTGACTGGCAGCCGCCGAGGCAGAGTCAGGTTCGGTGCCGCGCTTCGTCAGCTTGAGCGCCTCGTGATACTCGAGCTCCTCCAGGATCGCCTCGCTCCACAGCGGTCGGTACATCTCGAAGGCGACCATGGAGAGCAGGAAGTCGCGCTGGAGGTTCGGCCACAGCACACTCGTGTCCAGGACAGCTACTCGCACGCAGCGATCCTGTCAGCCCTCGGCGCGAGCTCGGCGTCGGGCACCGACCTCGGCACGTGCGAGGCGCAGTTGCTCAGCGATCGACTCGGGGTCGTCGTCGAGGCTGGGGTCCCCTGCGGAGGTCTCGAAGATCGCCTGCAGTTGTGCCTCGCGACGGCGTGCACGGTAGGCAATGAGGTCGTCGAGCCGGATCATCCGCCGCTTCGTGCCGGGAGTCGATGCCGGCAGGCTGCCGTCATCGATTAGCTTGACCACTGTGGGGCGGCTGACGCCGAGCAGGTCGGCCGCCTGCTGGGTAGTGAGCAACTGATTCTGCGGCGCAACGGTCACGGCCTTGCCAGCGGCCAATGCCTCCACGATCTGAGCGAGCGCACGGTAGACGGGCTCGGGCAGCTCGATGTGGCTCTCGTCGTCGGATCCGAGGGAAAGATGCTGGTCCCCGGCGCCGGTCGAGCGGCGGGACTCGTATGCGTGGATGAAGTCGAGGACATCGGCGAGCCTGTCGGTCGGCGTGGCCGTGTAGGTCTGCTGGTCCAGCGGTTCGGCGGTCATGATGCGCCTCCTTTCGAAGAAAGCGTAACTCGTTTTCGTTTCTTTCGAAAGATGTGTTCGGGTTAGTAGAAGTCCAGTTCGCCACGCGAGGCGGCATCAACCACGGGATCCCATGCTCGTCGGATCCGGGCACGTAGGTCGAGCTCGTCCCACAGGTCGACGAGGAGCGCGCCGTCGACCCAGCGGAAGATCTGGTCGGAGCGACCCCGGCTGAGCACGTTCTGGTAGAGCCCGCGGCGCTCTGCGCGTCGGAGTAGGTTCCACGCCTCCGCCTTGCCGCCATGTGCGTAGTCAGGAAAGCGCACGATGGCGAAGCACATGGGTACCTCGACTCGCCAGAGCCGATCCGGGACATAGAACCCGGATGTCCGGGTCTCCATGACGGCATCGAAACGCACCCGCGTGATCATCCCGAGGTCGTAGTCCGCGGCAAGCATCAGCCGCTCGGTCACCCTGAGCGAGGGCGACTTCAGACCACGTTCGTAAGCAGAAAGAGTCGACTGCGACGTACCCGCCCTACGGGCGAGCTCGGCCTGCGTCAGCCCGCGTGCGCGCCGCGCCTCCTCGATGATCGTCGGCCGATCCATTGGCATCAAATTACCCGATCGGAGATATTTCGGCGTCTTGCTGGCAAGCCTTGCACACCTACCTGCTGAACCAGCTCCCTCCGGCAACGATCAGCCACCATCCTTGATGGCCACTCACGACTGGTCGAACACCTTGGGGAACATTCGCACCACCTCTGGAGGTAGGCATGACCAGCATCAACGTCCCGTTCCCCGAGCGCGACGCCGAAGAGCTCCTCACCCTGACCGAGGCCGCCGAGATCCTCAGGGTCCCGGTCAACACGCTGCGCTGGTGGCGCCAGTTCGGCACCGGCCCGTGCTTCTTCAAGATGGGCCGCCGGCTCGTCACCACCGTCGGCGACATCCGCGGCTACATCCGCCAACAGCGCCTGGCCGACCGGCCCGACATCGTGCCCAACAACAGCGGGCGGCGCGCATGAGCACCCAATACCGCCGCCAGCGCGCAGCCGTGGAGGACCGCTGGCGCAAGCGCGTCAAGGACTCCGGCGGCAACACGATCGAGGTTCCCTCCGCCGTCGCCGGCAAGGTCACCCGCTGGCGAGCCCGGTACGTCGACGGCGCCGGCGAGGAGCACACCGCACACTTCGACCGCAAGGCCGAGGCGCAGACCTGGCTCGACCAGCAGGTCGCCTCCGTCGTACGCGGCGACCACATCGCCCCCAAGGACGCAAAGCTGACGGTGGGGGAGTGGGCCGACCGATGGTTGGCCGGCTACGGCACCCGTCGCAAGTCCACCGTCACCCAGGCCAGGACCCACCTGAAGCTCATCAAGGAGGAGTTCGCCGCGGTGCCGCTCAGCGCGCTCCGCCCCTCCGACGTCCGCGCCTGGACGTCAGTGCTCAAGGCCGAGGGCTACGCCGACTCCTACGTCTACGCGCTCCACTCCCGGCTCTCGCAACTGTTCACCGACGCCGTCCACGACGGCCTGGTCGCGCGCAACCCGTGCTCGCGGCGTACGTCACCAGGGATGGGCAAGCAACGGCCCTTCGTCGCCACCACCGGCCAGGTCTGGGCGCTCTACGGACACTTCCCGGACGGCGTGCGCCCGGCGGTCCTGCTCGGCGCACACGCCGGGCTGCGGCTGGCCGAGGCCGCTGCCCTTCGCCCGGCTGACGTCGACTTCAAGCAGGGCCTCATCAAGCCCGCGATCCAGTGGCCCGAGGATCCGCTGAAGTCGGACATGAGCCAGACGCCGATCCCGATCCCCACCCAGATGGTGCGCGAACTCGCCACCGGCGTGAAGCGGGCCAGAGGACGCAGCATCATGACCGACGAGTGGGGCAACCCGGCCAGCCCCTGGACCATCGAGCGAGCCATGCGCGCCGCACGAGATAACGTCAACGGCTTGCCGGAGGACTTCCGGTTCCACGACCTGCGCCACTACTTCGCCTCACTGCTCATCGCCTCCGGACTCGACGTCAAGATCGTCCAGGCGAGGCTCCGGCACGCCTCGGCGAAGACGACCCTCGACACGTACGGACATCTGTGGCCCGACCGTGACGACACCTCGCGTGCCGCGGTGGCGAAGGTCTACGGCCAGCGACCGGCGACTCGGAGCCGTGATCCGGGGATCCGGCGCGATCCACCGGGCAGGTCGGCAGGGCGTGAACCGCCCGGAATCGGCCGCTGAGGCCCGTCTCCTGCGGAATCCCTGCGGAATTTCACCCTCACAGCCCGAACGACAGTGGCCCCTGAACCTGCATAGATGCAGGTCAGGGGCCACTTACGACTTAGAACGAATTCTAGATGTCGTAGTAGAGCTCGAACTCGTGCGGGTGCGGGCGGAGCTGGATCGGGAGGATCTCGTCGTTGGTCTTGTAGTCGATCCAGGTCTCGATCAGGTCGGGGGTGAAGACGTCGCCCACGGTGAGGAAGTCGTGGTCGCTCTCCAGAGCCGACAGGACGGCACCGAGGGAGGTCGGCACCTGGTTGATCTCGGCCATCTCGTCCGGCGGCAGCTCGTAGATGTCCTTGTCGATCGGAGCGGGCGGCTCGATCTTGTTCTGGATACCGTCGATGCCGGCGAGGAGCAGGGCCGAGAAGGCGAGGTACGGGTTCGAGGACGGGTCCGGGAACCGGGTCTCGACGCGCTTGGCCTTCGGGTTGGTGCCGGTGATCGGGATGCGGACCGCGGCGGAGCGGTTGCGCGAGGAGTAGACCAGCGAGATCGGAGCCTCGAAGCCCGGGACCAGGCGGTGGAAGGAGTTCACGGTCGGGTTGGTGAACGCCAGCACCGACGGAGCGTGCTTCAGGATGCCGCCGATGTACCAGCGGGCCATGTCGGAGAGGCCGCCGTAGCCGGTCTCGTCGTAGAACAGCGGCTCGCCGGCGTTCCAGATCGACTGGTGGACGTGCATGCCCGAGCCGTTGTCACCGAAGACGGGCTTCGGCATGAAGGTGACGGTCTTGCCGGCCTCCCAGGCGGTGTTCTTGACGATGTACTTGAACTTCATGACATCGTCGGCAGCCTTGAGCAGGGTGTCGAACTTGTAGTTGATCTCGGCCTGGCCGGCGGTGCCGACCTCGTGGTGGGCGCGCTCGACGAGCAGGCCGGAGGCCTCGAGGTTCTTGACCATCGTGTCGCGCAGGTCGGCGAAGTGGTCGGTGGGGGAGACCGGGAAGTAGCCGCCCTTGTAGCGGGTCTTGTAGCCCAGGTTGTCCGAGCCGTCGGGGTTCTTGTCGGCACCCGAGTTCCACCAGGCCTCGACGGAGTCGATCTTGTAGAACGACTCGCCCTCGGAGGTGTTGTAGGCGACCTTGTCGAAGATGAAGAACTCCGCCTCGGGGGCGAAGAACGCGGTGTCACCGATGCCGGTCGAGGCGAGGTACGCCAGGGCCTTGCGCGCGATATTGCGCGGGTCGCGAGAGTAGGCCTCCCCGGTGATCGGGTCGTGCACGAAGTACATCAGCGCGAGGGTCTTCGCGGCGCGGAACGGGTCGATGTACGCAGTCGTGACGTCCGGGTAGAGCGCCATGTCGGACTCGTTGATCGTCTGGAAACCACGGATCGACGAACCGTCGAAGGCCATCGGCTCCAGGTTGAACGACGACACCGGCACCGTGAAGTGCTGCTGGACGCCAGGCAGGTCGACGAAACGGATGTCGACGAACTCGACCCCCTCGTCAGAGATGAACTTCAAGAGCTCGTCGTCAGTGCTGAACATCAATCCTCCTTGGCTCACCCGGGCGGGAAGAGCCAGATAGGTCTCTCGCGATCGAGGCCGGACCCTCATGGATCCGACCGTGCCACGCAAATTACGAAGGGACGGTTGCGCAGGAGTGTCGCAAATGTTTCAGGCGTGTAACAGGTTGTGTGATTTGATCGGCAACCATCCCGGATCTCACCCCTCAAGACGTTGCCGCCTACGCTTACGACGTGACCAGTTCCGCCACTCCTGCGACGCCCACTCTGCCTTATGACACCGCGAGCTGGGGCAGGCGCGTCCTCGCACTCTTCATCGACTGGCTCGCGTCGTCGCTGGTGGCGTCGGTCTTCCTCGGCGTACGGGCGCTGCCGTTCGGGTCGCTGCTCGCCGGTGTCGACCCGCGGCCGACCGACAACCTGTGGATCCTGGTCGTCTTCATCGTGCAGACGGCGGTCTTCACCACGCTCGGCGGCGGCTCCTTCGGCAAGCTCGTCACCCGGCTGCGTACGGTGCGGGTGACGGCGGGTGAGCCGGACGCACGCCCGCTCGATCCGCTGCGGAGCATCGCCCGTCAGATCCTGGTCGTCCTCGTCGTACCGCCGCTGGTCTTCCGTCCCGACCGGCGCGGGCTCCACGATCTGGCGGCGGGTACGGCGACCGTCACGCTTCAGACCTATCGACACGTGTTTCGCCGGCTTGGTTGAGCAGCTTCCGAGGGTAAGTTTGACAGGTCAGCCGCAAGCAGCGGCAAACACGAAGGGAAGCTCAATGACGCTCAACCGTACTCTCGGGCCACGTGGCCTCTGGCGCCGCGCCGCTGTGGCAGGCGTGCTGGCCGTATCGCTCTCGGGCCTGGTGGCCTGCGGTGGCGGTGGTGGGGCCGGCGGTGCCAGCGAGGGTGACTCGGTCTCGGCCGAGGAGATGACCGAGGTGATGAAGAAGGCGACCGACATCGACACCGCCCACTTCACCACGAAGATGGACGCGAAGGCGTCGGGTCAGACGGTCTCGATGACCGGCGAGGGCGACATCCAGAAGGAGCCGCCGGCACAGCACTCCACCATGAAGATGAGTGGTGGCTCGATGAACATGGATCTGGAGACGATCCTTGTCGACGAGAAGATCTACATCAAGGGCATGATGGGCGACTCGTGGATGACCGCGAGCGCCGACGACCTCGCCAAGATGGGCGGGGCCAGCCTGGAGTCGATGAGCAACCCGCTCGCGTTCTTCGAGGGCATGGAGGAGTCGATCAAGTCCTCCAAGTTCGAGGGCGAGGAGAAACTGGACGGCACCGACACCAAGCACTACAGCTTCACCGTCGACTCCGCCGGGCTCGCCGAGAGCCTCGGTTCCAACAGCACCAGCGGTATGCCCAAGACGATCGACCAGGACATCTGGGTCGACGGCGACGGTCTGCTCCGCAAGGCAGAGGTCGGCATGGGCGAGATGGGCACCGTCGAGATGGTGCTGTCCAAGCACGGCGAGGACGTGACCATCGAGGCACCGCCGGCCGACCAGGTCACCGACATGCCGAGCATGGCCGGCTGACAGCCGGTTCGTAGGCAGCAGGGCCGGTCCCGAACGGGGCCGGCCCTTTGTCGTTTTCGGCGCACGGCATTCGTGGGACCGTGCTCGCATGACTCTCGACCCCGAAATCACCCGGCAGATCGAGGCCAACCGGGCCAACTGGGACGCGCGTACGCCGATCCACCTCGCCAGCGCCTTCTACGGCATCGACGGGTCGCGGCCCGCCGAGTCGTGGTTCGCCGACTACGAGTGGAGCGACCTCGGTGAGCTGTCCGGCCGTGAGGTCGTGCATCTGCAGTGTCATCTCGGCACCGAGACGGTGGCGTTCGCGCAGCGGGGTGCGGTGACGTACGGGCTGGACATCTCGGCCGAGGCGGTGGCCGCGGCGCGCCGGATCGCCGCCGAGCGTGGCTTGGCCGTCGACTACCACGAGGCCGACGTCCACGACGCCGTCGAGGTCCTGGGCGCCGGCCGGTTCGACGTCGTCTACACCGGCAAGGGCGCGGTCTGCTACCTGCCCGACATCGACCTGTGGGCCCGGGTCGTCCACGATCTGCTCAAGCCCGGCGGGTTCCTCTACCTGGCCGAGTTCCACCCGCTCCTCGACGCCCTCGGTGAGGTGCCGGAGCCCGGTCGGGAGGACTCCCTCGAGCTGCGCCACGACTACCTCTCGGGCCGCGGCGCGATCGCCAAGGACTCGACCCACACCTACACCGACGGCCCGGCGCTGAGCACCGCCACGACGGCGTACGAGTGGCGTCACGGGGTCGGCGAGGTCGTCACCGCCCTCGCCGGAGCGGGCCTGCGGATCGAGGTCGTCCGCGAGGACGAGCGGCTGCCGTGGCCTCGCTTCCCGTCCATGGTGGCGGGGGAGGACGGCTGGTTCAGGCTGCCCGAGCAGGCGCCCCGGATCCCGCTCCTCTACGCGATCCGGGCACGCCGGCTGTGACGATCAGCGGCCGCGGAGGTTGCCGCGCATGCCCTTCATCGAGGTCGGGACGGGGCCCTTCGGGATCGGCATGGTGCCGCGGGTGGCGTCGACGGCCTTGAGGCGGTTGAGGATGTCGGTGATCTCGGGGCCGGAGACGTTGCGACCGATCTTGGTGACGTGCTTGGTCAGCTGCGGCAGCGGCACCTCGTCCTCACCGTTTCCGGCGACGACGGTCGTGATCGGCACCTCGGACAGTACGCGGGCGTGGGTGCGCTTGGTGCTGGCCAGCAGCGAGCGGACCTTGCTCGGGCTGTTGCCCTCGCCGACGAGGACGACTCCCGGAGGACCGACCACGCGGTGGACCAGCGTCTGGCTGCGCGGCTCGACGCCGACCGCCTGGGTGACGGTCCAGCCGCGGCGGAGCATGGTCAGGGCGGCGTAGCCGCCACCGACCTGGCCCTCGAGCCGGGCGTACATCACCTTCTGCGCGCGCCGCGAGAAGACCACCATCGCGGCGAGAAGGCCGGCCAGCAGGGCGCCGACGATCGTGAAGATCCAGGAGAAGATGCCCTCGCCGGGCAGGAACCAGAAGATCACGCCGGCGACCGCGGCGACGACCACGAAGATCGAGCCGAGGATGAGGCCGATCTTGGGGTCTGACTGCTTGGTGAGCTTGTAGGTCTCCACCATCTGCTGGCGGCGACTCATGGTGCTCGGGTCGGTCTGGGACATCTTCCTCTTTCAGTTCTCGTACGCAGGGACTCAGGAAGCCACGGAGGAGGCGTCGCGCGCCTCGATCGCCTGACGGTACAGCCGACCGGCGCGGTAGGACGAACGAACGAGCGGACCGGACATGACGCCGGAGAAACCGATCTCCTCGGCCTCGGCCTGGAGCTCGATGAACTCCTCAGGCTTGACCCAACGCTCGACGGGGTGGTGACGCACGCTCGGGCGCAGGTACTGCGTGATCGTGATCAGCTCGCAGCCGGCCGCGTGCAGGTCGCGCAGCGCCTCGGAGACCTCTTCGCGGGTCTCGCCCATGCCGAGGATCAGGTTGGACTTGGTGACCAGGCCGAAGTCGCGGGCCTGGGTGATCACGTCGAGGCTGCGCTCGTAGCGGAACGCGGGACGGATCCGCTTGAAGATCCGCGGGACGGTCTCGACGTTGTGCGCGAGCACCTCGGGACGGGACTCGAAGACCTCCTGGAGGAGCTCCGGGATGCCGTTGAAGTCGGGGATGAGGTTCTCGACGCCGGTCTCGGGGTTGAGCTCGTGGATCTGCTTGACGGTCTCGGCGTAGAGCCAGGCACCGCCGTCGGCGAGGTCGTCACGGGCGACACCGGTGATGGTGGCGTACTTCAGGCCCATGGTCTGTACGGACTCGGCCACGCGGCGGGGCTCGTCGCGGTCGAGGTCGGTCGGCTTGCCGGTGTCGATCTGGCAGAAGTCGCAGCGCCGGGTGCACTGGTCGCCACCGATGAGGAAGGTGGCCTCGCGGTCCTCCCAGCACTCGAAGATGTTGGGGCAGCCGGCCTCCTGGCACACCGTGTGCAGGCCCTCGGACTTCACCAGCGCGGTGAGCTCCTTGTATTCGGGCCCCATCTTCGCTTTGGTCTTGATCCACTCCGGTTTGCGTTCGATCGGAGTCTGCGCGTTGCGGACCTCGAGACGGAGGAGCTTGCGACCTTCTGGGGCAGGAGCTTGAGTCACCCCACAAGGGTACGCCGCGTGGTGGTGGAACCTCGAAGGCAGGCGGCTACTGGTCGGTCACACCGATCGTCGCCGCCGCCGCTCAGCCCAGGCTGGGGGAGAGCAGCGGAACCCGCGGAGTCTTCGCGGGGTCGGGCTTCGCCTCGAGGCTCGGGCCCTGCTCGTAGTCGCGCCAGGAGAGCATCTCCGCGATCTGCGCGTGGAGCACCGGCATCGCCTCGGCGTTGCCGATCTGCCGCCCGGCCTCGATCGAGAGGGTGGTGACCCCGGCGTCGGAGATACCGCACGGCACGAACCGCTCGTACCAGCCCAGGTCGACGTCGCAGTTGAGCGCGATGCCGTGCATGGTCACGTGCTGGCTGACCCGCAGCCCGATCGCTCCGACCTTGCGCTCCAGGCGGCGTACGCCGTCGGGGGTCTCGCCCGCGGGCAGCCACACCCCGCTGCGGCCCGGGACGCGGTAGGCGGTGACGCCGAACTCGGCGCAGGTGCGGATCATCGCCTGCTCCAGGCGGCGTACGAAGTCGACGACCTTGACCTTCTCCGGCAGCCGCACGATCGGGTAGGCGACGATCTGGCCGGGGCCGTGGAAGGTCACCTCGCCGCCGCGGTCGACGTCGATCACCGGGGCTCCGCCGGGATCAGCGGGCCGGTCCTCCGGCTTCGTACGCTTCCCCGCGGTGTAGGTCGGCGGGTGCTCGAGCAGCAGCACCGTGTCGGGCTCTTCGCGGTCGACCACGCGCTGATGGATCTGCTTCTGTAGCTCCCAGGCGTCCAGGTAGTCGATCGTCCCGACCTCAACGAAGCGCAGCTCAGTCACACCGAGATCGTACGCCCCGGGCGGAGCCGGACGGGCAGTGCCACCTCCGCCGGAGGTCATCCGAAATGGCAGACGCCCCGGAGCCAGCGACTCCGGGGCGTCTTCTCATTCTCAGAGCTCGAACTGAGCAGCCTCGAGGCGCTTCTTGACGTCCTGGAGGAAGCGGCCGGCGTCGGCGCCGTCGACCAGGCGGTGGTCGTAGGTCAGCGCGACGTTGACCATGTAGCGCACCGCGATCGTCTCGCCGAGGTCCGGGTCGTCGATGACGACCGGACGCTTCACGACAGCACCCGGGCCGAGGATGGCGACCTGCGGCTGGTTGATGATCGGGGTGTCGAAGAGCGCACCGAACGAACCCAGGTTGGTGATCGTGAAGGTGCCGCCGGAGAGCTCGTCCGGGGTGATCTTGTTGTTGCGGGTGCGGTCGGCGACGTCCGCGATCTTCTTCGCGATGCCGGCGATCGAGAGGTCGCCCGCGTCCTTGACGACGGGGGTCAGCAGACCCTTCTCGGTGTCGACGGCGAAGGCGATGTTCTCGCGGTCGTAGTAGGTGACCGTGCCGGCCTCGATGTCGATCCCGGCGTTGAGCTTCGGGTGCACCTTGAGCGCGTCGATCGCGGCCTTGGCGAAGAACGGCAGGTAGGTCAGCTTGACGCCCTCGCGCTGCAGGAACCCGGCCTTGTTGGCCTCACGGAGGCGGGCGATGTTGGTGACATCGACCTCCATGACCTGGGTCAGCTGCGCAGCGGTGTGCAGCGACTCGGTCATCCGCTCGGCGATCACCTTGCGCAGACGCGAGATCTTCTCGGTGGTGCCACGCAGCGGCGACGGGGCCGCGGGGGCGGCGGAGGCGGCCGGAGCAGCCGAGGCCGCCGGAGCGGCGGCTGCCGGGGCAGCGGCCGGAGCCGACTTCGCGGCAGCCGCCTGGAGGATGTCCTCCTTGCGGATGCGGCCACCGACGCCCGAACCCTGGACGGTGTCGAGGTCGACGTTGTGCTGGGCGGCGAGCTTGCGTACGAGCGGGGTCACGTAGCCGCCGGGCTGGATGGCCGGGGAACCGTCGGTGGACGGCGCGGCGTGAGCCGGGGCCGCAGGAGCGGGAGCGGGCGCGGCCGGGGCGGGCGCGGCAGGAGCCGGAGCGGCCGGAGCCGGCGCGGGTGCGGCGGCGGCCGGAGCGGGCTCGGGCTCCGGGGCAGGAGCAGGCTCGGGGGTGGGCTCCGGGGCCGGGGCGGCGGGCGCGGGCTCAGCGGCCGGAGCGGCGCCGGCGTCACCGACGAGCGCCAGGACGGCGCCGACCTCGACGGTCTCGTCCTCGGCGACCTTGATCTCGAGCAGGGTGCCGGCGACCGGCGAGGGGATCTCGGTGTCGACCTTGTCGGTGGAGACCTCGAGCAGCGCGTCGTCGACGGCGACCGTGTCGCCGACCTGCTTGAGCCAGCGGGTGACGGTGCCCTCGGTGACCGACTCGCCCAGCGCGGGGAGAGCGACCTCGGTGGCGTTGCCGCCGGCGGCGGGCGCCGGAGCGGCAGGCGCGGCGGGCTCGGCGGGAGCCTCGGGCTCGGCCGGAGCGGCCGGAGCCTCGGGCTCGGCGGCGGGGGCGGCAGCCTCGGGCTCGGCCGCGGGCGCGGCGGGCTCCGCGGGAGCGTCATCCGCGCCGGCCTCGTCGGCAGCGCCGATGATGGCGAGCAGGCCACCGACCTCGACGGTGTCGTCCTCGGACGCCTTGATCTCGAGCACGGTGCCGGCGACCGGCGAGGGGATCTCGGTGTCGACCTTGTCGGTGGAGACCTCCAGCAGGGCCTCGTCGACCGCAACCGTGTCGCCGACCTGCTTGAGCCAGCGGGTGACGGTGCCCTCGGTGACGGACTCGCCGAGTGCCGGGAGAGTTACTTCGGTGGCCATGGGTTCCTTCGTTCTACGTCTGTTCGTTGCTCTACTTGTATGTCCGGACACGCGCGTCGCCACGACCGAGCCCGAGGGCTCGGCGAGGAGACTCCGTGAGAGAAAGGCGCATCGGTCTGGGTCGACACCTGCCCGACGCACTCATGATGCCGCCGGACGGGCGGCCAAGGGCGTCGATCACGGAGCCCATCTTGTCACTACCCCCGCAGCGCTGTGTCAACCGGACCACTACTGATCGGTAGCCATCTCGCGTACGTAGTCCACCAGTGTTGCCACCGCCACACCCGTGCCTCCGGGAGTGAGATGGCCCGAGGCGCCACCACTGTTGAAAGAGGGTCCGGCGATGTCGAGATGGGCCCAGGGGAGACCGCCGGTGAACTCGCGCAGGAAGGCGGCGGCGTACAGCCCACCGCCCCAGCGGATCCAGTCGTGCTGGTTGAGGTCGGCCACCTTGGAAGAACGGATTCGCTCGTCCATCCATTCCGGGATGGGCATCGGCCACATCTGCTCGCCGGCGACGTCGGCGGCGGCGAGAACACGGTCGACGACGTCCTCGGAGCCGAGTACGCCGCTGACCCGGTCACCCAGCGCCATCACCATGTGACCGGTGAGGGTGGCGACGTCGATGATCAGGTCCGGCGAGACCTCGGTGGCCCGCACGAGGGCGTCGGCGAGGATCATCCGGCCTTCGGCGTCCATGTTGGAGACCTCGACGGTCGTGCCGCCGTAGTGGGTGACCACGTCACCGGGGCGGTACGACGAGCCGGAGACCATGTTCTCCGCCATCGGCACGAACGCGGAGACCTTCACCGGCAACCCGAGGCGGGCGATCGCGAAGGTCGCCTGGGCCACCGCGGCAGCACCGGCCATGTCCGACTTCATCGTGGACATCGAGCTGCCCGGTTTGATGGTGAGGCCGCCGGAGTCGAAGGTGATCCCCTTGCCGACCAGCGCGATGTGGCCGCGCGCGTCGTCGGGGGAGTAGGTGAGCTCGACCAGACGCGGCTTGGCCGCCGATCCCATGCCCACCGCGAGGATTCCGCCGCAGCCGAGCTCGGCGAGCTGCTTCTCGTCGTACACGGTCGTCTCGACGCCCTCGACCAGCTCGGCCACGTGCGCGATGGCGTCGGCGAACGCCGGGGGAGTCAGGTCGGCCGGTGGGATGTTGACCCACTCGCGGGTGCCGGCGACCGCCTGGGCGAGGACCTGCGCCTCCTCGAAGGCGGTGACCGCATCCGTACGCCGCGCGATCGCGCTCAGGATCGCGACATCGCTCGGCCCGTTGCTGTCCCCGCCCGACTTGCCGCCGTTCGACTTGGCTGCGCTCGACTTGTACGTCGTGTAGGTGTAGCCGCCGAGGACATAGCCCTCGGTGACGGCACGCACCAGCTCGGGCGTGTCGGCGGGAAGGGAAACGGCGACGGAGGTCGCGTTGGGGACCGAGCGAGCGGCGGCGCCGGCGGCGCGGCGCACGGCATCGGCCGAGTAGGTCCCGTCCGCACCGGCCTTGCCGAGCCCGACCAGCACGAGGAGCTGGGCGCCGATCTCGCTCCCGGCCGGGAGGCGAGTGACCTCGCCGGCCTTGCCACTGACACCGAGGGTGGCGAGCATCCCGCGCCACCGGCGACCGTAGGCGGCCTTGACGTCCTCCGCGCCGGCGGTCACCTCGACAGCCTTCGCGCCCTGGCCGATGCCGACGACGACCGCCTCGGCACGGGTCTTGGCAGGAGAGGCGGTACGCAGCGTGTAGGTGATGTCAGGCAGGGTCACGCCGTGCAGTCTAGGTGTGGCGCGCCCAGACGGGGCGCCGACCGGGCAGTGTCGGCCTGGTGCGATAAGTTCGCGGTATGGCTGAAGAGACCTCCACGGGGGGCGGGTCGGAGCTGCTCCAGTCCCCTCTGCACGAAAACCACGTCGGGCTCGGCGCGAAGTTCGGTGAGTTCGGCGGCTGGTCGATGCCGCTGGAGTATTCCGGCGTCATCAAGGAGCACACGGCGGTCCGTGAAGCCGTCGGGGTCTTCGACGTCAGCCACCTGGGCAAGGTCATGATCAGCGGGCCGGGTGCGGCCGACTTCGTCAACGCGTCCTTCACCAACGACCTCAACCGGATCAAGCCGGGCAAGGCCCAGTACACGCTGTGCTGCGACGAGGAGACCGGCGGCATCGTCGACGACCTGATCGCCTACTACCGCGACGACGAGCACGTCCTGATCGTTCCCAACGCCGCCAACACCCCGGAGGTCGTGCGTCGGCTCCAGGAGGCGGCCCCCGAGGGGATCAACCTCGCCGACCACCACCGCGACTACGCGGTGCTCGCCGTCCAGGGGCCCAAGTCCGACGAGCTGCTCGAGGCGGTCGGGCTGCCGGCCGGTCACGAGTACATGTCCTTCGTGGAGGCGGCCGCTCCCGACGTACTCGGTGACGAGATCGGCGTGGTCGTGTGCCGCTCCGGCTACTCGGGTGAGCGCGGCTACGAGCTGATCGTCGCCAACGAAGCCGCCGCCGCGCTCTGGGACGCGCTGCTGTCCCGGGGCGAGGAGCTCGGCGCGGTGCCGTGCGGCCTCGGCGCCCGCGACACCCTGCGTACGGAGATGGGCTACCCGCTCCACGGCCAGGACATCGCCCTGGACGTCACTCCCAACGAGGCCGGCCTCGGCTGGGCCGTCGGCTGGAAGAAGGACGCCTTCTGGGGCCGCGACAAGCTGGTCGCCGAGAAGGAGGCCGGCCCGAAGCGCGTCCTGCGCGGCATCGTCGCCGTCGGACGAGGTATCCCACGCCCACACATGACCGCGTCGCTGACCGCCGACGTGCCGGTCGGCGAGGTCACCTCCGGCACCTTCTCGCCCACGCTGAAGAAGGGCGTCGGCCTGGTGCTCGTCTCGACCACGGTCAACCCGGAGGCCGAGATCGGCATCGACGTACGCGGCCGCCGCGAGATCTTCCAGCTCACCAAGCCGCCCTTCGTCCCCTCGCACGTGCGGGAGGGGTGAGCAACGTGAGCATTCCCGACGTCCCCTCCGTCTTCAAGCAGCCGTCGGCGGCCGACCGGCCGTGGTGGTGGCAGCTCGTCGACGCCTCGGGCGCCGAGGTGCCGGTCGACGGCGACCTCGCCGGCCAGCGCTTCGCCAACCAGAGCGACGCCGAGTCGTGGGTGGGCGAGGTCTGGCAGGACCTCTTGGACGCGGGCGTGGCCGCGGTGGTGCTCTTCGAGCACGACCGGCAGGTCTACGGCCCGATGAAGCTGACCGCCTGAGGCTTCTCTCCGGTCGTGGCTAGGCTCTCGCGCGTGACTGCCTACGAGTTCCGCCAGGTCGACGTCTTCACCAACGAGCCGCTGCTGGGCAACCCGGTCGCCGTCGTACACGGCGCCGACGGTCTCACCGACGAGCAGATGGCTGCCTTCGCGCGGTGGACCAACCTGTCCGAGACCACGTTCCTGCTGACGCCGACGGACCCGGCTGCCGACTACCGGCTGCGGATCTTCACGGTCAGCGGCGAGCTGCCGTTCGCGGGCCACCCGACGGTCGGGTCGGCGCACGCGTGGCTGGAGGCGGGCGGGAAGCCGAAGGGCGCCAGCCTGGTGCAGGAGTGCGGCGTCGGTCTGGTCGAGCTGCGCCGTGAGGAGCGGATCGCCTTCGCTGCGCCTGAGCTGATCCGGGGCGGCGAGGTCGACGAGGAGACGCTGGGAGCCATCGCGAAGGGGCTGCAGATCTCCCGCGACGACATCCAGGGCGCGCGGTGGTGCGACAACGGGCCGGGCTGGGTCGGGGTGATGCTCGCCGATGCGGAGGCCGTACTGGCCGTGACGCCCGACCACGCCGCTCTGGGGAGTCACAAGGTCGGCCTCGTCGGGCGCTACCCCGAGGGCAGCGAGTGCGCGGTCGAGGTCCGGGCGTACTTCCCGGCCGACGGCGTCGCCTTCGAGGACCCGGTCACCGGGTCGCTCAACGCCGCGCTGGGGCAGTGGCTGGCCGGGTCGGAGCTACCGGAGGCGTACGTCGCTTCTCAGGGCACCATCCTGAAGCGGAGGGGACGCGTGCACGTCGAGCGGGTCGAGGACCAGGTGTGGGTGGGCGGAGACACACTGACCACCATCCATGGGACGGTGGAGCTCTGACCTAGGCTGGGGCCGTGCAGTCCTACCTCGATCTGTTGACCCGCATCCTCGACGAGGGCGTGGAGAAGTCCGACCGCACCGGGACGGGCACGATCAGCGTCTTCGGTCACCAGACCCGCTACGACCTCAGCGAGGGTTTCCCGCTGCTGACGACGAAGAAGGTCCACACCCGCTCGGTCTTCGGCGAGCTGCTCTGGTTCCTGCGCGGCGACACCAACGTGCGCTGGCTCCAGGAGCGCGGCATCACGATCTGGGACGAGTGGGCCGACGAGAACGGCGACCTGGGCCCCGTCTACGGCTACCAGTGGCGCTCCTGGCCAACTCCCGACGGGCGCCACGTCGACCAGATCTCCAAGATCATCGACCAGATCCGCACCGACCCCGACAGCCGCCGCCACGTCATCACCGCCTGGAACCCGGCCGACATCGACGACATGGCGCTGCCGCCGTGCCACACGCTGTGCCAGTTCTACGTCGCCGACGGCAAGCTGAGCCTGCAGCTCTACCAGCGTTCCGCTGACGTGTTCCTGGGGGTGCCGTTCAACATCGCCTCCTACGCCCTGCTGACCCACATGGTCGCTCACGTGACCGGGCTCGAGGTCGGTGACTTCGTGCACACGCTCGGCGACGCCCATCTCTACAGCAACCACCTCGAGCAGGCCCGTCTCCAGCTCACCCGCGAGCCCAGGCCGCTGCCGACGCTGCGGCTCAACCCGGACGTCAAGGACATCGACGCGTTCGAGCTCGAGGACATCACGCTGGAGGGCTACGACCCTGCCCCCGCCATCAAGGCTCCCGTTGCCGTCTGAGGCCGGTTCGGGGCGCGTCGTGATGGTCGCGGCCGTCGCCGACAACGGCGTCATCGGCAACGGCCCCGACATCCCCTGGAAGATCCCCGGCGAGCAGGCCGAGTTCAAGGCGATCACGATGGGCCACACGCTCGTCATGGGCCGCACCACCTTCGAGTCCATCGGCCGCCCCCTCCGGGGCCGCACGACGGTCGTCCTGACCACCGACGAGAACTGGGCGTACGACGGTGTCCTGGTCGCCCACGACATCGAATCCGCCCTCGCCCTGGCCGCGAAGGAGCAGGGCGACATCGTCATCGCCGGGGGAGCGCAGGTCTATGCGGCCGCCCTCCCGTACGCCACCGAGCAGGTCATCACCCGGGTCCACCTGACCCCGGAGGGCGACGTCCTCTACCCGGACTTCGACGAGACGGAATGGGTCGAGACGAAGCGTGAGCCCCACGAGGCGTACGACCGCGTCTTTCTCAGTCGTGTCGAGCTCCGGGCATCGACGACGTCTTGATGCGCAAGCGCCTCGGCTAGCGGCAGGGCAGGGCGATCTCGTCCGCTATGACTGAGGATCCGAGCTTGTGAAGCATTCACAAGCTCGGATCCTCAGCCATAGCCGCCCGATCGCGGGTTGCTGCGACCCGGCCGATCCGGTCTGATCATCGATGTCGGTGCTCACACGTACGTTCGGCACATGTGGATCACTACGACCGAGGCCGTGCTCCGACTGGCCGACGTGCACCTGTTGGGCGAGGCCCAGGCGAAGCGGGTGCTGCGCGCGGGGCTGGCCGGGCCGCGGCACCGGGTCGGGTCGGCGTACTTCTACGAGAACGAACGGTTCGAGGAGCTGCTCGCGCGGCCGAGGTGCAGCGACGAGGTGCTCGACCGGTGGCGACCGTTCATCGCGCGGATCGGGCGCCAGCGAACTCTCGACCTGAAGGCGACATGGGTGGAGCAGGCCGCCGTGGTGGCAGGAGACTGGCACCTGCCCCTACTGACGGCCTTCCAGATCGCCGCCCGCAAGCCGCTTCCGCTCGTGGCGACGCTCGGGGCCTGGGCGGTCTTCACCGCCGACCTCGTCGGCCTCAAACGATCAGACTTGCGGCTCGAACCGCCAGGGGACTGGGCGGCAGACTTCACCAACACCTGGCTCCCGATCGAGAACGGGCCGGCCTGGACGATGTGGGGAGCGCCCGTGACGACAGCGCCGCGAGCCGATCCGCTGAGTGCCCACTACCAGGCGCAGGTCATGGCCGAACGAGAGCGCCGTGAGCTGAGCTCCACAGCCCGCCTTCGCTCCCTGACGCGCGAGTAGGTGTCTCGCCCCTCTAAGGTAAACGGCATGGAGCTGCGCATCTTCACCGAGCCCCAGCAGGGGGCGTCCTACGCCGACATCCTCGCTGTCGCCAAGAAGGCCGAGGAGCTGGGATTCGGGGCGTTCTTCCGCTCCGACCACTACCTGAAGATGGGCTCGGTCGACGGACTGCCCGGACCGAGCGACGCGTGGACGACGCTCGCCGGCCTGGCCCGCGACACGAGCACGATCCGGCTCGGCACCCTGGTCACCTCGGCGACCTTCCGCCTCCCGGGTGTGCTGGCCATCCAGGCTGCCAACGTCGACGACATGTCCGAGGGCCGGGTCGAGCTCGGCCTGGGAGCGGGCTGGTTCGAGGAAGAGCACGAGGCGTACGGGATCCCGTTCCCGGCCCTGGGGGAGCGGTTCGACCGGCTGGAGGAGCAGCTCGAGATCATCACCGGTCTGTGGGCGACCGAGCCGGGGGAGACCTTCGACTTCAACGGGAAGCACTACACGATCAAGGAGAGCCCGGGCCTGCCGAAGCCGGTCCAGACCCGTGGCCACGCCGGCTCGATCCCGGTGATCGTGGGCGGTGGCGGCAAGAAGCGTACGCCGACGCTGGCCGCGACCTTCGCCGACGAGTTCAACGCAGCGTTCGTCTCCGTCGAGGAGTCCCAGGCGCTGTTCGAGAACGTCGGGCGCTTCGTCGAGGCAGCCGGCCGGGACGACTCGATCATCTACTCCGCCGCCCAGGTGCTCTGCGTCGGCCGCGACGAGGACGAGATCGCCCGCCGGGCGCAGGCGATCGGCCGCGAGCCCGCCGAGCTGCGTGAGAACGGTCTGGCGGGCACCCCAGACGAGGTGGTCGCCAAGATCAAGCGGTTCGAGGACGCCGGCGCGACCCGCATCTACCTCCAGGTGCTCGACCTGAGCGATCTCGACCATCTCGCACTCGTAGCCGACGAGGTCATGCAGCGCGTCTGACGATAGTCTGTACGCCATGACTGATGCTCCCTTCGGCACCGTGCTCTCCGCACTCGTCACGATGTTCAACGACGATGGCTCGGTCGACCTGGAGCAGACCCAGAAAGTCGCCAAGCACCTGGTCGATCACGGCCACGACGGCATCGTCGTCTCCGGCACCACCGGCGAGTCGCCGACCACCACTCCTGCCGAGGACGGCGAGATCCTGGCCGCGGTCAAGGACGCCGTCGGCGACCGCGCCAAGATCGTGGCCGGCATCGGCACCAACGACACCCGCACCACCGTCGAGCTCGCCAAGCAGGCGGCGTCGATCGGCGCCGACGGCCTGCTGCTGGTGACGCCCTACTACAACAAGCCGGGCGAGCGCGGCATCCGCGAGCACTTCCGCACCGTGGTCTCCGCGACCGACACCCCGGTCATCCTCTACGACGTCCCCGGCCGCACCGGCTCCCCGATCACCCTCGACACCTACCGCGAGGCGATCACCTGGGACACCGTCGTCGCGGTCAAGGAGGCCGCCGGCGACTTCCCGCGCGGCACCAGGCTGCTCGACCTCGGCTACTCGATCTACTCCGGTGACGACGCGCTCACCCTCGCCTGGCTGGCGCACGGCGCCGTCGGCGTGATCAGCGTCGCCGCCCACGTGCTCGGCGACCAGACGCGGACGATGATCGACGCCTTCGCGGCGAGCGACATCGAGACCGCCCGCAAGACTTATGCGCGGATGCTCCCCGCGATCGACGCCATCATGGGCGTCCCGAACTACGGAGCCACCACTGCCAAGGCCGCACTCGAGCTGACCGGCGTGATCGACAACCGCAACGTACGAGGGCCGCTGGTGGCTCTCGACAGCGACGAGGTCGAGGCGCTGCGAGCCGGGCTGGAGGCCTCTGGCCTTCTCTAGAAGGAACGCCTTTGTCTCACCCACACCCGGAGCTGACCGAACCCGGCAAGCTCCCCAAGGGCGGCCTGCGGGTCACCCCTCTCGGCGGCCTCGGCGAGGTCGGCCGCAACATGACCGTTTTCGAATACGACGGCCGGCTGCTGATCGTCGACTGCGGTGTGCTCTTCCCCGAGGAGCAGCAGCCCGGCGTCGACCTGATCCTGCCCGACTTCGGCCCGATCCGTGACCGCCTCGGTGACATCGAGGCGCTGGTCCTGACCCACGGTCACGAGGACCACATCGGCGCGACGCCCTACCTGCTCCGCGAGCGTCAGAACATCCCGCTGGTCGGCTCCGAGCTGACCCTGGCCCTGCTCGGCTCCAAGCTGCGCGAGCACCGCCTGCGCGAGACCGTCCAGCACAAGGTACGCGAGGGCGACACGATCTCCTTCGGGCCGTTCGAGCTCGAGTTCGTGGCGGTCAACCACTCCATCCCGGACGCGCTCGCGGTCGCGATCCGCACCGGCGCCGGTCTCGTGCTGCACACCGGCGACTTCAAGATGGACCAGCTGCCGCTGGACGGCCGGATCACCGACCTGCGCGCGTTCGCCCGGCTCGGCGAGGAGGGTGTGGACCTGTTCCTCACCGACTCCACCAACGCCGAGGTCCCCGGTTTCACGACCGCCGAGAAGAAGATCGCCCCGGCGATCGAGCAGGTCTTCCGCGAGTCCGACCAGCGCATCATCGTGGCCTGCTTCGCCTCGCACGTGCACCGCGTCCAGCAGGTGCTCGACAGCGCGGTCGCGCACGGCCGCAAGGTGGCGTACGTCGGTCGCTCGATGGTCCGCAACATGCAGATCGCCTCCGACCTGGGCTACCTGCACGTGCCCGAGGACGTCATCGTCGACGCCAAGGAGCTCGCCGAGCTGCCGCCGGAGCGGGTCGTCATGGTCTCGACCGGCTCGCAGGGCGAGCCGATGTCGGCGCTGTCGCGGATCGCGAACGGCACCCACAACTTCGTCCACATCGAGCCGGGCGACACCGTCCTGCTCGCCTCGAGCCTGATCCCCGGCAACGAGAACTCGGTCTACCGGGTGATCAACGGCCTCGCCCGCCTCGGCGCCAACGTGGTCCACAAGGGCAACGCCCTGGTGCACGTCTCCGGCCACGCCAGCGCCGGCGAGCTGCTCTACTGCTACAACATCGTCCGCCCGCGCAACGTGATGCCCGTCCACGGCGAGGTGCGCCACCTGCTCGCCAACGGCGACCTGGCCCGCCAGACCGGCGTCGAGAGCGTCGTCTACGCCGAGGACGGCGTGGTCGTCGACCTGATCGACGGCAAGGCCGAGATCGCGGGCAAGGTCGAGTGTGGCTACGTCTTCGTCGACGGCACCACCGTCGGCGACGTCACCGAGTCCGAGCTCAAGGACCGCCGCATCCTCTCCGAGGAGGGCTTCGTCTCGATCATCGTCGTGGTCGACTCGGTCAACGGCACCGTCGCCAGCGGCCCCGAGATCCACGCCCGCGGCCACGTGTGGCCGGACAATGCCTTCGAGCCGATCAAGCAGCCGATCGTCAAGGCGGTCAACCGGGCCATCTCGGAGGGTGCGACCGACACCTACCAGCTGCAGCAGGCCATCCGGCGTACGTTCGGGCGCTGGGTCTCCAGCACCCACCGTCGCCGCCCGATGATCGTCCCGGTCGTCATCGAGGCCTAGAGCGCCAGCAGCACGCCAGCCGTGATCAGCGCCTGGCCGACGTGATAGGTCACCATGATCTGCACGTTGGTCAGGCGCGGCGGCTCGTTGCCGTGCTCGGCGAGGTTGATCCCGATCAGGGTGTCGCTGACGACGAAGATCAGCGCGCCCACGGCGATCCACACGCTCCCGGTCATCCAGCCGAGCACGAGCATGGTGGCGATCACCAGCGAGTACGCCGCCAGGGCCGCAGCCGTCGGCACACCGCCCATCTGACGGGCGCCCCCGAGCACCCGGCCCATCGGGATCGCCAGCACGACCGCGACCACGATTCCGGCCCAGGACCACGCGGGGGTCTCCAGACCGAGGGCGAGGAAGGTCACGGCGTACGCCAGATGGCCGACGAAGAAGAACCCCACCCCGCCGAGGAAGCGCCGGGTGGAAGCTCCGATCATCGAGATGTCGCCGAGCATCCCGAAGAAGAGCGCGACGATCAGCCACCACGCTGCCGGCTCGCCGTCGCTGACGAGCCCCACCAACACCATCAGCCCCACCATCACCAGGGGCTTGGTGACGTAGTGGATCCGCCGCCAGCCGAACCACACGCAGGTCCAGTCCGCCACGGCGTCGGCGGCGGTGAAAAGGGCGATGAGGACTGCGAGGCTCTGCATGGCGGCAAACTACACCGATGCAACACACCCCCATGGGGTCCCGGAGCCAGGCCGCTCGGTCAAATACCCTGCTTGTATGGCGACCCGTACGTCTTCCCCGCCGGGTTCGCGGAGCTCGACCACCAACAAGAGCACCCGTCCCCGGAGTACGACCACGACAAAGCGAGCAACGGCCACGAGCCGGGCCCGCTCCAAGGCAACGCCGGCCAAACGCCGCCCTGCCGCGAAGAAGAAGACGACGAACCGTACGCCACCCCGTGCCGTGCGCAACGGGCCGAGCCCGATCGCGGTCCTCTTCGATGCCATCTTCTCGACCATCGCGAGCCTGTGGCTGGCGATCGCCGGGGGAGTGGCGGCCATCTTCCGCGTCGGCGGCCAGGCCGCCAGTGACCTCGAGCCGGAGCACCGGCGCGACGGCGCCGGCCTGTTCCTGATCGGCCTCTCCGTCCTCGTCGCCGCCGGCGTCTGGTTCCAGCTCGGCGGACAGTTCTTCGACGTCGTACGCATCGCCGTGGCCGGCGTCGTCGGCAAGGTCGGCTGGCTGGTGCCGGTCGGGCTCGTCGTCGCCGGTGCCCGGCTGATGCGCGACCCGGTCAACGCCGCTCCGGTCGGCCGGCTCGCGATCGGCTGGGCCGCGTTCCTGATGGCCACGCTCGGCATCATCCAGATCGCCAACGGCAACCCGCAGCCCACCTCGGGCGACAGCACCGAGCTGCAGTGGGCCGGCGGTGCGATCGGCTACGTCGTGGCCAGCCTGCTGCTCGACGTGCTGCGTTCGACGGCCGTGGTCGTCGTACTCCTGTCCCTTCTGGTCGTCTTCGGGATCCTGGTGATCACCGGGACCCCGCTCTACCAGGTGCCGAGTCGCCTGGTGGAGCTGCGCGATCGGGCGCTCGGCCTGACACCGCCCGAGGAGATGAGCGAGAGCGGCACCAACATCCGGCGGGTGCGCCGGGGCAACAAGCTCTTCGCCGACGACGACACCTTCGACCCGGAGGGCTTCGAGCCCTACGAGACGCCGCTCCTCGAGGAGGAGAAGCCGAAGAAGAAGCGCAAGAAGGACGGGCTCGACATCGCGCTCGCCCTCGACGAGGACCCGGACGCCGACACCCAGCCCGACGAGGCCGTGCCCAGCGATGCGGCAGGCCTCATGCCCGCGGTCTCCGACGGGGCACCGAGGCCCGGTCAGAAGCGCGGCCCCAAGGGCGACCTCGAGCCGCCGCCGCACGCCGAGCTGCCGCAGCGGGTCGAGCAGCTGATGCTCGCCGGCGACGTCGCCTACACGCTCCCGGGCAGCGACCTGCTCAAGCCCGGCTCGCCGCACAAGGCCCGCTCCAAGGCCTCCGACGACATCGTCAGCCGGCTCCAGGCGGTGCTCGAGGAGTTCAACATCGATGCCGCGGTCACCGGCTACACCCGTGGCCCGACGGTCACCCGCTACATCGTGGAGCTCGGCGCCGGCGTGAAGGTCGAGAAGATCACCGGCATCCAGAAGAACATCGCCTACGCGGTGGCCTCCGCCGACGTACGCATCCTCTCGCCGATCCCCGGCAAGTCGGCCGTCGGTGTGGAGATCCCGAACATCGACAAGGAGATCGTCACCCTCGGCGACGTACTCCGCTCCAACGCCGCGCGCGGCGACCACCACCCGATGATCACCGGTGTCGGCAAGGACGTCGAGGGCGGCTTCGTCGTCGCCAACCTCGCCAAGATGCCCCACCTGTTGGTCGCGGGTGCGACCGGTTCGGGTAAGTCGTCCTTCATCAACTCGATGATCACCTCGGTGCTGATGCGGGCCACACCCGACGAGGTGCGGATGATCATGGTCGACCCCAAGCGGGTCGAGCTCAACTCCTACGAGGGCGTGCCGCACCTGATCACGCCGATCATCACCAACCCGAAGAAGGCCGCCGAGGCGCTGGCCTGGGTCGTACGCGAGATGGACATGCGCTACGACGACCTGGCCAACTTCGGCTTCCGCCACGTCGACGACTTCAACAAGGCCGTCCGTGCCGGGAAGGTGCAGCTCCCGCCCGACTCCGAGCGGGTCCTGTCGCCCTACCCCTACCTGCTGGTCATCGTCGACGAGCTCGCCGACCTGATGATGGTCGCCCCGCGCGACGTCGAGGACGCGGTCGTACGCATCACCCAGCTCGCCCGTGCCGCCGGCATCCACCTGGTGCTGGCGACGCAGCGGCCCTCGGTCGACGTGGTCACGGGTCTGATCAAGGCCAACGTGCCCTCGCGACTCGCCTTCGCGACCTCGTCGCTGGCCGACTCGCGCGTCATCCTCGACCAGCCCGGTGCGGAGAAGCTGGTCGGCCAGGGTGACGGGCTGTTCCTGCCGATGGGCTCCTCCAAGCCGATCCGTGTGCAGGGCTCTTGGGTCTCCGAGTCGGAGGTCAACGCGGTCGTCAAGAGCGTCAAGGGCCAGCTGGAGCCGTCCTACCGCGACGACGTGACCGCCCCGGCGGAGTCGAAGCGCGTCCTGGACGACGACATCGGCGACGACATGGACCTGGTCATCCAGGCGATCGAGCTGATCGTCTCGACCCAGTTCGGATCGACCTCGATGCTGCAGCGCAAGCTCCGCGTCGGGTTCGCCAAGGCCGGCCGCCTGATGGATATCCTCGAGTCGCGCGGGGTTGTCGGTCCCTCCGAGGGCTCCAAGGCACGCGACGTACTCGTCAAGCCGGACGAGATCGACGGCGTCATCGCAACGATCCAGGGGGAGATGTGAGCGAGAATTCACCGGCGGTCGAGACCGTCGACCCTGCCGAGACCGTCGAGAGCCACGACGTCGACGTCGTCGAGGTACGCCGCAACGGCCGCCTCGCGCTGGTGGTGGCGCTCGCGTCGCTGCTCGTCGGCATCGCCTTCGTGCTGCGCGGCGGCATCGAGGGCTATCTGGTCGGCCTGATCCTGCTCGTCGTCGCGGCGGTGCAGGGCTGGACGGCCTGGGACTCCCGGATGCCGCTGCTGCTCGTCGATGAGCAGGGCGTACGCCTCCGCTTCGGCCAGACCTGGCAGGGCATCCCGTGGTCGAAGATCGAGTCCGTCGAGCACACCCCGCGTCCGGACGGGATCGAGCGGTTTTGGAAGGACGGCCGCATCGGCGTGCTGCTGCACGACGAGGACGAGGTGCTCGAGGAGCTATCGCCGACCGCCCGGCGCCAGGCGATGCTGACCGAGCGCCTCTACGGCCTCCCGTTCTCGCTCCCGCTCGGCCTCTCCACCCGCGTCCTGGGCGCCGGTGACGACGTCACCGAGGCCATCGCGATCGTCGCCGCCGACGGCGTCGAGGTCGTCGAGATCGACCCCGCGCTCGACGTGGAGGAGCCGGAGACGGACACCGACGAGAGCGCCGAGGACCACCCTGCCGATGCCGCCTCGGACGACGGTGACACCGCGGTCCGTCCGCCCCTCTCCGAGCGGGTCGGAGACACCAACCCCCGGATGCTCCGGGTCTTGGACGAGCCTGATATCAATGCCGCAGACGTGGTGGACGAGGCGGAGCAGGACCAGGTGGACCGGGACACTGAGACGACCGCGCACAGCGCGGAACAGGACGAGGCGACGCCGAAGACCGACCCCGAGCCTGAGCCCGAAGTGAATCTCGTGGCAGAGGCGAAGGCGGAGCCGGTCGCGCCGCTGCGCGAGCCCTCGACGGCGGTCCGGGTGGACGTACGCTACGTGCCCGAGGAGCCCCAGGAGACCATCGCCATCCACGGCGCGAACGCGCTCCAGCTGGACCTGGCCGAGGCGGCGTTCGCCGACGTGGACGTCCAGGACTCGGATGTCGACGAGGACCTCGACGAGGACCTCGAGGACTCCGAGCCCGAGGGCGTACGTGCGATCGCGGTGCCCGACGAAGGCGTCAAGGCGCTGGCTATCGACGGCGTCGACGACGAGCCCACCGAGGTGGTGCCGGCCAAGGTCCCCGAGATCGGTGCCGAGATCGCCGCGGCCCGCCGCCGGCTCGCCCTGGACATGGACGGCCTGGCCGAGTGGACCCGGATCCGTCCGCACGTCATCGAGGCGATCGAGGTCGACGACTTCGGCCCCTGCGGCGGCGACTTCTACGCCCGTGGCCACCTGCGTACGCTGGCGCGCGTCCTCGGCATCGAGGTCGCGCCGCTGCTGCGCACCTATGACGAGAAGTACGCCTCCGGCCCGGTCAGCCCGCGCGCCGTCTTCGAGGCCGAGCTCGCCCACAGCGCCGCGATCCGTCCGGTCCGGCGTATGCGTGGCGGTCCGTCCTGGTCGGTCCTGGTCGCCGCGGTGATGGCGGTCATCCTGGTCTGGTCGGTCGCGCGCCTGGTCATCGACGGCACCCAGCACGAGCCCGAGGCCGGAGCGATCCAGCTCGACGGCTCCGCCGGCACCGACAGCCCCTACGGCAAGTCCTCGCCCGTACCGGTGACCATCTCCGCCGCCGGTGGCGGTGCCCACGTGGTCGTCCGCGACCCGCGCGGCAAGGTGGTCTTCAGCGGTGACCTCGCCTTCGGCGAGTCCAAGGAGCTCCAGGTCACCCCGCCCCTGCGCGTACAGACCTCCGACGGTTCCCTCAAGGTCGCTGTCGGCGACGGCAAGGCCAAGGCCCTCGGCAAGACCGGCGAGGCCGCTCAGCGCACCTACACCGCCAACTAACACACACCGTCCCCGCCGAGTCGGCTCGTCATGACGAGCCGACTCGGCGCTGTTTTCGGTCAGAACGCGCCGACTCGGCGGGGTTGTTAAAGAGATCGGGATTTGGTGACGCGGGTCACATCGGGTTTGGGACCATGACATTCGAGAGAGCGCTCTCACGAGTCGCCAGACTCATCGCTCATTCATCGGGAAGCGAGTCATCATGAGAAGTCTCAAGGCATTAGGGGCCGCTGTGATCGCGGCCGGCGTGGTCGCCGTGGCGATCCCACTGACATCCTTCGGACAGGCGTCGGAGGCGTCGGAGCCGGGCACCCCGGCCGGCTGGACGAAGGTGTGGAGCGACGACTTCACCGGCGCGGCCGGGTCGCGGATCAACACCAACAACTGGATGTACGACATCGGCCACAGCTACCCCGGCGGCGCGGCCAACTGGGGCACGGGGGAGATCGCCTACCACAGCGACAGCACCCAGAACGTCTACCAGGACGGCAACGGCAACCTGGTCATCAAGCCGATCCGCGACGGCGCCGGCAACTGGACCTCCGGGCGCATCGAGACCACCCGTACCGACTTCCAGCCGCCCTCCGGCGGAGTGCTCCGCGTCGAGGGACGCATCCAGATGCCGAACGTCACCGGCGCCGCGGCGCAGGGCATCTGGCCGGCGTTCTGGATGCTCGGCGAGCCCTTCCGCGGCAACTACTGGAACTGGCCGGGCATCGGCGAGATCGACATCATGGAGAACGTCAACGGCGCCAACCAGGTCTGGGGCACGCTGCACTGCGGCACCTCGCCCGGCGGTCCGTGCAACGAGACCACCGGCCTCGGCGGGACGCTCCAGGGCTGCCCGGGCTCGACCTGCCAGTCGTCGTTCCACACCTACGCGATGGAGTGGGACCGCAGCACCAGTCCGCAGCAGATCCGGTTCTACGTCGACAACACGCTCTACCACACGGTCCGCTCGGACCAGGTCGACGCGACGACCTGGAACAACGCGACTAACCACGGCTTCTTCATCATCCTCAACGTCGCGATCGGCGGCGGCTGGCCCGGCAACCCGACCTCGGCGACCGCCTCCGGGGTGCCCATGCTGGTCGACTACGTCGCGGTCTACTCCAAGGGCGGCGGCACCACCGAGCCGACCGACCCGCCGGCCCCTGGCAGCCGGGACGCCTACTCCACCATCCAGGCCGAGTCCTACAACGCCCAGAGCGGCACCCAGATGGAGGCGACGACCGACACCGGCGGCGGTCAGAACGTCGGCTATCTCAGCAACGGCGACTGGCTCCGCTACGACGGTGTGAACTTCGGTTCCAGCGCCGCGCACACGTTCTCCGCGCGCGTCGCCTCCGGTGCGCCGGCGGGGGTGAGCGGCCTGGTCGAGGTACGCCTCGACAACGTGAACAACGCGCCGATCGGCAGCTTCTCGGTGGCCAACACCGGAGGCTGGCAGAGCTGGCGTACGGTCCCGGGCAGCATCAGCGGGGTGACCGGAACGCACACGGTGTTCCTGCGGTTCGCCAGCGGCCAGCCGGCCGACTTCGTCAACCTCAACTGGTTCACGTTCTCAAGGTGAGCGGTAGGCGATAGGTTTCGATACATGAACGAGACCCCGGCCGGCCGGCCGACGCTGGAGACGGTGGCCCGGGCGGCCGGGGCCTCGCGAGCGACGGTCTCGCGCGTCGTCAACGGCTCCACGACCGTACGTCCCGACGTCGCCGAGAGCATCCGCCAAGCGATCGCCGACCTCGGCTACGTGCCGAACCCGGCGGCGCGGAGCCTGGTGACGCAGCGTACGGACTCCATCGCCCTGATCCTGCCGGAGTCCGCGACCCGGGTCTTCTCCGACGACGCCTTCTTCCCCGGCGTGATCCGCGGTGTCGGCGAGGCGCTGGAGAAGGCGGACAAGCAGCTGGTTCTGCTGCTCGCCTCGACGCAGTCGAGCCACGACCGGATCCTGCGCTACGTGCACGGCCGCACCGTCGACGGCGTCGTGCTGGCCTCGATGCACGGGGCCGACACCCTGCCCGAGGAGCTGCGGGTGGCGGGCGTCCCGGTCGTCACCAGCGGACGGCCGCTGGGTGAGGCGACCGTGCCGTACATCGACGTCGAGCACGCCAGCGGCGTGGAGGCGGCGATGAACCACCTCATCGGTCTCGGCCGGCGCCGGATCGCGACCATCTGCGGGCCGCAGGACATGGTCGCCGGGCGCGAGCGCCTGGCGGGCTACCTCACCGGTCTGCAGGCCTTGCCGGGGGCGGTGCCGCTGGTCGAGGAGGGCGACTTCATGCGCCAGTCGGGCATCGACGCGATGGAGCGGCTGCTGGAGCGCGATCCTGGCATCGACGCCGTCTTCGCGGCCTCCGACCTGATGGCCGACGGCGCCCTGCGTACGCTGCGCCGGCTCGGCCGCCGGGTGCCCGACGACGTGGCGGTGATCGGGTTCGACGACGTCGAGGCGGCCCGGTTCACCGACCCGCCGCTGACGACGGTGCACCAGCCGATCCACGAGATCGGCACCCGCCTCGCCGAGCAGATCCTCCGTCTGGTCGCGGGGGAGGACGTCGAGCCCTCCGTCGTGCTCCCGACGAGGCTGGTGATCCGCGAGTCCGCCTGAGCCGACGGCTCAGGAGTCGCCCGCCCGGTAGCGCCGCTCGGGGCGTCCGGCGGTGCCGTAGTTGAGACGTACGCCGATCCGGCCCGTGCTCGCGAAGTGCTCGAGATAGCGGCGCGCGCTCACCCGGGAGACTCCGATCTCCTCGGCGCACTCGGTGGCGCTGAGCTCGCCGGCGGCCTGCAGTGCGGCCAGTACGGCCCGGGCGGTCTCCGCGCTGAGCCCCTTCGGCAGCCGCTCACGAGTCTCGCGTGCGCCCTGGTGGCTGAAGACCTCGTCGATGCCGGCCTGGACCTCGTCGCGGTGCTCGGCCCCCTCGGCTCCCTCGGCGCGCTGCCCGATCCGGGCGAGCGCCTCGCGGGAGCGGCGTACGTCGTCGAGCCGGGCGGCCAGGTCCTCGAACGGGAACGGCTTGACCACGTAGTGGGCGGCGCCGCCGGCCGCGGCGGCCCGCACCGTGTCGGCCTCGCGGGCGGCGGTGATGACGATGACGTCGGCGTCGTCGCCTCGTCCGCGCAGCCGGCGCAGCAGCTCGATGCCGCTGAAGTCGGGAAGGTGCACGTCGAGCAGCAGCACGTCGGGGGAGAGGCGGGCGGTCTCCTCGAGCGCCTGGGAGCCTGTCGCGGCCACCCCGACGACGCGGAACCCGTCGACGCGCTCGACGAAGCGGGTGTGGATCGAGGCCACCATGAAGTCGTCCTCGACCACGAGCACGGTGAGCTCCGGTGCGGACGTCATCGGGCCTCCTCGGGGGCAGTATCGCCGGGTGGGGCGGCGGGTGGGGTGGTGGGTGGGGCGAGCGGCGCGGCGCCCGGCAGGGTAGCGATGAAGACCGCGCCCGGGCGCTCCGCCGACCCGCTATTCTCCACCTCGACCTCGCCGCCGCGTGCACGGCACACCAGCTGCACCAGCGCGAGCCCGACGCCGCGGCCGCTGGCGTCGCGCGGCTTGGTGCTGAATCCGCGCCGGAAGATCTCGGGCAGACGCTCGGCCGGCACTCCGCCGCCGGTGTCGGAGACGCGGACGGTCACGGTCTGGCCCGCGGCCGTCAGGCGTACGCCGACCCGACCGTCGAGCGGGCCGACCAGCGCGGCCGCGTCGACGGCGTTGTCGACCAGGTTGCCGAGGACGGTGACCACGTCGGCGGAGCCGTCGGGGGTGAGCCGGGGGAGCGAGCTGGTGGCGTCCAGGTCGATGCTCACCCGGCGCTCGGCGGCCAGGCTCGCCTTGGCGATGAGCAGGGCGGCCACCGCAGGGTCGTCGATCCGCGAGGTGATGTGGTCGCTCAGTGCCGCCCGGCGCGCGGTCAGCCCGGTGACGAACTGGCCCACCTCGGCATACTCCTCCAGCTCGAGGAGCCCGGTGATGGTGTGCAGCTGGTTGCTGAACTCATGGGTCTGCGCCCGCAGCGTCTCGGTGACGCTCTCGCGGGCGTTGAGCTCGCTCTGCAGCGCTACCAGCTCGGTGCGGTCGCGCAGCGTGGTGACGGTGCCGGCGGGGCGGCCGTCGTGGTGGACCCGGTTGCGGTTGAGCACGAGCACCCGCTCACCGGCGACCAGCGGTGCGTCGTGCACCTCCTCGGCTCCGCTGAGCAGGGCGAGGGTCTCGGCGGGCAGGTCGAGCTCGTCGAGCCGGTGCCCGGTCGGGTCCGAGGTCAGCCCGAGCAGCTCGCGGGCGCTGTCGCTCATCAGGCTGACCCGCCCGTCGGCGCCGACCGCCAGCACCCCCTCGCGGATCGAGCGGAGCAGGCCCTCGCGGTGGTCGGCGAGGGCGGCGATGTCGCGCGGCTCCAGCCCACGCGTACGTCGCTTGATCAGCCGCGCCAGCAGCCACGACCCGAGCACGCCGAGCGCGAGACCGGCCAGCAGCACGGTGAGGGCGTCGGCCCAGGTGCGGGCGAGGCGCTCGGTCAGCGGCGGATAGTCCTCGGTCACGACGACCACGCCGACCGGACGCGGCGCCTCGGCGTCCGCGCCGGTCGAGCCACCGCCGTAGACCGGGACCTGGGCGGCGATCGCCCGGCGGCCGGCGTCGTCGATGTCGCCGGACCAGGCCCGGCTCGTCTCTCGCCTGCCCAGATCGAGGGTCTCGCCGACCCGGGTGGGGTCGGTGGCGACGAGGACCGTGCCGTCGAGCGCGGTGAGGTAGGCGGTGTCGGCGCCCGCGTCGGCGGCCCGGGTCTGCAGGTAGAAGCCCAGGGCCTGCCGGTCGGGGGCGCTGCTGGTCAGCCCGTCCTGGATGGCCGCGATGCCGGCCAGGCTCTCCGCGGCGGCGCGCAGCCGGTCCTCGCGGGAGTCACGGAAGTCGGCGTCGCTCTGCCGCAGGGAGACGATGCTGGTCGCCACGACGACGAGCAGCAGCACCGAGAGCTGCAGCAGCAGCACCTGTCCGGCCAGCGACAGGTGGCGCCGCGGTCGCTGTGGCCACAAGTTACACAACCTCCTTTGGTTGCTGAATGGTGACGGCGGTCACCCCGGACTGTGACCATCGCCACTGACCGTTTCATTCCCCCTGAGTCTGGAGGCCAGCCGTTGTCGACGCCGACATCGCAGTCCCCGCCCCGACCGCCGCTGCCGACGCAGCGGGGCCGGGCAGCGAGCATACGCCGTACCCGCGCCCTCGCCGTCGTGCTCGTGACCTGCCTGCTCGCCGCGGCATCGGCCTGCGGCGTGACCCGTGGCGAGCAGTCCCGTGACCTCGACATGTGGATCCCGAACAGCCCCGGTGGCGGCTACGACCAGACCGGCCGGGCGGCCGTGGGAGTCCTCGACCGCGACAACATGACCGGCGGCGACATCCAGGTGACCAACATCCTGGGCGCCGGTGGCTCCGTCGCGATGTCCCGCCTGATGAGCGAGGAGGGCAACGGCAACCTGCTCATGACCATCGGTCTGGGCGTCGTCGGCTCCACCTACTCCTTCGGCGTGGACGCCCGCCCCCAGGACGCGACCCCGATCGCCCAGCTCATCGAGGAGCAGGAGGGTGTGCTGGTCCCGGCCGACTCGCCCTTCAAGACCATCGACGACCTGGTGAAGGCCTGGGCCGAGGACCCCGAGTCCATCGTGGTCGGCGGCGGCTCCTCACCCGGTGGCCCCGACCACCTCTTCCCGATGCAGCTGGCCGAGGCCGCCGGCATCGACCCGAAGGAGGTCAAGTACGTCCCCTACGACGGTGGTGGTCCGCTCACCAGCGCGCTGCTGGGGAACAAGATCGACGTCGGGTTCTCCGGTCTCGCCGAGTTCGAGGGCCAGGTGGAGGCCGGTGAGCTGCGGGTCCTGGCCGTCTCGGGCGACGAGCGTGGCACCGGAGTCTTCGCCGACGCGCCCACGCTCACCGAGAGCGGCATCGACCTGGTGTTCCTCAACTGGCGCGGCGTACTCGCCCCGCCGGGCATCAGCGACGAGCGCCGGCAGGAGCTGATCGACCTGCTCACCCGGATGCACGACTCGAAGCAGTGGCAGCAGGCGCTGAAGGACAACGGCTGGACCGACGCCTTCGTCACCGGCGACGACTTCGACGACCTGCTGGTCGAGCAGGACCAGCGCGTCGCCTCGACCCTGAAGGAGCTTGATCTGCTGTGAGCGTCCACGAAACCGAAACCCAACCCCCCGAGCCCACGAGTCCCGCGCGCCGGGTCGACGTCGGCCAGTACGGCCTGGCCCTGTTCCTGGTCGTCATCGGGATCTACACCGTCGTCGACGCCACCGGCCTGGACGTCGGCTTCGCCGACCCGGTCGGCCCCCGCGTCTTCCCGTACGTCATCGGCGCCGGCCTCGTCGTCGTCGGTGTGCTGCTGGCGGTCGCCACCGCCCGTGGCTCCCAGCCGGAGCCCGAGGAGGGGGAGGACGTCGACCTGAGCTCGTCGGCCGACTGGCTGACGGTCCTCAAGCTGGTCGCGGTCCTGCTGTTCACGGTCGCGACCGTGAACCTGCTCGGCTGGGCGATCTCGGGCGCGGCGCTGTTCGCCGGCGCCGCCTGGTGCCTCGGCAGCCGAACGCTCGTGCGGGACGTGATCGTCGGGCTCGTCCTCTCGGTCGCCAGCTGGTACGCCTTCTACGTCGGTCTGGGCATCCCGCTCACCCCTGGCGTACTCGACGGGATCCTGTGAGGACTGACTGATGGAGAACTTCGAACTTCTCATGGGTGGGCTCGAGTCCGCCCTGACCCCGATGAACCTGCTCTACGCCGCCATCGGCGTGCTGCTGGGCACCTTCGTCGGCGTGCTGCCCGGCATCGGGCCGGCGATGGCCATCGCGCTGCTGCTGCCGGTGACGTACCGGCTCGAGCCGACCAGCGCGTTCATCATGTTCGCCGGCCTCTACTACGGCGGCATGTACGGCGGCTCCACCACCTCGATCCTGCTGAACACACCGGGGGAGTCCGCCTCGGTGATGACGGCGCTGGAAGGCAACCGGATGGCCAGAGCGGGGCGTGGCGCGCAGGCGCTGGCCACCGCCGCGGTCGGCTCGTTCGTCGCCGGCACCATCGGCACCATCCTGGTGGCCTTCTTCTCACCGGCCCTGGCCGACGTCGCCGTCGAGCTGGGTGCGCCCTCGTACTTCGCGCTGATGGTCCTGGCCCTGGTCATGACCACGACGGTGCTCGGCACCTCGGCCCTGCGTGGCTTCGCCGCGCTGTTCCTCGGCCTGACGATCGGTCTGGTCGGTCTCGACCTCAACACCGGCCAGCCGCGGCTCACCTTCGGTGTGACGCAGCTCGTCGACCGGCTCGACATCGTGGTCGTCGCGGTCGGCATCTTCGCCCTCGGCGAGGCCCTGTGGGTGGCCGCCCACCTGCGCCGACGCCCGGCGCACGTGGTCCCGGTCGGCCGGCCCTGGATGGGACGCGACGACTGGGGTCGCTCCTGGAAGCCGTGGCTGCGCGGCACCGCCTTCGGGTTCCCGTTCGGCGCGCTTCCTGCCGGTGGCGCGGAGATCCCGACGTTCCTCTCGTACCTGACCGAGCGGAAGCTCTCCAAGCGCGGCGACTTCGGCCGTGGCGCGATCGAGGGCGTCGCCGGGCCGGAGGCGGCCAACAACGCCTCCGCCGCCGGGATGTTCGTGCCGATGCTGGCTCTCGGCCTGCCGGTGACGGCCACGGCCGCGGTGATGCTCTCCGCGCTCCAGGGCTACGGCATCACCCCCGGTCCGCAGCTGATGACCGACCACGCCGACCTGGTGTGGACGCTGCTGGCCAGCCTCCTGATCGGCAACACCCTGCTGCTGGTGCTCAACCTGCCGCTGGCGCCGCTGTGGGCCCGGCTGCTGCGGATCCCGAGGCCGCAGCTCTACGCGGGCATCCTGTTCTTCGCCTGCCTGGGTGCGTACGCCACCAACCTGGACCCGTTCGACATCGCGCTGCTGGTCGCCTTTGGCCTGCTCGGGCTGATGATGCGCCGATTCGGACTGCCGGTGCTCCCATTGATCCTGGGTGTCATCCTGGGGCCGTTGATGGAGACCAAGCTGCGGGAGGCGCTGACGATCTCGGGCGGTGACTACACGGCGCTGCTGAGCGAGCCGCTCGCGGTGGTCATCTACGTCCTGATCGCGCTGTTCATCCTGGGCCGGCCGTTCATCGCCCGGGTCCGGGCACGGGCCGAGCAGTCGGCCGAGGTCGAGGACGAGAAGGAGAAGGTGTTGTGATGAGTGAGACCCCCGCAGGTGGCTGGGTGGTCGTGGCGTGGGCGCCCGACGTCTACGGCTCGGTCGCGCTGGACTGGGCGCTGGCCGACGCCGAGCGCCGCGACCGTGGCGTCGTGGTCGTCAACGCCTCCCGGGGCGATGCCCTGGTCGACGACCGCTACGCCCTCGAGGAGCAGGTCGGCGAGCTCGAACGCCGGCTCACCGAGTCGGGCCGGCCGCACGAGATCCGGCAGTCGATCGACCCGGACGTCGCCGGGGCCGTCCTCGATGCCGCCGAGCAGCTCGACGCCAAGCTGGTCGTGGTCGGTCTGCGGCGGCGTACACCGGTCGGCAAGCTGCTGATGGGCAGCGTCGCGCAGCGGATCCTGCTCGGCGCGTCCTGCCCGGTCCTGTCCGTGAAGCCGGGCTCCGTGCCCGACTGATCGCCCCGTCCCGGCGCGAGGGTTCGGTCTCAGGCGGGTGTGCCCGTCATACTTCACGGTGATGAGCACTGCGACCGAACCCTCCGCCGAGACCGACCAGCCCCTCGTGTCCGTCGCCATGGTGACCCTCGGGTGCACCCGCAACGAGGTGGACTCCGAGGAGCTCGCCGGCCGGCTGACGGCGGGAGGCTTCCGGCTGGTCGCCGACCCGGACGAGGCCGACACCGTGGTCGTCAACACTTGCGGCTTCGTCGAGCAGGCGAAGAAGGACTCGGTCGACACGCTGCTCGAGGCCGCCGACCTCAAGGAGACCGGCCGCGCTCAGGCCGTCGTCGCGGTCGGCTGCATGGCCGAGCGCTACGGCAAGGACCTGGCCGCCGAGCTCCCCGAGGCCGACGCGGTGCTCGGCTTCGACGACTACCCCGACATCGCCGCGAAGCTGCGCTCCATCCTCAGCGGCGAGGCCCACCACCCGCACACACCTCAGGACCGGCGCCTGCTGCTCCCGATCTCCCCGGTCGAGCGCGACGCCTCCGCCATCTCGGTCCCCGGCATGGCCGCCGTCGACCAGGTGCCCGGCTTCGCGGGACGTACGCGGCTCGACGACGCACCGTGGGCGCCCCTGAAGCTCGCGTCGGGCTGCGACCGGCGCTGCACCTTCTGCGCGATCCCGCAGTTCCGCGGCTCGTTCGTCTCGCGGCGTCCCTCCGACGTGCTCCACGAGGGCCAGTGGCTGGCCCAGCAGGGCGTCAAGGAGCTCTTCCTGGTCTCGGAGAACTCCACCTCCTACGGCAAGGACCTCGGCGACATCCGGCTGCTCGAGACGCTCCTGCCGGAGCTGGCCGCCATCGACGGCATCGAGCGCGTACGCGTCTCCTACCTGCAGCCCGCCGAGACCCGGCCCGACCTGCTGAAGGTCATCGCCACCACGCCGGGTGTGACGCCCTACTTCGATCTGAGCTTCCAGCACGCCTCCAACGCCGTCCTGCGGCGGATGAAGCGGTTCGGCGACCCGGAGAGCTTCCTGGGCCTGCTCGAGCAGATCCGCGGCTACGCGCCCGAGGCCGGGGTGCGGTCCAACGTCATCGTCGGCTTTCCCGGTGAGACCGAGGAGGACCTCGAGATCCTGACCGACTTCCTGGTCGCCGCGCGCATGGACGTCACCGGCGTCTTCGGCTACTCCGACGAGGAGGGCACCGAGGCTGCCGGTTTCGACGACTCGCTCAAGCTGGACGCCGACGAGATCCGCGCCCGCGTCGAGCACGTCAACGAGCTCGTCGAGGAGCTCACCGCCCAGCGCGCCGAGGAGCGGATCGGGGAGCAGGTCGTCGTGCTCGTCGAGGAGGTCGAAGACGGGGAGATCCTCGGCCGGGCCGCCCACCAGGGCCCCGAGGTCGACGGGATGACCTCCCTCGAAGGAGACGTCGAGGGCGTACGTCCCGGTGATCTCGTGAGCGCGACCGTCATCGCCTCCGAAGGCGTTGACCTGGTCGCCGAAGTGAACGGATAGGGTTCGCCGCGTGAACGACGAGAGCACTGCCCCCGAGGCATCGGTGCAGAAGACGAGCAACTGGAACGTACCCAACGCGCTGACCACGCTGCGGATCCTCGCCGTGCCGTTCTTCGCGTGGGCGCTGCTCGCCGACGGCGGCGACAACCCGACGCTGCGCTGGGTCTCCTTCGCGATCTTCGCGCTGGCGATGATCACCGACAAGATCGACGGTGACCTGGCCCGCAAGCACAACCTGATCACCGACTTCGGCAAGATCGCCGACCCGATCGCCGACAAGGCGGTCACCGGGATGGCCTTCATCGGCCTCTCGATCGTCGGCGACATCTGGTGGTGGGTGACCATCATCGTGCTGCTGCGCGAGTGGAGCGTGACCCTGCTGCGGCTCTCGGTGCTCAAGAAGATCGTGATCGCCGCCGACCAGCTCGGCAAGATCAAGACCACGGTGCAGGCGGTCGCGCTCGGTGGCCTGCTGATGCCGCTGCCGCACGGTTCGGCCCACGGTGGCGCGTTTGGTGACGCCCTCGTCTGGGAGCTGCTCTTCTACGCCTTCCAGATCTGCCTCGCGGTGGCGGTCGCGCTGACGATGTGGTCGGGCGCGCAGTTCTTCCACGGCGTCTGGAAGCAGCGCGCCGCGCTCCGCTCCTCGTAGATCTCCAATTTCGGGTAGTTGTAACTCCGTTACCGGACGTTCACCCAAGATCCCCGCCGCGAGGGCGTACGCCGCGTTATGGTCGCGTGGTTTCGGTCGGTGCTGAATCGGGCAGACCGCCCATCGCCTTCTACTTCCACGCGGGGAGTCATCCATGTTCTCAGCACGTCAGGTGCTCGGTTCGGTGGTCGGCCTGACGGCCGCCGTCGCCGGCATCGGCGCGGTCGCCATCCCGACCGCGCGCGCCGCCACGACGGCCGAGGCCGTCACCATCGCCGACATCCAGGGCACCGGCACCGCCAGCCCGCTCGTCGGTGAGACCGTCACGACCAGTGGCATCGTCACCGCCGCCTACCCCTCGGGCGGCTTCTTCGGCTTCTACCTCCAGACCCCGGGCACTGGCGGGTCGCTCGACCTCGGGTCCCACGACGCCTCCGACGCGGTCTTCGTCTACCAGCCCCGCTCGGCAGGTGCCGTCACGGTCAAGCCGGGCGACGCGGTGACCGTGACCGGTGCGGTGGTCGAGTACGCCGGGCTGACCGAGATCTCGGTGCCCACGGCCGCCGACATCGTCACCGACGGCACCGGGTCGATCGACCCGGTCGTGTCGCAGTGGCCGGCGACCGCCGCGCAGAAGGAGTCGCTGGAGGGGATGCTCTTCGCGCCCCAGGGCGAGGTCACCGTGAGCAACACCTACGGTGTGGAGAACTTCGGCGAGCTCGGCCTGGCCCAGGGCGACCGCCCGCTGCTCCAGCCGACCGAGGTGGCCCGTCCCGGGTCGGCCGAGGCCGAGGCCGTCGAGGCCGACAACGCCGCTCGCGGGATCGTGCTCGACGACGGCTCCTCGACCACGCTGCGCCCGCCGACGAGCCGGACGATCCCCTACGTCTCCAACACCGCGCCCGTCGTGGTCGGAGCCTCCGTCGACTTCCGCGGCCCGGTGATCCTCTCCGAGGGCGGCTCGCCCTCGGCGCCGACCTACCGCTTCCAGCCGACCCAGGTCGCCACCGCCGACCCGGCGTCGTGGCCGGCCGACTTCGGTGACGTACGCACCGACGCCCCCGACGAGCGCAAGATCGGCCGCCACGCCGACGTGAAGATCGCCTCCTTCAACGTGCTCAACTACTTCACCACGCTCGGCGACGCCAACGACGACAACGTCGGTGACGGCGGCTGCACCGCCTACAAGGACCGCGCCGGCGACGGCAACAACGTCAGCGGCGGCTGCGACCAGCGCGGCGCCTGGGACCCGGCCGACTTCGGTCGCCAGCAGTCGAAGATCGTCTCGGCGATCAACGCGCTCGACGCCGACGTCGTCGGCCTGATGGAGATCGAGAACTCCGCCCGCCTGGGCGAGACCCCGGACGAGGCGACCAACTCGCTGGTCGCCGCGCTCAACGCGGCCGCCGGCCGCAAGGTCTGGACGGCCAACCCGTCCTCGGCCGAGCTGCCCGACGCGTCCGGCGCCGACGTGATCACCAACGCGATCATCTACAAGCGCTCGGCCGTACGCCGCATCGGTGAGGCCCGTGCGCTGGGCGACCAGAGCGGCGACGACCAGGCCTTCGGCAACGCCCGCGAGCCCATCGGCCAGATCTTCAAGCCCGCCGACGGTGGCGCTCCGTTCTTCTTCGTGGTCAACCACTTCAAGTCGAAGGGCTCGCCCGGCCCGTGGCCGGGGGACGGCGACACCGGCGACGGCCAGGGTGCCTCCAACGAGTCGCGGGTCCGCCAGGCCACCGCGCTGGTCTCCTGGGTCTCCTCGATCCGTTCCCAGACCGGGGTCACCGACGTCGCGCTCGCCGGCGACTTCAACTCCTACACCCAGGAGGACCCGATGCAGGTCCTCTACCAGGCCGGCTACGCCGACTCCGAGACGCTCAGCGGCAACGACGAGTACAGCTACTCCTTCTCGGGTCTCGCCGGATCGCTCGACCACGTGCTGCTCAACAGGCACGCACAGCGCCGCTTCACCGGCTCGGACATCTGGTCGATCAACTCGGGTGAGTCCCTGCTGATGGAGTACAGCCGCTACAACTACACCGGTGTCGACTTGCACACCGACTCGCCCTACCGCTCCTCCGACCACGATCCCGTGATCGTCGGGCTGGAGCGCAACGCGGGCTAGCGACTCGCGAACCGCACGACGCGGCCCGGTCACCGAAATGGTGACCGGGCCGCTACCTTTTTCTCCATGGCAGCAGTCGATGATCTCCATGCCGCTCTGCGGGAAGCCGGCGCCACCGTGGCGACCGCCGAGTCGCTGACCGCCGGCCGCCTGGCCGCGCTGCTCACCGATCCGCCGGGGGCGTCGAAGACGTTCCGCGGAGGCTTCGTGACGTACGCGACGGAGCTGAAGCACACCCTGCTGGGTGTTCCCATCTCGGTGATCGAGACCGTCGGGGTGATCTCCGCGGAGTGCGCGGCGGCGATGGCCGCGGGGGCGCGGGAGCGGTCGGGGGCGACGTACGGAATCTCGACCACGGGTGTGGCCGGGCCCGAGGAGCAGGAGGGAAAGCCCGTCGGGACGGTCTATGTGGGCCTTTCCGGTCCGCACGGTGAAACAACGACGCTTCTCGGACTGTCGGGCTCGCGCATGGAGATCCAGCGTGATACGTGTTTGTTCGCTGTTGATGAACTACTCGGACTACTTCGGCGGGAACATCGAGGGGTCAGGTAGCGTTGGAGCAAGACGTCACCCAGATGTCGGTGACTTGTGAACTGTAGGAGGCTGACCGCAATGGTGCTCTTCCGTCGACTTCTCGGCGAGGTGCTTCGTGCCCAGCGGCTGGAGCGTGGGATGACCCTGCGCGAGGTCTCCGCGCAGGCGCGAGTCAGCCTCGGCTACATCTCCGAGGTCGAGCGTGGCCAGAAGGAAGCCTCCTCCGAGCTCCTCGCCTCGCTCTGCAGCGCCCTCGACGTCGCGCTCTCCGACGTCCTTCGCGACGTTTCCCACGCGGTGGCCGTCGAAGAGGCCACCATCCTTCGGATGCCGGTCCGCGCCGCGGCCGACGCCGCCGCTGCTTGATTCTCTCCCCAATCTGGGGGAGTTTTCCGTACCCGTGTCTCAACGGGGTCCGTTCCGTCTCCTTGCTGATGTGAGCCCACCACGGGCTCGCGCATTCATGGGGAGATGGTGCGATGACCATGGCAGTCGAGAACGAGCGTCCAGACCTGACGGTGCCGTCACCGTGTCTCGAGGGCGACGTGCATTCCCCCGACCTGCTCGAGGCCGAGCTCTTCGGGCTGGAGGAGACCCTGAACATCCTTCGCGACGAGTTCACCTCGGTCGCTCCCGGCGAGCGGACGCATGTTGCCCGCCACATGCGTGACACTCGCGTCCGGATCGCCCAGATCCGGTTGCGTCTGCTGCACGGACGCTAGGGCTGGCAGCTCGCGCAGTAGTAGGCCGGGCGCTCCTTGCCCGGAGGGCCGACGCGGGCGACGGTCACGGTGCCGCCGCAGCGTCGGCACGCCCGGCGGCCATAGACCCACATCCGGCGGGACATCGACCATTCGGCCTGCATCAGGTCGCGGGTGCGCTGGAGCATGCGGGGGAGCCGGTCGCCGGCATCCGCGACCGTACGCAGCGGGCTGATCCCAGCGATGAAGCAGGTCTCGGCGGCGTAGATCGTGCCGATCCCGGCCAGGTTGGTCTGGTCGCGCAGCGCGTCGAAGAGTGGCCGGTCGGGTTCCCGGGCGAGGCGTTCGATGGCTGCGTCGGGGTCCCAGTCGTCGGCGAGGATGTCTGGGCCCAGGTGGCCGACCAGTCGCTCCTCCTGGTCGCGGGGGACGAGCTCGACGATGCCGAGGAGGAAGCCGACCGCCTCGGTCTTCTCGGTGCGGAGCGCCACGCGCGCCTGGAAGCCGGGCTTCGGCCATCGCCGGCCCGCCTCGAAGACCCGCCAGGATCCCTCCATCTTCAGGTGGGTGTGCAGCGTCCATTCGCCGGTCCGGTGGTCGATCCGGGTCAGCAGGTGCTTGCCGCGGGTCAGCGTCCCGCGCACGGTGCCGCCGGACAGGTCCGCGGTGGCCAGCTGCGGCACCCGGAAGTCCGTTCGCGTGAGCACCTGCCCCGCCAGTCCCTTGTCGAGCCTGCGGGCGGTCCGGAGCACCGCGTCACCCTCGGGCACGACCTCACCTGCTCGTCGAGGTCAGGCGCAGGCCGCGCGGGGTGGCGACGAAGCCGGCGTACTGGAGCGCCTGGCGCAGCGGGGTGTCTCCCGAGCCGAGCAGCGGGGCGCCGTCCGCCTTCTCGACCGTGAGCCGTCCCAGCGCCCCTCGCCGGACGGCCTCGGCGAGCGCCTCGGCGCCGGGCTCGAGAAGGTTGGGATCTTCTGACCAGGTCAGCAGGGTGCGGCCGCCGCGTTCGACGTACATCGCCAGCTCGCCGTCGACCAGCACCACGATCGCGCCCGCCTTGCGGCCGGGCCGATGGCCCTCCTCCGACACCGGCCACGGGAGGGCCGCGCCGTAGGGATTGGCGGGGTCGGTCGCGGCCAGCGCGAGGGCGACCGGCTTGTCGACCGGCTCGACCCGGGAGAACGTACGCAGCCGGTCGACCGAGCCCGCGGTGCCGAACTGGGCCGCGCCCAGGCCCTCCACGAAGTAGCCCCGGCGGGCCCGGCCGGAGTCCTCGAACGCGCTGAGCACCTTGTAGACGGCAGCGAACCCTCCGGGGGTGCGCTCGGACTGGACCGCTCCGCGGGTGACCACACCGTGGCGGTCCAGAAGCCGCTCGGCGGCCGCGTGGGCGCGCTTGGTCGGGTCGGGATCGGGCTCGGGCAGGATCGTCCAGCGCCCGGCCGTCTCCGGTAGACCGGCCCGGGCCGGCATCCGCGCACCGCCGGTGTAGCGCCCGCCGCGGGCGCGCGGTGGTGGCCGGCGGGAGCGGTGCGACGGCGTGCCGGAACGGGTCAGCGCCCGCAACGGCAGCAGGGTGTCGTTGCTGACCCGCCCCGACCAGACCAGCTCCCACAGCGCCGCGCTCAGATCCGCGTCGCTCGGAGTCTTCTCGTCGTCGGCCGCCATGGTCCGGGCGAGCTGGTGGAAGAACCAGGCGCCGCCGGGCGCCAGGGCTTCCAGGAGCCGTTCGGCGAGCGGCCCTGGTGGCATCTCGGCGGGCGACGGCAGCGTCAGCTCGGCGGTGTCGGCGGGGTGCAGCGAGACCCAACCGTCGGTGCCGGGCAGGGTGCCGTGGCCGGCCCAGAGCACCTCGCCGCCGGAGGTCAGCTCGTCCAGGAACGCGGGCTCGTAGTCCACCACCCGGGCCGGCAGGATCAGGCTCTCCAGCGCGCTGGCCGGGACCGGGCAGCCGGCGAGCTGGTCGACCACGCTCAGCACCCCGTCGACCCCACGCAGCGCGCCCTTGCGTACGGATGTCTTCTGCCACGCCGGCAGGAACCTGCCCAGCGCCGCCGGCTCGACGGGCTCGACCTCCTTGCGCAGCCGGGCCAGCGAGCGTCGCCGCAGCATCCGGAGCACGTCGGCGTCACACCACTCCAGCCCGCTCCCGCCGGGCCGGAACTCCCCGTCGAGCACCCGCCCGCGCGCCGAGAGCCGCGCCAGGGCGTGCCGGACGACCGCCTCGCCGAGCCCCAGCCGCGAGGCCACGTCGGCGGTCGTGAACGGTCCGTGCGAGCGCGCATACCGCGAGACCAGGTCGCCGACGGGGTCCTCGACCGGCTCGGTGAAGGCCGACGGTACGCCCGGAGGGACCGCCACCCCCAGCCCGTCCCGGAGCCTGGCCACATCCTCGACCACCGCCCACCGAGCCTCCCCGGCAACCCGTACCTCGACCACCCGTCGAGCCGTGGCGAGGTCCTCCAGCATCGCCGAGACGTCACCCCGGTCGGCCGAGGCGTCGCCCGCGCTGGCCGAGGCGTCGCGGGCGTCGGTCGAAGCGTCACTTGCGTCGGCCGAGGTGGCAGTCGGTGACGTCTCGCCCGACGTACGTGACGTCTCGCCCGACGTAGCTGACGCCTCGGCCGACGTAGCTGACGCCTCGGCGGGGGTGGTGCGGGCGGTGATCTCGTCGAGGGTGAGGGGGCCGATGGTGCGGATCAGGTCGGTGATGCCTTCGGCGCCGCGGGCCTTCCGGCCGGGGGCGAGGCGCTGGAGCTCGGACTCGACCTCGGCCAGGACTTCTGGGTCGAGGAGCTCGCGGAGCTCGGCCCGGCCGAGCAGCTCGGCGAGGAGGCCCTGGTCGAGGGTGAGGGCGGCGGCGCGGCGCTCGGCGAGGGGTGAGTCGCCCTCGTAGAGGAACTGGGCGACGTAGCCGAAGAGGAGCGACTGGGCGTAGGGGGAGGGGGTCGGGGTGGCGACGTCGACGATCGAGATCTCGCGGCGCTCGATGCGGCGGAGGAGGCCGACGAGGGAGGGGAGGTCGTAGACGTCGCGGAGGCACTCGCGTACGGCCTCGAGGATGATCGGGAAGCTCGGGTACTGCGAGGCGACCTCGAGCAGGGCGGCGGAGCGCTGGCGCTGCTGCCACAGCGGCGAGCGACGGCCGGGGTCACGGCGGGGCAGGAGCAGGGCCCGCGCCGCGCACTCGCGGAAGCGGCTGGCGAACAGCGCCGAGCCGCCGACCTCGGTGGTCACCAGGTCTTCGATCTCGTCGGGCTCGAAGACGATGATCTCGCCGGTCGGTGCTTCGGCATCGGTGTCGGGGAGGCGGATCACGATGCCGTCGTCGCTGTCAATGGCCTGCCCGTCGACGCCGTAGCGCTCCCGGATCCGGGCGTTGATCGCCAGCGCCCACGGTGCGTGGACCGGGCGGCCGTAGGGGGAGTGGACCACCAGTCGCCAGTCGCCCAGCTCGTCGCGGAAGCGCTCGACGACGATGTTGCTGTCGGAGGGGAGGACGTTGGTGGCCTCGGCCTGTTCGTGCAGGTAGGTGACCAGGTTGGCGGCGGCGTAGGCGTCCAGGCCGTCCTCCTGCGCTCGCGCCTCGGCCTTCTTCGCGGGCAGCGCGGCGAGCTCGCGGGTGTAGGCGCCGACGGCCTCGCCGAGCTCCGCGGGCCGGCCGAGCGAGTCGCCCTTCCAGAACGGCAGGCGTCCGGGGATGCCGGGAGCCGGGGTCACCAGCACCCGGTCGTGGGTGATGTCCTCGATCCGCCAGCTCGTCGCGCCGAGGGCGAAGACATCGCCGACCCGGGACTCGTAGACCATCTCCTCGTCGAGCTCGCCGACGCGCCGTCCGGTGCCCTCGCCGACCAGGTAGACCCCGAAGAGCCCGCGGTCGGGGATGGTGCCTCCGCTGGTGACGGCCAGCCGCTGCGCTCCCGGACGCCCGGTCACGGTCCCGGCGACCCGGTCCCACACGATCCGCGGACGCAGCTCGGCGAACTCCTCGCTCGGATAGCGCCCGGCGAGCAGGTCGAGGGTGGCGTCGTAGGCGGAGCGGGGGAGGGTTGCGTACGAAGCCGTCCTTCTGACCAGCGCGAACAGGTCGTCGACGTCCCAGGTGTCCAGTGCGGTGGCGGCGACGATCTGCTGAGCGAGTACGTCGAGGGGGTTGGCCGGGAGGCTCATCGACTCGATCAGGCCCTGCCGCATCCGCTGCACGCTGACCGCGGTCTGAGCCAGGTCACCGCGATGCTTCGGGAAGAGCACGCCGCGGGAGATCTCGCCGACCTGGTGGCCGGCCCGCCCGACGCGCTGGAGAGCGGAGGCGACGCTCGGTGGCGACTCGATCTGGACGACGAGGTCGACCGCCCCCATGTCGATGCCGAGCTCGAGGCTGGAGGTCGCGACCACGGCCGGCAGCCGGCCGGACTTGAGATCGTCCTCGATCAGCGCACGCTGCTCCTTGGACACGCTCCCGTGGTGGGCCTTGGCGATCACCTGGGCCGCGCCGTGGGACTGCCCCGACTGGGCCATCACCTGCGCGGGCGGCGGACCGGTCTCGAAGACCCGGTCGGAGGCGATCTCGTTGAGTCGGGCGGTCAGCCGCTCCGCGATCCGGCGGGAGTTGGCGAAGACGATCGTGGAGCGATGGGCGGTGACCAGGTCGGCGACGTGCTCCTCGACGTGCGGCCAGATCGAGGAGGCCCGCTGTGGGTCGTCGTCCTCCTCCTCGCCGTAGGCGCTCGGCGCGGTCATGTCCTCGACCGGGACGACCACGCTCAAGTCCCAGCGCTTCTCGGCCGGCGGCGCGACGATCTCGACGGGCTGGGCACCACCGAGATAGCGAGCCACCTCCTCCAGGGGCCGGACGGTCGCGGAGAGCCCGATCCGCTGGGCAGGCTTGTCCAGGAGCGCGTCGAGGCGTTCCAGGGTCAGCGCCAGGTGAGAGCCGCGCTTGGTCGCCGCGACCGCGTGGACCTCGTCCACGATCACTGTCTCGACGCTGCGCAGCGTCTCGCGGGCCTGGCTGGTGAGCATCAGGAAGAGCGACTCGGGCGTGGTGATCAGGATGTCAGGGGGAGCGGTGGTCAGCTTGCGCCGGTCGGCCGCGGTCGTGTCGCCCGACCGCACGCCGACGCGCACCTCGGGCGCCTCCACGCCGAGCCGCTCGGCGGTCTGCCTGATCCCGACCAGCGGGCTGCGCAGGTTGCGCTCCACGTCGACGCCGAGTGCCTTGAGCGGGGAGATGTAGAGCACCCGGCAGCGCTGCTTCTTCTCGGGCACCGGCTCGCTGAGCAGCTTGTCGATCGACCATAGGAACGCGCTCAGCGTCTTGCCCGACCCGGTGGGCGCCACCACCAGTGCGTTGCGACCCGCCCCGATCGCCTCCCAGGCACCGGCCTGCGCCGCGGTCGGCGCTGCGAAGGCAGCCGCGAACCACGTACGTGTCGGGTCGCTGAACCGAGCCAACGCCGAGTCCGTGCTGCCGCTCATGGGACAAACCTAGTCGCGACCACCGACACTCAGCCGCCACACTGACCTCATGCACCTCGTCGTCCTCTTCGGCCCGCAGGCGGTCGGCAAGATGAGCGTCGGCCGGGAGATCGCGTCCCGGACGACCTACCGCCTCCTTCACAACCACGCCACGATCGAGCCGCTGCTGGAGGTCTTCGACTGGGGAACCGAGCCGTTCAACACGCTGAAGAGGGAGTTCCGCAGGCGGGTGATCGAGGAGGCGGTGGCGTACGACCTCCCGGGGCTGATCCTGACCTTCGCCTGGGCGCTGGACGTCCCCGCGGATACGGAGGAGGTCGAGTGGATGATCGCGCCCGCGGTCGAGGCGGGAGCGCGGATCGACTTCGTGGAGCTGTACGCCGACGTGACGGTCCGGCTCGCCCGTGAGGGCACGCCCGAGCGGCTGGCCGCGAAGCCGTCCAAACGCGACACCGAATGGGCACGCGGAGACGTCATCGGGTCGAACGAGCGCTGGGAGCTCTCGACGGGCCCTGAGGTGCCGTTCCCGCTCGACCTCCCGCACTTCGTCATCGACAACACCGATCTGTCGGCAGCCGAGGTGGCCGAGAAGGTCATCGCGCGTCTGGGGCTGCCGAGCTGAAAGCCCCCGCCGCCGGCAGGGATGTGGTCCAATCCCGCTGTGGACCTCGCGCTTGATCTGACCGACCGCGCCGTACGATCCGCGTCGCTCTACCAGGCGCTGCGCGACGCGCTCGGCGACGGCAGGCTGAAGGCGGGCGATCGGCTGCCCCCGAGCCGGGCGCTGGCCACGGACCTCGGCATCTCCCGGAACACGGTCGCCACGGTCTATGAGCGGCTGGTCGCGGAGGGGTTCCTGGAGTCGCGCGTGGGCGCGGGGACGTACGTCGCCGAGACCACGCGGCGACGACGAGATCATGCCCCCGGGTCGCTGACCCCGCGGCCTGGCTGGCGCTGGGCGCCCCGGCCGACGAGCGCAGAGGCGGCGGTGCCGGCGTACGACCTGCGGGTGGGGATCCCCGATGCCGAGCTCTTCCCGTTCGACACCTGGCGACGGATCCTCGCGGCGGAGTCGCGGCTACGCGGCCACAGCCCCGGCACCTACGCCTCGCCCGCCGGCCTGCTGAGGCTGCGCGAGGCGCTGGCGCACACGGTCGCCTACCACCGCGGGGTGCGGGCCGACCCGGGGCAGATCGTGGTCACCAGCGGCACCCAGCAGGCGCTCGACCTCGTCGCCCGGGTGCTGCTGGAGCCGGGCGACGTCGTCGCCGTCGAGGATCCCGGATACCCGTCCGCGATCGACCTCTTCGCCTCCCACGGCGCCCGGGTCGTACCGGTGCCGGTCGACGAGGAAGGGCTGGTCGTCGAGGAGATCCCGGAGCAGGCACGGCTCGTCTACACGACCCCGAGCCACCAGTTCCCGCTCGGCGTACGCCTCTCCCTCCCACGCCGCCGAGCCCTCCTCGACTTCGCGAACGCGCACGACGCGGGGATCGTGGAGGACGACTACGACAGCGAGTTCCGCTTCACGGAGCGGCCCCTGGAACCGCTGCACGCCATGGACGATCAGGGCCGGGTGATCTATGTCGGCACCTTCTCCAAGTCGCTGCTGCCGAGCCTGCGCACCGGCTACCTGGTCGCCCCGGGCTCGCTCGTCGACAGCGTCCTGGCCGCCAAGCAGCTCGGCGACGGCTTCGGCCCCGTCCAGCCCCAGGCCGCGCTGGCCTGCTTCCTGGAGGAGGGCCTCCTCGCCCGTCACGTGCGCAAGGCGTCCAAGACGTACGCCGAGCGCCGCTCGGTCCTCCTCGAGACCCTCTCCACGTGGCCGGTCGAGGTGCTCCCGTCGGCGGCCGGACTGCACCTGTCCGCCTACGCGGAGCTCCCCGCCGACCTGGCCGAGCGTGCCGCTGCCCAGGGGCTGGCGCTGGACACGATCGCCGCTCATCGCCAGCTGCCTGGACGCGACGGGCTCTTCCTAGGCTACGGAGCCGTCCGGACAGACAGCCTGCCCGACGGGCTCGAGCTGCTGGCCGACCTCGCGGGCTGGGCGTGACCGCTCACGACGGGCGCGGACCAGCGACCACACGAGACCGGCACCGCCGCAGAGCACCGGACCGAGCAGGTGGGCGCCGGTGAGGCCCAGCAGCACCAGTGCCGCGACCATCGAGCAGACCGCCGCCCACCAGGACCCGGTGCCACGAGGAAGCAGTCGCAGCGCAGCCGCCGCCCCCACCACGTACAGCAGGGAGAAGGTCCCCGAAGCCATCAGGAGGAGGGCATCGGTCGAGGACCCGGCGACCCAGATGAACGCGAGAGAGCCGAGCGCCACGGCACTGATGGCGAGCAGCGAGCGGCGCGGGATGCTGGACGCAGGGTCGGCCAGAGCCCGTGGCAGCGCACCCTCGCGCGCCAACGACGCTCCCAGGCGTGAGCCTCCGGCGAAGTAGGCGTTGATCGCCCCGACGGTCAGCAGCACGGCGACGACGGCCGTCACGGGTCGCGCCGGCTCCCCGAAGCCCAGGACGAGCAGGTCCGCCAGCGGCGCCGCACCGGAGGTGGAACCGAGCGAGGCGACCGTCGCGAACGCGATCCCGAGGTAGAGCACCGTCACGACTCCGAGCGCCAGGAACGTCGCCCGGCGGATGTCGCGTGCCGGGTCGCGATAGTCGGCCGAGAGCGAGGAGAGGATCTCCCACCCCGCGAACGCCCACACCAGCATCGCCGCCGCGGTGCCGACCGAACCCCACCCGTGCGGGGCGAACGGCGTCAGCCGCTCCAGCTCGGCATGCGGCAGCGCGACCACGACCGCCACCGCGAGCAGCACCGCGATCGCCCCGGCGATCCCCAGCTGTACGCCCCCGGACACCCTGATCCCGAACCAGTTCATCGCGGTGACCAGCACGATGATCGCCGCCGTCGCCGCCAGCGACGTACCCCGCCCGCCGCCGACGGCGTCGGCGACGTACGCCCCACCGAACCCCGCCGCGACCGGCGCCCCCACGCCGATCGTCAGGTAGAACGCCCAGCCGACCATCGTCGCGACGTGCTGGTTGAAGGCGAGCCGAGCGTACGTCGCCACCCCGCCGCCGTCAGGATGCCGGGCTCCCAGCGCGGCGAAGGTCGCCGCCAGCGGCACCGAGAGCACGATCAGCGCCAGCCAGGCCACGAGCGAGGCCGGTCCGGCCTCGCTCGCCGCCAGCGCGGGCAGGGAGATGACACCGGTGCCGAGCACTGCACCGAGGGTGAGAGCCGCGCCCTGGGGCACGGAGAGTCCGTCGTTCTTCACGAACCTGACGCTAGTGAGCGCGGCCCCCTCCGCGCCCGGCCAATCGGCCCCTCGTCTCCTGGGCCAATCCTGGGCCGATCCGGCGTTAACGTACGTTGCGCCGCACCCGCTCCTCATACGCCGCCCGAGCCGCGGGGTCGACGCCCGCGAGCAGCTGCGAGGCGTTGGTCGTCCGGTCGACGAAGTCCTGGAACCGGCGCGGCATCGCCTGGGTGATCTTGGTCAGGGCCTGGGCCCAGTTGGGCACCCAGACCTCGGGCCGCGGCTCGCGGACGACGTCCTCGATCGCGGCCGCGACGTCCTCGGGAGTGACCGGCTTCATCCCCTTCGCCTGGGGCACGCCGTCGGAGAGCTCGGTCTGCACCATCGCCGGCAGGATGAGGGAGACGTCGACCCCGGAGGGCGCCAGCTCCATCCGCAGCGCCTCCGAGAAGCCGACCACGGCGAACTTCGAGGCCGAGTAGGTCGCCGCGTCCGGCACCGGCACCCGGCCGACCGCCGAGGAGACGTTGACGATGTGGCCCTGGCCGCGCTCGACCATCGCCGGCGCGACCGCCTTGATCCCGTTGATCGGGCCGTGCACGTTGACCTCGAAGATCGCCCGGGTGAGCGCGTCCTCCTCCTTCAGGACCGACCCGAGCGGCATGATCCCGGCGTTGTTGACCAGCACGTCCCACGGCCCCAGATCGGCGACCGCGGTGAGGAACTCGCGCCAGGAGGCTGGGTCGGTGACGTCGAGAGGCGCGGCCACCACGCGCGCCGACCCGAACTCGGTCACGACATCGGCGAGCAGGTCCGGGTCCAGGTCACCGACGGCCACCCGAGCTCCGGCGCGGGCCAGCCGCTCGACCGTGGCGCGGCCGATGCCACGGGCGCCTCCGGTGACGATGACGGCGGTTCCCTCGATCTGGCGTGTCATGACTCTCCTTCGGTGGTGCGGACCAGGCTGCGTACGGCTTTTCTGTCGGTCTTGCCCACGCTGGTGACGGGGACGGCATCGAGGATGAGCACCTCGCGGGGGTACTTGTGCGGCGCGAGCCGCGTCTTGACGAAGGCGATCAGGTCCTCGGGAGTGGCGCGTGCGCCGGGATGGAGGGCGACGGCCGCGACCACCTCCTCGCCCTTGTGAGCGTCCGGGCGCCCGACCACCGCGGCGGCGGTGACCGCCTCGTGCGCGAGGAGTGCGTCTTCGACGTCGCGGGGGAAGACGTTGAACCCGCCCCGGATGATCAGGTCCTTGATCCGGTCGTCGACGTAGAGGTAGCCGTCGGCGTCGAAGTGGCCGATGTCGCCGGTGTGCAGCCAGCCGTCGACGACGGTCGCGGCGGTCTGTGCCGGGTCGTTCCAGTAGCCCTGCATCACCCCCGGGCCACGCACCCAGATCTCGCCCTCCTCGCCGGTCGGGACCGGCGAGCCGTCGGGTCCGGCGATGATCACCTCGGCGTGGGAGAGCGGCTTGCCGACGCTGCCGGGCCGCGACTCCTCGATGGTCGAGGCGGCGATGACCGCGCTCGACTCGGTGCAGCCGTAGCCCTCCAGGATGGTCACGCCGAAGGCCTCCTCGGCCTTCTCCCGCAGCGCCGGCAGCAGCGGCGCGCCACCGCTGCCGAAGGAGCGCAGCGAGCTCAGGTCGTAGTCCTGGTAGGGCTGGTCGAGCAGCATCTGCAGCATCGACGGGACCACCGTGCTCGACTCGACCCGGTGCTCCTGGGCGAGCTCGAGCCATCCCTTGGCGTCGAACCAGCGCTGCAGCACCGAGCTCTGCGGGCGCGAGGAGTGCATCCCGCTGATGACCACGATCAGGCCGTACGCATGGGAGAGCGGCAGCGGCAGCAGCCACCGTGTCGTGCCCTGGCTCTCTCCGACCCGGTGGAGGGCGTGCCCGGACTCCCACAGCCCGCGGTGGCTGAGCATGACGCCCTTGGCCCGCCCGGTGGTGCCGCCGGTGTAGAGCAGCGCCGCGAGGTCGTCGTCGCCGCGCAGGGCGATGTCGATCGGTTCGGCGCTCTCCAGGCTCTCGTACGCCACCGCATCCGTTCCCTCCGGAACATCCCCGGCCACGACGACGGTGAGGTCGAGACCATCCCCGGCAGCCTGCACCAGCGGCAGCAGCTCGGGCGTCACGATGGCCGCCCTGGCTCCGGAGTCCTCCAGGATGTGCCGCAGCTCGGGCGGGGTCTGCAGGAAGATCACCGGCGTCACCACCGCGCCGAGTCGCCACAGGGCGCGATAGCTGACGAAGACCTCCGGGGTGTTCATGGTGAGCACCACGACCCGGTCGCCGGGCTCGATCCCGAGCTCGCGCAGGCCGCCGGCGACCCGCGCGGACCGCTCGGCGATCTCCTTGGACGAGTGCCAGGTGCCTTCGAAGAAGACCATCGGGTGGTCGCCGTGGCGGGCATAGGACTTCTCGGCCAGCACCGCCAGGTTGTGCTCACCCGGCTTGCTCGCGGTCCCGCTCATCGGGCGCCCAGCTTCCGCAGCGCCTTGAGCTGCCCGTTGCCGAGTGCGACGAACTTCTCGACCGTCTGCCCCTTGAACGGCCCGATCGGACCCATCCGGGAGGCCGCGAGGGTCTGGGCGTCGGTGAACTTCCGGATCCCGTCCGCGCCGTGGCGGCGCCCGAGCCCGCTCGACCCCATGCCACCCATCCCGGCCTCGATGCTTCCGGCTGCCAGGGCGGCGCCGTCGTTGATGTTCACCGCGCCCGCGCGGATGCGCCGAGCGATCATGTCGGCCTCGCGTACGTTCTTGCTGAACACGCTCGCCGAGAGCCCGGCCTCGCCCTGGTTGGCGATCCGGACCGCCTCCTCGTCGCTGTCGGCGCGATAGAGCGCGAGGACCGGGCCGAAGGTCTCACCGAGACACAGATCCATCTCGGAGGTCACGCCCTCCAGGACCGTCGGCGCGAAGGCGTACGGACCGACCTCGGCGAGCGGTTCGCCGCCTGCGAGCACGGTCGCGCCTTTCGAGACCGCGTCGGCGACGTGGGCGGTGACCTTGTCGAGCTGCGCCTGCGAGGCGAGCGACCCGACGTCGGCCGAGTAGTCGAAGGTCTGGCCGACGACCTGGTTCTCCGTCTCGGCGACCAGGGCCTGGCGGAAGGCGTCGTAGACGTCCTCGTGCACCACCACGCGTTCGATGTGGACGCACATCTGGCCGGTGTTGGCGAAGGCCGCCATCACGGTGCCTCGGGCGGCCTGGGCGAGGTCGGCGTCGCGGCGGACGATGAGGGGGTTCTTCCCGCCGAGCTCGAGCGAGGCGCCGATCAGCCGGCCCGCTGCGCGCTGGGCCACGATCCGCCCGGTCGCCGTCGAACCGGTGAAGGCGATGTAGTCGACGTTGTCGATGACCGCCTCACCGGTGGCCGCGCCCGGCCCGGTGACGACCTGCCAGACGTGCTCGGGGAGACCCGCCTCGGCCATCAGCGCCCTCGCCCACAGCAGCGTCAGCGGCGCCTGCGGGTCGGCCTTGCTGATCACGGCCGCGCCCGCGAGCAGGGCCGGGATGGCGTCGCCGACCCCGAGATAGAGCGGATAGTTCCACGGCGAGATGATCCCGACGACCTTCTTCGGCACCCGCACCTCCTTCACGGAGGTGATGCCGGGGATGGCCCCACGGACCCGCTTGTCGGCCAGGTACGCCGGGCCGCGCCGGGCGTAGTGGCGAGCGATCGTGCCGACCTGGAGGATCTCCTGCCAGGCGTGGAAGCGGGCCTTGCCCATCTCCCACTGGATCAGGTCGAGCACCTCGTCCTGACGCTCGACCAGCAGGTCGTGGAAGCGGAGGATGACCTCGGCGCGGTCGGAGAAGTCCAGCGTGGCCCAGTCGGGCTGGGCCGCCCGCGCCGCCGCCGCGGCCTCGGCGACGTCCGCGGCCGTCACCGACGGCACCGGGGCGGTCGGCTGGGCGTCGTAGGGTGCGACCGCTGTCAGCGTGCTGTCGCCCCCGGAGACCGGAGCCGAGACCCATCGCGTCCAGGAGGCGAGCCGGGCGTCGTCGATCCAGCCGGGACGTACGCTCGCGGCCTCCGTTGTCTTCGTGGTCATCGATCTCCTCAGATCCGGGTCAGATGGATGGGGTTGCCGTCCTTCGGGAACGGCAGCGAGCTGTTGTCCAGGGGCGCGCGGTAGCCGGGGGAGACGCTCCACCGGTAGCTGCGCAGGAGCCGGTGCAGGATCGACTTGACCTCCAGGCCGGCGAAGTAGAGGCCGATGCACTTGTGCACCCCGCCGCCGAATGGCTCCCACGCCATCCGGTGGCTCTTGTCCTCGCGCCGGTGCGGCGCGAAGCGCTCGGGGTCGAAGACGCTCGGGTTGGTCCAGTAGTCCTCCATCATGTGGCTGAACTGGACCCCGACCATCACGCCCGTGTCGGCCGGGATACGGACCCCGAGGAGGCTGGTCTCCTTGACCGTACGCCGGATCAGCGCCGGCACCGGGGCGCGCAGCCGCAGCGCCTCCCGCATCACCAGATCCAGGCTGGTGAGGCTCTCGATCTCCTGCATCGTCGGTGCCTCGCTGAGCGCGAGGGCCTCCTCGCGGCAGCGCTGCTGCCACTGCGGATGCTGGCCGAGGTACTGGAGGATCGTCGAGGAGGTGATGGTCGAGGTGTCGTGCGCGGCCATCATCAGGAAGATCATGTGGTTGACGACGTCCTCGTCGCTGAACCGCTCGCCGTCGTCGGTCTCGATGTGGCACAGCACCGAGAAGATGTCGTCGGTCGCGGTGGCCCGTTTGGCCGGCAGGTAGTGGCGCAGGAAGCCTTCCAGCACCTTCCGGCCGCGGAACGCGCGGCCCCAGCGGGTCAACGGCACATCGCCGCGTACGACACCGGCAGCCGCCTGCACGCAGGCGATGAACGCCTTGTTGACCCGGTCCATCTCGGCCCGGCTGGTCTCGGCCGCACCACCCATGAAGATGTCGGCGGCGATGTCGAGGGTGAGCTGCTTGAGCCGCGGATAGGCCTGGAAGGCCGGAGCGTTGGCCCAACCGCGCATGCCGTGCGCGATCGCCGGATGCATCGCGGTGGTGTAGGTGGCGAGCCGGTCCCGGGTGAAGGCCTCCTGCATGATGCGGCGATGGGCGTGGTGCTCCTCGAAGTCGAGCAGCATCAGGCCGCGGTCGAAGAAGGGGCCGACGATCTGTCCCCAGGCCGGCCCGTTGGCGAAGGCCTTGTCCTTGTTGCGCAGCACCGCCTCGCACGCGTCCGGTCCGAGCGCGACCACCCCGGCCTCGCCGGCCCGGAAGAACGGCGAGACCGGACCGTACGTCTCCCACTGGTGCCGGTAGAAGCCGACCGGGTCGCGGGAGTAGTCCAGCAGCCGGCCGATCCAGGGGAGCCCGCGGTCGCCGGGCACGAGTCGTGGGATCTCGCGGAGTGCCTCGGTCGCTGTCATGGTGCCTGATCCATCGTGTCCGACCTCCCGGTCCCGAGTGACTCTGCTGAGGTTAGTCAAGTAGAACGTGTTCCCGCAGCATTCTGCGGGTATGGAATTCGGCGGAGCGTTGTTGAGGTGTGCGTGGAGAGCTACGAATCAGTGGTGATCGGTGCCGGTCAGGCCGGTCTGTCGGCGTCCTACCACCTCAGCCGGCTGGGCGTACGCCACGCCGTGCTCGACGCCGAGCGTCGCCCGGGCGGCGCCTGGCAGCACCGCTGGGACTCGCTCACCATGCACGACGTCCACGGCGTCGCGGATCTGCCGGACGGGCGGGCGCCGGGTGAGTCGGGGGAGCGGGCCAACGTCGCCGTGCCGGGATGGTTCGGGACGTATGAGTCCATGCACGGCCTGCCGGTGGAGCGCCCGGTGAAGGTCACCTCGGTGACCTCGGTCGGCGACCTGCTCGCGGTGCACTCGGCCGACGGACGGACCTGGTTCACCCGCACGCTGGTCAACGCGACCGGGACCTGGACGCGACCGTTCGTCCCGCACTACCCGGGGGCATCGACCTTCCTCGGGGAGCAGGTGCACACCCACGACTACCCGGGCGCCGCACACTTCCGGGGCAAGCGAGTCGCGGTGGTCGGTGGAGGAGCCTCGGCGGTGCAATTCCTCGGCGAGCTCGCGCCGGTGACCTCGGTGCTCTGGATCACGCGGCGGGAGCCGGTCTGGCGCTCGGACTTCGATGCCGAGCGTGGGCGCGAGGCGGTCACGCTTGTGGCCGAGAGGGTCGAGGCCGGGCTGCCGCCGGCGAGCGTCGTCAGCGTCACCGGTCTCTCGCTGCGGCCGCAGGAGCAGGAGGCCGCGCGGCTCGGGGTCTACGAGCGCCGGCTGCCGATGTTCTCCCGCATCGAGCCGGACGGTCTGCGATGGGAATCAGGGGCGTTCGAGCCGGTCGACGCGATCCTGTGGGCCACCGGCTTCCGTCCCGCCGTCACCCACCTCGCTCCGCTTCATCTGCGCAGCTCTCACGGGGGGATCCCGCTGCTGCGCGACTCCGCCGACGTCCAGACCGCCGTCACCGCTGCGTACGACCCGCGCGTCCAGCTCGTCGGCTACGGTCCCTCCGCGAGCACGATCGGGGCCAGTCGTGCCGGTCGCGCTGCGGCGCTTGCGGTCCGGCGCCAGCTGGCCGAGCCTCAGGCGGCTGCGCCTCAGAAGGCGCCGAGGTCGGCGGAGAGCCAGTTCTCCGGCGACAGCCGTACGGTCGCCTCGGGCGGGAAGTTCGCCGCCTCCGCCAGGTAGGCCTCGGCTGCGTCCGGAGGCAGATACCGTCGCGCCATCGCCTCCGACTCGCCCTCGGCGGCATCGGCGATCCGCACCGGCCCCTCGACCGACACGTAGCGCACCGTCGGATCCACCCGCTCCACCATCAGGGTGCACCGTCCCGCGGCTGCGAGCAGCCGAGCCTTGAGCGAGTCCTTCCCTGTCACGAACCACACCTCGCCGCCGGGGGTGTAGTCGTACCAGATCGGGACTGTCAGGGGCGCCCTTCCGTTTTCTCTGCTCACCGAGAGTGCGGCGATCAGGGGCTGGGTCAGGAGTTCTTGGCGGTCTTCGAGTGGGATACCCATGCTCTTTACCGTACGTCGTGGGCCAGGGGTGTTTTCGTGGTTGGCCTGGGCCGCCGACCCGTTCTTGAAGGGTGTTCTCGACGAACCCCGGAGTCAAGGACGGCCTGCGGCCGCCGGCTTCGCCGGCCGCTTCGCGGTCCTTGACACCGGCGCCCGTCGAGAAAAAACTTGGCTGGCTGTCGGGGCGGCGGCCCGGGTGTGG
>NZ_JBEPDH010000016.1:0-172332 GCF_040300245.1 Nocardioides sp. NPDC000445 | reverse complement strand
GGGGACATCCCCCCACCTCCCCCCCATCGATGTCCGCCCCCCCAGCGATCCCGCCTTCCACGGGGTCCCCGTCGAACCCGCCTGGAGCCTGCAAAACCCCGCCCCGACGCCGCCGGCTAGCTCAGCAGCGAGCTCGGGATCTGCCCGTGGCGTACGCGCTGGGGGTGGTTGCCGACGTCGAGGTAGGCGAGCTCCTCGCCGGTGCGGAAGTCGATGACGGCGACCGCGTCGGCCTCCGACAGCGAGGCCCAGCAGGTGTTGCCGAGGCCTTCGGTGGTCCAGTAGGGCTTGCCGTAGTAGTGGCCGGTGGTGTCCTCGTCGAGGATGGTGTGCTCGCCGCTGGAGCGGTCGACCATCGCGACGTAGTCGTCCATCGTCCCCGCCGCACACAGGGTCTCGCTCTTGGAGTCGATCGAGAGGCCGTGATGGGCGGAGTCGTTGACGTAGAGCTCTCGCGGCAGCTGGGTGCGCTTGGGGAGTTGGATGACTCGGGTGACGGCGCCGGTGCGGGGCTCCTCGACGGAGCCGGTCGAGTAGCCGACCTTCCCGTCGATGTCGGCCGCCTGGGTGTCGAACTCGACCAGGCCGTGCAGGAACGACATCTGGAAGTAGATGAACCGCTCACCGGGGGCGACCGCCATGGGACGTACGGCTGAGGAGATCGAGGGGTAGCCCGCCTCCTCCAGCTCCTTGCCCATCTCCCAGCGCTGGGAGACCTCGAAGGAGGACTCGTCGACGATCTCGAACCAGCGGTCGCCCTTGATCGCGTCGTGGATCGGGCCGATCTTGATCGGCGGAAGCAGGTCGGTGCCGGGGATGGTGCCGAGGCCGAGCTGGTCGAGGTTGATCAGCGGCAGCGAGTCGAGGGAGATCTCCTTCTGGTCGCCGGGCAGGTAGACGCGGCCGATGGAGGCGTGGAAGATCCGCGAGCCGTCCTGGGAGTAGTTGTTCTCATGAGGCGTCTCGCCGGACTCGAACGTACGCAGCCGCTCGCCCGTCCGCGGGTCGCCCGCGCCGCCCATCCAGTACTCGTGCACCGAGCGCGAGGTCGAGTCCGAGACGAGCAGCTTGGTTCCGTCGGGGGACAGGCCCATGTGGTCGGTGCGGTGACCGTCCATCTGCTGCTCGATGACGACGGAGTCCGGCGAGCCCGCCAGCGCCTTCTCGATGTCGATCCAGACCACGTCGGCGAGGCTGGGCCGCGAGACCGCCAGCAGCTTGCCGTCCCGGGTCGTGAACATGTCGTCCACGAGCTGGTCGTTGCCTTCGCCGGGGCCGTAGCGGACCAGGTAGTACATGGCCAGCCGCTCGGGGTCCTGGCGGATCGCAGCGATCTCCTCGTCCTTGTCCGGCACGAGGTCGATGTCCTTGCGCAGCACCTCGAAGCTGCGAGCATCGACGATCGAAGCCGTCCCGTCCCAGTTGTTTCCCACGACCATCACGTCCCGCAGCTCTGGAGTCGCGCTCGCGCTCATTGCTGGAGCCGCTGCGGTGAGTGAGAAGACGAAGACCATGGCGACGGTGACTGCTGCCGCACGACGCATCGTGGGACCTCCTGGGGGATTCGGTTATCTGAGACACAACGTCTCGGACCGCCGGGAGGTTACGGGCGTCCGCGGGAACGGCTCGTCACGCGGACGGAGCCGAAGAAAGGCGTACGCCGATGCGGATCAGGCTGGCGCCTGCATCAGCTCGGCGAAGGTCACTGCGTTCTTCGGCGCCTCGATCTCGTACGTCTCACCCCAGCCCGTCATGGTCGTCTCGACGCTCTGACCGGCGATATCGAAGCTCACCTTCCGCATCAGGTCATCTGCGTCGAGCCAGTAGTCGAAGACCAGGCCGTCTTCGAGGTCGGCCTTCTCGAGGATCTCAGGGTCGAAGCCGGCGTCCTCGGGAGCCTTCTCCGGGTCGACTGTCACCTCGTAATGGGTGGTGTCGACGCCACCGAGCTTCTCCTCGCCGATCTTCTCTACGCCAGTGACCGCGGGCTTGATGTCCTCGACCTGGGCCGCCGGGTTCAACGAGCCCATCTCCGAGATCGCTTCGCCGAACGGGTCGTTGGGGTCGTCGGGGTCACTGATGATCCACTGATCGCCGAGGTCGGCAGTGTGGATGTACCACTTCTCCTCGACCAGCACGATCTTCGTCTCATCGCCCTCGAGATCAGCGGTCATGTCCAGGGCCATGTCCGCGTCGTCCTCTCCGAGGACCATGTCGGCCTCCAACCCGCCCGCCGCGCCCATGTCCATCACGACATGGACACTGCCCTCGTCGATGCTTGCAGCGACGATCCGGTCCATGAACTCCGCCGGCGTCGGTGACTCGGCTGACCCGTCGCTCGTCCCTGCCGATCCGCAGGCAGCCAGGACCACCATGGCTGTTCCGGCCACGGCAGTGACATGGAGCGGATTGGTGCGCTGACGCATGACTCTTCTCGTCTGAGGTCCCGACAGGGATCGTCAACGCAATCAGATCCGCGGGCGCCGAGCCATAGTCCGTTCGGGCTCGTGGGGATAGCTCGAACGGTCGTGCCGTGGCGTATCAGAACCCGAGACTGGCGTTCTCCAGCTGCGTGATCCGCTCCGCCGGACCGTCGAACGTCAGGCCCCGCACCTCATGACGCCCGAAGCAGAAGAGCATGAGCTCGCCGACCGGGCCGGTGATGGTGACGGGCTCGTCGCCGGCGCGGAGGGTGGCGGTGTCGGTGCCGTTGCTCACCACGAGCGGGGTCTGAGCGGAGCGGACCAGACCCTTGCCGAGCAGCTTCAGGGTGCGCCAGAGGTCTCGCTCGGCAGCGGCGGGGAGCGTACGCGGCTCCCAGCCCGGCTGGGCGCGGCGGAGGTCCTCGTGGTGGACGAAGAACTCGACGGTGTTGACGGCCCTGTCGACGGGACCGAGCGCGAACGGCGTGCCCTTCGGGTCGCGGAGGCGGGCGGCGAGAGCCTCGAGCGGCTGAGCGGCGTACGCAGCCTCCGCCTTCCTCAGCACCGGCGCGAGCGGTGGCAGGAGGATGCCCGCCGATGCCCACGGGCGGCGTTCGCGGACGAGCAGGTGCACCAGCAGGTCCTTGACCTCCCAGCCTTCGCAGAGCGTGGGTGCCGTAGGTCCGAGGGAGACGGCGGTGTCGCACAGGGCGATGCGCTCGGAGCGCGCGAAGGAGGCCACGGCCTGCACCTTATCGAGCCGCTCCAGCGCTGGGCGGTCTCAAAAAAATTCGTCGCAGTCACGGTGCTGACCTAGGCTTCACCTCGAGATGAGCGACGAGGAACAAATACCCCAGCGGGCCACGACGACCGACGGGTTCAAGGTTCTCGGAGTCGCCATCAGGCGCGAGTGGGCGGTCTTCACCCTCTCGACCCTCGGCTCCGCGCTCTTCGGTGCGCTGACCGTCGCCGACGCCTGGGTGCTGGGCTGGTCGACCGACCACGTGCTGGTGCCGGCGCTGCGCGACGGCGAGATCGGCGCCGGCTGGCTGTGGGCCGTGGTCGGACTCTTCGTCGGTGTCGCGATCCTGCGGGCCGTCGGGGTGGTGGCGCGGCGGCTGGGCGCCGGGGTGATGCAGTACCGCATGCAGGCCCACTCGCGTCGCGCGGTGACCCGCCAGTACCTCGCGCTTCCGCTCGCCTGGCACCACCGGCACCCGACCGGCGAGCTGCTCTCCAACGCCAACTCCGACGTCGAGGCGTCCTGGGCGCCGATCGCGCCGCTGCCGATGGCGGTCGGCACGGTCGCGATGATGGTGATCGCGATCGGGCAGATGTTCTGGACCGACGTCGTCCTGGCCTCGGTCGCGATCCTGGTGTTCCCGGCGGTCGTCGTCGCCAACCTGGTCTTCCAGCGCTTCTCCTCGCCGCTGATGACCCGCGCCCAGCAGCTGCGCGCGGAGCTCTCCGGGATCGCCCACGAGTCCTTCGACGGCGCCCTCGTGGTCAAGACGCTGGGCCGCGAGGCCGAGGAGACCACCCGCTTCCAGGACAAGGCGCAGGAGCTGCGCGACGTCAACATCCACGCCGGCCGGCTCCGCGCGGCCTTCGATCCGATCCTGGCCGCGCTGCCCAACGTCGGGGTCCTCGCCGTCCTGGCCGTCGGCGTCGGCCGCGTCTCCAGCGGTGCCGCGGCACCCGGTGACGTCGTCCAGATCGGCTTCCTGCTCACCATCGTCGCCTTCCCGATCCGCTCCTTCGGCTGGCTGCTGGGTGAGTTCCCGCGCAGCGTCGTCGGCTACCGGCGGGTCCAGCGGGTGCTCGACGCGACCGGACGCCTGGCCTACGGCACCGCGAGGACCAGCCGCGAGCCGACCGGCGCCCGCGTCCGGGTCGACGGCATCTCTTACGCCTATGCAGACGGCCCGAGGCTCCTCGACGGGGTCGACTTCGAGGTCGAGCCGGGGCGTACGGTCGCGATCGTCGGGGAGACGGCCGCCGGCAAGAGCACCCTGACCATGCTGCTCGCGCGGCTGGTCGACCCGGAGGCGGGCCGGATCACCCTGGACGGCACCGACCTGCGCGACCTGGGCGCGGGGGAGTGGGCCCGGGTGGCGGCGCTGGTGCCGCAGACGGCCTTCGTCTTCGACGACTCCGTACGCGGCAACGTCACCCTCGGCGCCGACCTCACCGACGACGAGGTCTGGTCCGCGCTCAAGGCCGCCCAGGCCGACGGCTTCGTCACCGCGCTCCCGAACGGCCTCGACACCACCCTCGGCGAGCGCGGGGCGAGCCTGTCCGGCGGGCAGCGCCAGCGCCTCGCCCTGGCCCGAGCGCTCGTACGCCGCCCACGACTCCTGATCCTCGACGACGCCACCTCGGCGGTCGACCCCGAGGTCGAGCAGCGCATCCTGGCTGCCTTGCGGGACGGGGCCGGCGACACCAGCCTGGTCGTGGTCGCCTACCGCAAGGCCACGATCGCGCTCGCCGACGAGGTCGTGCACCTCGAGGACGGCCGCATCCGCGACCGTGGCACCCACACCGAGCTGCTCGCCCGCGACGAGTCGTACGCCCGCCTCGTCAACGCCTACGAGACCCCGGAGACCATCCGATGACCGCGACCCTCGAGCCCGAGACCCGGGTCGGCAGCGGCGAGGAGCTCGGCGCGATCGAGACCATCCGTCGGGGCATCAAGCACTCCCCGGAGCTGGTCGAGGGCATCCGCGGCACCTTCGCGCTGGCCGTGATCGCGAGCATCGGGCAGGTCGTCGTGCCTGTCGTCGTCCAGCAGACCCTCGACAACGGCCTGAGCGGTCCGGACGGACCCGACCTCGGCTATGTCCTGCGCGCCGGCCTCGTCGCGGTGGTCGCCATCGCGGTCACCGGGTGGGCGTCGTTCAAGATGACCAGCCGGCTCTTCACCGCCGCCGAGCGGGGCCTGGCGACGCTGCGTACCAAGGCCTTCCGCCACGTCCACGACCTGCCGATGCTCACCCAGTCGACCGAGCACCGTGGGGCGCTCGTCTCGCGGGTGACCAGCGACGTCGACCAGGTCAGCCAGTTCATCGTCTTCGGCGGTCTGCTCTTCATCGTCAGCATCGGTCAGATGCTGATCGCCACCGTCGTGATGGTGATCTACTCCTGGCAGCTCGCGATCCTGGTGTGGCTCTGCTTCGGCCCGCTCTTCCTGAGCCTGCGGTTCTTCCAGCGCAAGCTGTCCGCGGCCTACACGCTCTCCCGCCGCCAGGTCGCCAAGATGCTCTCCGCGGTCTCCGAGCCGGTCGTCGGCGCGGCCGTGGTGAAGGCGTACGCCGTCGAGGACCGCACCCAGGAGCGCATCGACCGCGAGATCGATGCCACCAGCGCCGCCCAGATCAAGGCGCAGGCCTACACCTCGATCTTCTTCAGCCTCGGTGGCCTCTCCGGCGGCCTCGCCAACGCCGGTGTGATCGTCGGCGGCGTGCTGCTGGCGCTCGCCTACCAGGGCACCGGCGGCGCGCTGACCGTCGGCGAGATCCTGGCCTTCGCGTTCCTGGTGACGCTGTTCGTGGGCCCGGTGCAGATGGGCACCCAGATCCTCACCGACGCGCAGAACGCGATCGCCTCCTGGCGGCGCACGATCGGCATCCTGGACACGCCCGCCGACCTCGTCGACCCGGGCCCGGCCGGGACCGTCCTACCCCGCGGCCCGCTCTCGATCGAGTTCGACGCGGTCACCTTCGCCTACCCCGGCGGACGTCCGGTGCTGCACGACATCTCCTTCGAGATCGCGCCCGGCAGCCGGGTCGCCGTGGTCGGCGAGACCGGGTCGGGGAAGTCGACGATCGCGAAGCTGCTCACCCGGGTTATGGACGTGACCGACGGCCGGGTCCGGCTCGACGGTGTCGACGTACGCGAGATCGGCAACGCCTCGCTGCGCACCAGCGTCGTGCTCGTCCCGCAGGAGGGCTTCCTCTTCGACTCCACCCTGGCCGAGAACGTCCGCTATGGGCGGCTCGACGCGACCGACGAGGAGATCGAGGAGGCCGCCCGGATCCTCGGCCTGGGGGACTGGCTGGCCGGTCTCCCCGCCGGCGTTCGCACCCGTGTCGGGCAGCGCGGCGAGTCGCTCTCGGCCGGCGAGCGCCAGCTCGTGGCACTCCTACGCGCCCAGCTGGCCGATCCCGACCTGCTCGTCCTCGACGAGGCCACCTCCGCGGTCGACCCGCGGCTGGAGATGCGGATCAACCGGGCCCTGGAGCGCCTGATGAGCGGCCGTACGTCGGTCACCATCGCCCACCGGCTCTCCACCGCCGAGGCGGCCGACGAGGTGATCGTCGTCGATGCCGGACACCTCGCCCAGCGCGGCCCGCACAGCGACCTGGTGGCGCAGGCCGGCTCGACGTACGCACGCCTGCACGCCTCCTGGGTCGCCCAGCAGGGCAGCTGATCAGGCCGCCAGCACGGTGAACGGGGCCCAGGGGAGGTTGCGGACGACCGTGAAGGCGACGGTCAGTGCCAGCCAGGTGTAGACCGCGGTGCGCGACCGGGCCCAGCCGGGCGCGGGAGGGCCGCCGACGCGGCCACGGAGCCAGAAGAACCAGAGCAGCGCGAGCAGCGGCAGCCCGAGCAGGAACATCAGCGCGTTGTGTCCGATCGCACCGGAGACGTCACCCGACAGCAGTGACATCGTGCCGCGCGTCATCCCGCAGCCGGGGCAGTCGATGCCGGTGAGGGCGTGGATCGGGCACGGGGGAACATAGGCGACGAGCCCGGGAGAGGTGGCGAAGACGGCCGCGAGGCCCGCCCCGCCGGCCACGAGGGCCAGTGGGACGAGCCCCGCGCGCACCCGTGAGGGTGTGGTCACATGGTCCCCGACTGGGCGGCCATGCCGACGCCGAGGACGACCGAGGCGATGATGTAGAGGACGATCACGACGACGCCGGTGATGGCACCGATGATGCCCCACTTCTTGGCGCCCTCGGCGTCACCCTGGACGGCCTTGACGATCGAGACGATGCCGAAGGGCAGGCAGCAGAAGAGCGTGACCAGGATGCCGATCACGAGGGCGCTGGTGTCGGTCTGCTTCGCCGGTGCCGGCTGCGGGGTGGGGTTAGCCATGGTGCGGTGTTCTCCAGTTTGAATAGTCGACTCGTTGAGTCGGCTGACAGGGCCGTACCGAGACCGGCCCAGATGACCGGGAGAGTCTGGCAGCCCGGCGCTCCAAGCGCCCCCGATGACGGCCGCGACATGCCGGTTGTGTCCGTACTGTTGCCCAGCGGGATACTGGAGGCGTGACTGGACCCACGAGCGAGGGACTGGACCCCGCCATCGCCGACCGCCTCAAGCGCAACCCCGACGGGCTGGTGCCCGCGGTGGCACAGCAGCATGACACCGGTGAGGTGCTGATGCTCGGCTACATGGACGACGAGGCCCTGGCGCGCACGCTCGCGACCGGCCGGGCGACCTACTGGTCCCGCAGCCGGCAGGAGTACTGGGTCAAGGGGGAGACCTCCGGCCACCGGCAGTACGTCAAGGAGGTCCGCCTGGACTGTGACGGCGACACGATCCTGCTCAAGGTCGACCAGGAGGGCCCCGCCTGCCACACCGGCGACCACACCTGCTTCGACGCCGGCCTGATCTCATGAGGGGCGCCTTCGGCCCCACCGTCACCGCCGGGCTCGCCGGCGCGGCGCTCGCCGCGTGGGCGGGCTCCAACGAGTGGGTGAAGGTGACCGCCCCGGCCCAGATGCCGGCCGACCTCAACGACTCCCCGGCCACCACCGGCCTGGCCCTGGTCGCCCTCGCCGCCTGGGGCGTGGTCCTGGTCACCCGGGGTCTCGTACGCCGCCTGGTGGCCGCCCTCGCCGGCCTGGCCGGGATCGGCGTGATCGCCACCTTCTTCGGCCATGCCGGGATCGACGCGCTCGGCCGGGCGATCGACTCCGAGGTGGTCTGGGGCGAGACCGAGCACACCACCACCCCCTGGCCCTACCTCGCGCTCCTCGGCGCGGTCGTGACCGTCGCGGCGGCCGTCGCGGCCGTACGCCTGGCTCCTTCGTGGCCCGAGATGGGCCGCAGGTATGACGCCCCGGCCGCCGCCGAACCGGAGCAGAAGCCGTTGGAGGAGCAGTCCACGATCGATGTCTGGAAGTCGTTGGACGAGGGTCGGGACCCGACAACCGGGGATCAATGAATACACTGCAGCCAAGCCCACCTGGATCGCTTCGGGCTTCGCTTCAGCAAGAGAACTCGTAGAGGAGTCATCGCATGTCCGCCAGCCACGGCAACACCCCGGCAGCCTGGATCGCAGTCGCGGTCGGCCTCCTCGGCTTCCTCATCGGAAGCGTCGCCATGATGCTCGACCCGATCAGCTGGCTCGTCTTCTGGGTCGGCGTCGCCGTCACCGTCGTGGGCGGCCTGCTCTTCATCGTGCTCTCCAAGCTCGGCTTCAACGTCGAGTCACACTGAGCCTGTGAGACAGCGAGGCCCCCGGCGGATCCGCCGGGGGCCTCGCTGATTCCAAAGAGCCGAGCTCACATGGGGTGAGCTCAGTACGTGGTGGTGGTGCTGAAGTCGAGAGCACCGGACAGGTTCAGGATGAGCCCGATGACGAACAGGACGATGGCGACGATGCCGAGGATGAAGCCGGCGGTGGCCATGCCACGCCCGCCCTGCGCGCCGCCGGAGGCGTCGATCTCGTTCTGGGCCATCTTGCCGAGGATGATCGCCGGGATACCGGTGAAGATTCCGCAGCAGATGCAGCCGAGGATGCCGAGGACAAGTGCCCAGATCGCCTTCTTGTTGTTGCCCGCAGGCTGACCGGGCTGCCCGGGTGCCGGCGAACCGTACGGGGGCGGCGGCGGAGGAGTTCCGTAGCTCATGTGTGTCTGACCTCCAAAGTCAGGCGAGTTGGGTAGAGATGGAAGAAACTTAACGTTTCCCGCCCGCACTGTGGCGCCAAATCGGGCGTGTCACGGTTCGGGTGAGAGGCTTTGCACGTGGGTCATACCCGGAAACGAGAGGTTTAAACATGTCGGTGCTCGAAAAGATCATCGACGGCGTACGTCTGGACCTGGTGCAGCGCCAGGCGACGGTGTCCGAGGCGGATCTGCGGGCCCGGCTGGCCGACGTCGACGCGCCCCGCGACCCGATGCCGCACTTCCGTGCGGCGGGCAGCAGCGTGATCGCCGAGGTGAAGCGGAAGAGCCCCTCCAAGGGCGCCCTGGCCGACATCCCGGACCCGGCCGAGCTGGCCCGGAAGTACGCCGCCGGCGGTGCCGCCGCGATCTCGGTGCTGACCGAGGAACGCCGCTTCGGCGGGTCCCTCGCCGACCTGCGCGCGGTCCGCGCGGCCGTCGACACCCCGATCCTGCGCAAGGACTTCATCGTCGAGCCCTACCAGCTGCTGGAGGCCCGGGCAGCCGGAGCCGACCTCGCGCTGCTGATCGTGGCCGCGCTGGACGACGACACGCTGCGCAGCCTCTACGACCAGGCGCGTGAGCTCGGGCTGACCGTGCTGGTCGAGACCCACGACGAGGCCGAGGTCGCCCGGGCGGTAGACCTCGGCGCCGAGCTGATCGGCGTCAACGCCCGCAACCTGAAGACCCTGGAGATCGACCAGGACGTCTTCGGCCGGCTCGCGCCGCTCATCCCCGAGGACCGGGTGAAGGTCGCCGAGTCGGGCATCTTCACCGCCACCGACGTCAAGCGCCACGTCTCCGAAGGGGCCCGTGCGGTCCTGGTCGGCGAGGCGCTGGTCAAGCATGGCGACCCGCAAGGCACGGTCGCCGAGTTCACCGGAATCCAAGGCTAGGACCAGCCATGACAACTCACATCCACGAAACGACGAGCTACGACGCCGACGAGTTCGGCTGGTTCGGTGGCGAGGCCGAGGGATTCGGCGGCCGCTTCATGCCCGAGGCGCTGATGAAGGCGCTCATCGAGCTCGACGACGCCTGGCAGAAGGCGAAGGCCGACCCGGCGTTCGTGGCCGAGTTCGACGCGATCCTGCGCGACTACGCCAATCTGCCGAGCCCGCTCTACCACGCGACCCGGCTCTCCGAGCAGCTCGGCGTACGCGTCCTCCTCAAGCGTGAGGACCTCAACCACACCGGCGCCCACAAGATCCGCAACGTGCTCGGCCAGGCGCTGCTGACCAAGCGGATGGGCAAGACCCGGGTCATCGCCGAGACCGGCGCCGGCCAGCACGGGGTGGCCTCCGCGACCGCCGCCGCCTACTTCGGTCTCGACTGCACCGTCTACATGGGCAAGGTCGACACCGACCGCCAGGCGCTCAACGTGGCCCGGATGCGGCTGCTCGGGGCGGAGGTCGTCCCGGTGCCCTCCGGCAGCGGCACCCTCAAGGACGCGATCAACGAGGCGCTGCGCGACTGGGTCGCCAGCGTCGACCACACCGCCTACCTGTTCGGCACCGCCGCCGGGCCGCACCCGTTCCCGACGCTGGTCAGGGACATCGTGCGCGGCATCGGCGACGAGGCCCGGGCCCAGTCCCTCGAGCAGTTCGGTGGCCTCCCGAACGCCGTCCTCGCCGCGGTCGGCGGTGGCTCCAACGCGATCGGCCTCTTCACCGCGTTCCTGGACGACGAGGACGTCGAGATCCACGGCTTCGAGGCCGGGGGAGACGGGTTCGAGACCGGCCGCCACGCCGCCACCATCCAGGCCAACGACCCCGGCGTGCTCCACGGCGCCCGCACCTACGTGCTCCAGGACGAGGACGGCCAGACCATCGAGTCCCACTCGATCTCCGCCGGTCTCGACTACCCCGGCGTCGGGCCGCAGCACGCCTGGCTGGCCAAGTCCGGCCGGGCGAGCTACACGAGCATCACCGACAAGGAGGCGATGGACGCCTTCGCGCTGCTCTCGCGCTCCGAGGGCATCATCCCCGCGATCGAGTCGGCTCACGCGATCGCGGGCGCCATCAAGATCGCCCCGGAGATCAAGGAGCGCCACGGCGAGGGCGCCACGATCCTGATCAACCTGTCCGGTCGCGGCGACAAGGACATGGGCACGGCCATCGAGTACTTCGGTTTGGGAGACACGCAGTGAGTACGTCCGTAGCGTTCGCAAAGGCGAAGGCCGAAGACCGCGCCGCCCTGGTCGGCTACCTCCCCGCGGGCTTCCCCACGGTGGAAGGCTCGATCGAGGCGCTGACCACGATGGTCGAGGCCGGCTGCGACATCATCGAGATCGGCCTGCCCTACTCCGACCCGGTCATGGACGGCCCCACCATCCAGGACGCCGTGCAGCAGGCGCTCGACGGCGGCGTACGTGTCGACGACGTGTTCCGCGTCGTCGAGGCCGTGGCCGCGACCGGGGTGCCGACCCTGGTGATGACCAGTTGGAACCCGATCGAGCGTCGTGGCGTGGACCGCTTCGCCCAGCAGCTGCAGGACGCTGGCGGCGCGGGCCTGATCACGCCTGACATCACCCCCGACTTCGCGCCGGAGTGGGTCGAGGCCGCCGACGCCCGTGACCTCGACAAGGTCTTCCTGGTCGCGCCGAGCAGCACCGACGAGCGGATCGCGATGACCACGGCCCAGTGCCGAGGCTTCGTCTACGCCACCGCGGTCATGGGCGTCACCGGCGCCCGCGCCAAGACCTCCGACCTGGCCGCCCCGCTGGTCGCCCGGACCAAGAAGACCACTGACCTGCCGGTCGGCGTCGGTCTCGGGGTCAGCAACGGTGCCCAGGCGGCCGATATGGCTGCGTACGCCGACGGGGTCATCGTCGGCTCCGCCTTCGTGCGTACGCTGCTGGACAACCGCTCCGACGAGCAGGCGGCGCTCAAGGCGCTGGCGAGCCTGACCGAGGACCTGGCCGCGGGAGTCCGCGCACGTTGAGGTTCCTCGCTCTTCCCGTCCTGCTCGTCCTCATCGGCGTGCTCACCGGTTGCGGCGCTCCCGGCACCGGCCAGGCGCCGGCCTCGGCGATGACCGGGCAGGAGCACACGCCCTACCAGCTCTCCGACACCGCGCTGACCGACACCGAGGGCGAGCCGTTCTCGCTGGCCACCGATGCCGACAAGCCGCTGACGCTGGTCTTCTACGGCTACACCAGCTGCCCCGACGAGTGCCCGCTGGTGATGTCGAGCCTGACCGCGGCACTGACCCGCCTCGACGACGCGGACCGGGAGAAGGTCGAGGTGGTGTTCGTGACCACCGACCCCGCACGCGACTCCGAGCAGGTCCTGCGCAAGTACCTGGACCGCTACGACGAGGAATTCATCGGCCTCACCGGCGACCTGAAGGACATCGTCACCCTGGCCGAGTCGATGCGGCTCTACATAGGGGAGGCCGACCGGCTACCCAGTGGGGGCTACGATCTCGGGGTCCACGACACCCACGTCTCGGCCGTCTCCCAGGGACGGGCCAGCGTGGTGTGGTCGATGAACACCTCTCCCAAGCAGTTCGCCGACGACATCCACCGCCTTCTCACTCAGAAGTAGCCAAGAAGGGCCCCGCATGATCCTCCCGATGTCCATCCCCAGCCCGGCCGAAGGTGTGCTCTGGCTCGGGCCGGTCCCGTTGCGCGGCTACGCCTTCGCGATCATCCTCGGCATCATCGTCGCCGTCTGGGTCTCCGAGCGGCGCTGGCAGGCCCGCGGCGGCCGGGCCGGCGACATCCAGGACATCGCGCTGTGGGCGGTTCCGTTCGGTCTGGTCGGCGGCCGGATCTACCACGTCATGACGGACTGGCAGCTCTACTTCGGTGACGGGGCCAACCCGATCGAGGCGCTCTACATCTGGCGCGGCGGGCTCGGGGTGTGGGGCGCGATCGCGCTCGGCGCCGTGGGCGCGATCATCGGCGCCAAGCAGAAGGGCATCAAGATCGTCCCGCTGCTGGACACGATCGCCCCGACCTGCCTGCTGGCGATGGGCATCGGCCGCTGGGGCAACTGGTTCAACCAGGAGCTCTACGGCAGGCCCACCGACCTGCCCTGGGGCCTGGAGATCGACCCGTCGCGCTACCCCGACGGACCCAGCCAGTTCCCGGTCGGCACCACGTTCCACCCGACGTTCCTCTACGAGTTCTGCTGGGACATCCTCGCCTTCTTCGTGATCGTCTACCTGCAGAAGAAGCTGCGTCTGGGCGGCGGCCGAGTGGTCGCCCTCTACGTGATGGCCTACTGCCTCGGCCGCGGCATGATCGAGACCCTGCGCATCGACAACGTGCAGCTGGTCAACGTGCTCGGCCTGCGCTGGAGCGAGTGGATGTCGATCATCCTGTTCGTGCTCGCGGCCGCGTGGTGGGCGTACGCGACCTTCACCGGCCGGGGTACCCTCGAGGAGGAGGTCTACAGCGATCCTGCCAAGGCCCCGGCGAACGACGTCGACGACGACACCGAGAACGAACCCGCGAGCGAGACTGACGGCAACGCCGCCGACAACGGGACCGACGACGAGGAATCCTCGACAAAGGCCTGATCAGACGCAGATATTAGGCGCAACGCAGCGCCTCGCGGGAGGGTGTCCGCCGATGGACCCTCGTTCGCAACCTACGCGTGACACAGTGGTAACCTAGCCGCACTCGCGCGGGCCAACGCTGTCCCCTGCAGATTGCCAGTTTCATCCCCGCAAGGGCGCGCGCACCTGTCGCAGACATCCCCCGCTCCGGACTCGACTCGAAGCAGAGTCAGAGAACCGGGGCTATTGGGCTGCGTCGGTCGGTGCGTGCCTGAGCCCGGACAGACGGGAGATCCCGGTGCCGTACGAGCACTCGTATCCATCCCCCCAGGGCCTCTACGACCCTCGGTTCGAGAAGGACGCCTGCGGCGTCGCCATGGTTGCGACGCTGACCGGCGTGGCCAGCCACGACATCGTGAAGCAGGGCATCCGTGCCCTGGTGAATCTCGACCACCGCGGCGCCGCCGGCGCCGAGACCAACTCTGGCGACGGCGCCGGGATCCTGCTGCAGGTCCCCGACGCCTTCCTGCGTGAGGTCGTCGACTTCGACCTTCCGGCCGAGCGTGCCTACGCCGTCGGCACCGCCTTCATCCCCGGTGACGCCGACCAGGTCGAGCGCACGGTGAAGATGGTCGAGGAGATCGCGACCGAGGAGGGCCTCGAGGTCCTCGGGTGGCGTGACGTACCGGTCAACCCCGACTCCCTCGGCGCCACCGCCAAGGCGGTCATGCCGACCTTCCGCCAGCTCTTCGTGGCCGGTGCCAAGCAGCGCGTCACGGGGCTGGCCCTGGAGCGGCTCTCCTTCTGCCTGCGCAAGCGCGCGGAGAAGGAGACCGACGTCTACTTCCCGTCGCTGTCGAGCCGCACCATCGTCTACAAGGGCATGCTCACCACGCCCCAGCTGGCCGAGGTGTTCCCCGACCTGGTCGACGAGCGGGTCGCCTCCGCGATCGCCGTCGTCCACAGCCGGTTCTCGACCAACACCTTCCCGAGCTGGCCGCTGAGCCACCCGTTCCGGTTCATCGCCCACAACGGCGAGATCAACACCGTCATGGGCAACCGCAACTGGATGAAGGCGCGCGAGTCGCTGCTCGAGTCCGAGCTGATCCCCGGCGACCTCGAGCGGCTCTTCCCGATCTGCACCGAGGGCGCCTCCGACTCGGCCTCCTTCGACGAGGTCCTCGAGCTGCTCCACCTGGCCGGCCGCAGCCTGCCGCACGCCATGCTGATGATGATCCCGGAGGCGTGGGAGAAGCACGAGGAGATGGACCCCGCCCGCAAGGCGTTCTACGAGTTCCACTCCTCGCTGATGGAGCCCTGGGACGGCCCCGCGTCGGTGGTCTTCACCGACGGAACCCAGATCGGCGCGGTCCTCGACCGCAACGGCCTGCGTCCCTCCCGCTACTGGGTCACCGAGGACGGACTCGTCGTTCTCGGCTCCGAGGCCGGTGTGCTCGACGACATCGACCCCGCCACCGTCGTCCGCAAGGGCCGCGTCCAGCCGGGCAAGATGTTCCTCGTCGACACCGCGGAGCACCGCATCATCGAGGACGACGAGATCAAGTCCGAGCTCGCCGCCGAGCACCCCTACGACGAGTGGCTCCACGCCGGTCTCGTACGCCTCGACGACATCCCCGAGCGTGAGCACATCGTCCACACCCACGCGAGCGTCACCCGCCGTCAGCAGGTCTTCGGCTACACCGAGGAGGAGCTTCGGATCCTGCTCGCGCCGATGGCCAACACCGGCGCCGAGCCGATCGGCTCGATGGGCACCGACAGCCCGATCGCGGCGCTGAGCGACAAGCCGCGGATGCTGTTCGACTACTTCGCCCAGCTCTTCGCGCAGGTCACCAACCCGCCGCTGGACGCGATCCGCGAGGAGCTCGTCACCAGCCTCAACGGCACCATCGGCGCCGAGTCCAACCTGCTCAACCCGGGCCCGGCCTCGTGTCGCCAGATCGTGCTGCCGTTCCCGGTCATCTCCAACGACGACCTGGCCAAGATCCGTCACATCAACCGTGACGGCGACATGCCGGGCTTCGCGGTCCACATCGTCCGCGGCCTCTACGAGGTCGACGGCGGCGCGGAGGCGCTCCGCACCCGCCTGGACGAGATCGCGGCCGAGGTGTCCCAGGCGATCGAGGACGGCGCGCGGATCATCGTCCTCTCCGACCGCCACTCCACCCAGGAGATGGCGCCGATCCCGTCGCTGCTCCTGACCGGTGCCGTCCACCACCACCTGGTCCGCGAGCGCACCCGCTCGCAGGTCGGCCTGCTGATCGAGGCCGGAGACGTACGCGAGGTCCACCACGTGGCCCTGCTGATCGGCTACGGCGCCGCCGCGGTCAACCCCTACCTCGCGGTCGAGTCCGTCGAGGACCTCGCCTACGAGGGCTACTACGTGAAGGCCGACGCCGAGAAGGCGATGGCCAACACGATCAAGGCGCTCGGCAAGGGTGTCCTCAAGGTGATGTCGAAGATCGGCGTCTCCACCGTCGCCTCCTACACCGGCGCGCAGATCTTCGAGGCCGTCGGCCTGTCGAAGGAGGTCGTGGACCGTTACTTCACCGGCACCACCTCCAAGCTCGGCGGCATCGGCCTCGACGTGATCGCCGAGGAGGTCGCGAAGCGGCACGCCACCGCCTACCCGCGCGACGGCGTCGCCAATGCCCACCGCGCGCTGCCCATCGGCGGCGAGTACCAGTGGCGCCGCGAGGGCGAGCCGCACCTGTTCGACCCGGAGACCGTCTTCCGGCTCCAGCACGCCACCCGCAGCGGCCGCTACGACGTCTTCAAGCAGTACACCGACCGCGTCAACGAGCAGTCCGAGCGGCTGATGACGCTGCGCGGGCTCTTCAAGCTCAAGAGCGCCGAGGAGCTGGGTCGCCAGAAGATCTCGATCGACGAGGTCGAGCCCGTCGAGGCGATCGTCAAGCGCTTCTCGACCGGCGCGATGTCGTACGGATCGATCTCCCAGGAGGCTCACGAGACGCTCGCCGTCGCGATGAACATCCTCGGCGGCAAGTCCAACACCGGTGAGGGCGGCGAGGACCCGGATCGTCTCTACGACCCCAAGCGCCGCTCGTCGATCAAGCAGGTCGCCTCGGGACGCTTCGGCGTCACCAGCGAATACCTGACCAACGCCGACGACATCCAGATCAAGATGGCCCAGGGCGCCAAGCCCGGTGAGGGCGGCCAGCTGCCCGGCCACAAGGTCTACCCGTGGGTGGCCAAGACGCGTCACTCGACGCCGGGCGTGGGCCTCATCTCCCCGCCGCCGCACCACGACATCTACTCCATCGAGGACCTGGCTCAGCTGATCCACGACCTCAAGAACGCCAACCCGAGCGCTCGCGTCCACGTGAAGCTCGTGGCCGAGGTCGGTGTCGGCACCGTCGCCGCGGGTGTCTCCAAGGCCCACGCGGACGTCGTGCTGATCTCCGGTCACGACGGCGGCACCGGCGCGTCCCCGCTGACGAGCCTCAAGCACGCCGGCGGTCCCTGGGAGCTCGGCCTCGCCGAGGCGCAGCAGACGCTGCTCCTCAACGGCCTGCGCGACCGGATCGTGGTGCAGACCGACGGTCAGCTCAAGACCGGCCGCGACGTGGTCATCGCCGCGTTGCTCGGTGCCGAGGAGTTCGGCTTCGCCACCGCGCCGCTGGTCGTCTCCGGCTGCGTGATGATGCGGGTCTGCCACCTCGACACCTGCCCGGTCGGCGTCGCCACCCAGAACCCGGTCCTGCGGGAGCGGTTCACCGGCAAGGCGGAGTACGTCGTCAACTTCATGCGCTACATCGCCGAGGAGGTCCGTGAGCTCCTCGCCGAGCTCGGCTTCCGGAGCATCGACGAGGCCGTCGGACACGCCGAGGCGCTCGACGCCCGCGACGCGATCGACCACTGGAAGGCCTCCGGGCTCGACCTGTCGCCGATCTTCACCCGCGTGGAGTCGCCGCAGCAGTTCTCCGACCAGGCCCTCTACAACACCAAGGGCCAGGACCACGGCCTGGAGAAGTCGCTCGACGTCAACGAGCTGCTGCCTCTCGCGGCACCGGCGCTCGAGCGCGGCGAGCCCGTACGCGCCCAGCTGCCGATCCGCAACGTCAACCGCACCGTCGGCACGATCCTCGGTCACGAGATCACCAAGCGCTACCGCGGTGAGGGCCTGCCCGAGGGCACGATCGACATCACCTTCACCGGCTCGGCGGGCCAGTCCTTCGGCGCGTTCATCCCCAAGGGACTGACGCTGCGCCTGGAGGGCGACGCCAACGACTACGTCGGCAAGGGCCTCTCCGGCGGCCGGGTGGTCATCCGCCCGGAGCGTACGGCCGGGTTCCGCGCCGAGGAGCACATCATCGCCGGCAACACGCTGGCCTACGGCGCCACCAGCGGGCGGATCCACATCCGTGGAGGCGTGGGGGAGCGGGCCGCGGTCCGCAACTCGGGCGCCAGCATCGTGACCGAGGGTGTCGGCGACCACGGCTGCGAGTACATGACCGGTGGTCGTGTCGTCGTGCTCGGCCCGACCGGGCGCAACTTCGCGGCCGGCATGTCCGGCGGCATCGCCTGGGTCCTCGACTTCCAGCAGCAGCGGCTCAACGGCGAGCTGGTCGAGGCCACCGGCGTGGAGGAGAAGTACGCCGCCGAGCTCGAGCAGCTGGTCCGCGACCACCTCGAGGAGACCGGCTCGGCCGTCGCCGAGGCGCTCCTGGCCGACTGGCCGAACTCATCGACCCGCTTCACGCAGGTCATGCCCAGTGACTACAAGCGCGTGCTCGAAGCCCAGGAGGAGGCCCTCGAGGAGGGTCTCGACGAGGACGAGGCCGCAGCTCGGATTATGGAGGTCCTCCATGGCTGACCCGAAGGGTTTTCTGAAGAACGGTCGTGAGGTCGCGACCCGGCGTCCTGTCGAGGAGCGGGTCAAGGACTGGCACGAGGTCTACCCGGGCAAGATCGGCAAGACCCTGCTGCCGATCATCAACACCCAGGCCTCGCGCTGCATGGACTGCGGCATCCCGTTCTGCCACCAGGGCTGCCCGCTCGGCAACATCATCCCCGAGTGGAACGACCTGGTCTGGCGCAACGACTGGGAGGGCGCCTCGGAGCGTCTGCACGCGACCAACAACTTCCCCGAGTTCACCGGTCGTCTGTGCCCGGCTCCGTGCGAGGCCGCCTGCGTGCTGGGCATCAACCAGCCCGCGGTGACCATCAAGAACATCGAGGTCGCGATCATCGACAAGGCCTGGGACGCGGGCCACGTCAAGCCGCAGCCGCCCGAGTGGCTCTCCGGCAAGGCGGTCGCCGTCATCGGCTCCGGTCCCGCGGGCCTGGCCGCCGCCCAGCAGCTCACCCGCTCGGGCCACACCGTGGCCGTCTACGAGCGCGCGGACAAGATCGGTGGGCTGCTGCGCTACGGCATCCCCGAGTTCAAGATGGAGAAGTCGCAGGTCGACCAGCGCCTGGCGCAGATGCGTCGCGAGGGCACGGTCTTCCGTCCGGGCGTCGACGTCGGCACCGACATCACCGGTGCGCAGCTCCGGGACCGCTACGACGCCATCGTGCTGGCCAACGGCTCGACCGTCGGTCGCGACCTGCCGGTCCCCGGGCGCGAGCTCGACGGGATCCACCAGGCGATGGAGTACCTGCCCCAGTCCAACCGGGCCTCGCTCGGTGAGGCAGTCCCCGACCAGATCCTGGCCGAGGGCAAGCACGTGGTCATCATCGGTGGCGGTGACACCGGCGCCGACTGCCTCGGCACCGCGATCCGCCAGGGCGCGGAGTCGATCACCCAGCTGGAGATCATGCCGCGTCCGCCGGAGGAGCGCCCCGAGGGCCAGCCGTGGCCGACCTACCCGATGACCTACCGGGTCGCGTCCGCGCACGAGGAGGGCGGCGAGCGGGTCTACGCCGTCTCCACCAAGGAGTTCCTCGGCACCGAGGACGGCCGCGTACGCGCTCTGAAGCTCGTCGAGGTCGAGTTCATCGACGGCAAGCTCACCGAGAAGGAGGGGACCGAGAAGGAGATCCCCGCCGACCTCGTGCTGCTGGCCATGGGCTTCACCGGCCCGGAGAAGGACGGCCTCCTCACCCAGCTGGGTGTGGAGTACGACGCTCGCGGCAACGTCGCCCGCGACGACTCCTTCGCCACCTCGGTCCCCGGCGTATACGTCGCCGGCGACGCGGGTCGCGGACAGTCGCTGATCGTGTGGGCGATCGCCGAGGGCCGTGCCGCCGCGGCCGCTGTCGACACCTTCCTCACCGGCTCGACCAACCTGCCCGCGCCGATCCGCCCGACGGACCGGCAGCTGATGGTCTGAGACCCCAGGCTGAGGCACAACGGCGTGCCGACCACTGGCCCGGCACCTCCATCTCGGAGGTGTCGGGCCAGTCGGGTCTCAGCCATCGGATCGGAGGATCCGACAGCGTTCGTACACACTTGTGGCGCCGAGTTTGTGGCACACCTCCATTGCCCGCGCCTGCGTGGAGGGGCTAGCCGATGGCGACCTCACGCCGGGCCCAGCGTGGAGCGACCACGTCTGACCCGGGCCACGGCGTAAACCTTGGATGAACGGCCTGATCAGGACGAGGTCCGGGTGCTGGTTTGAACGTTCCAGAGGGGTAGTCTGGGCTCCCGTGAGAAGAGCGAAGATCGTCTGCACCCTGGGACCCGCCGTCGGGACGGAGCGTCGCATCCGCGAGCTCGTCTACGCAGGCATGGACGTCGCCCGGATGAACATGAGCCACGGGTCCCACGACGACCACTCCGGCAACTACGCGCTGGTGCGGGAGGCGGCCGCCGCGAGCGGACACAGCGTCGGCATCTTCGCCGACCTGCAGGGGCCCAAGATCCGGCTGGAGCGGTTCAAGGAGGGCTCCGCGACCCTGCGCCGCGGCCAGGCTTGGACGATCACCACGCGCGACGTGCAGGGTGACGACGAGATCTGCGGGACGACGTACAAGGGCCTTCCCGGTGACGTGAAGGTCGGCGACCCGATCCTGATCGACGACGGCAAGCTGCGCCTGCGGGTCACCGCGGTCGACGACACCGAGGTCCACACCGAGGTGCTGGTCGGCGGGCCGGTCTCGAACAACAAGGGCATCAACCTGCCCGGCGTCGCCGTCTCCGTGCCGGCCCTGTCCGAGAAGGACGAGGAGGACCTCCGGTTCGCGCTCAAGCTCGGCGTCGACATGGTCGCGCTCAGCTTCGTCCGCAACGCCAGGGACTACGAGGACGTCCGCAAGATCATGGACGAGGAGGGGCGCGTCGTCCCGGTCATCGCCAAGATCGAGAAGCCGCAGGCGATCGACAACCTCGACGAGGTCATCGCCGCGTTCGACATGTTCATGGTGGCCCGTGGCGACCTCGGCGTGGAGTGCCCGCTCGAGGAGGTCCCGTTCCTGCAGAAGCGGATCATCGAGCTCGCCCGCCTCAACGCCAAGCCGGTCATCGTCGCCACCCAGATGCTCGACTCGATGATCTCCAACCCGGCGCCCACCCGCGCCGAGGCCAACGACGTCGCCAACGCCGTCCTCGACGGTGCCGACGCGGTGATGCTCTCCGCCGAGACGAGCGTGGGGGACTATCCGATCCACACCGTCGAGACGATGGCCCGCATCATCGCCGCCACCGAGCGCCACGCGCTCTCCTCGGAAGGCAGCCGCGCCGCCGAGCTCAGCCCCATCGACTGGGACCCGCACACCCGCTCCGGTGTCATCGCCAAGGCCGCGGCCGAGGTCGCCGACCGGGTCGGCGCGAAGTACCTGGTCGCCTTCACCACCTCCGGTGACTCCGCCCGCCGCCTCTCCCGGCTGCGCGGCGCGATCCCGTTGCTCGCCTTCACCCCCTCCGATGCCGTACGCAGCCAGCTCGCGCTCAGCTGGGGCACCGAGACCTTCCGCACCGACGAGGTCGAGCACACCGACGAGATGGTCCGCCAGGTCGACGAGAACCTGCTCAAGCTCGGCCGTGTCGAGGAGGGCGAGCTCGTCGTCATCATCGCCGGCTCGCCTCCCGGCATCCCCGGCTCCACCAACGCGCTGCGCATCCACCGCATCGGCGACGCGATCAACGAGGTCGCGCCCGCCTACGAGCGCAAGGGCTAGGTCTTCGGGCCGATGAGGCGGTCGAGCTCGGCGACCGCCTCGCGGCGCGAGACGCTGATCGTCTTCCAGTTGGACTGACGCCATGGGATCCCGACCAGGTCGAGCGCCCAGGTGCAGAGGTCGCGGATGTCGTCGGACACGTTGGTGAACTGCCATCGTGGATAGGCGTACGTCCGCGGGCCGCTCTCGAAACGGCGCACGATAGTGTTCGTACTGCGGGAGCCGTCGCTGTGGAACAGACCCCGCAAGAAGGCGGCTGGGCGGCGCTCGACGATCTCCCGCTGCCAAGGCTCGAGGACGATCCGCCTGGTGTGCTTGCGCCCGGGGCCGTGCTGTGGAAACAAGCACGGCCAGTGCCGCCAGCTCAGCTGGATGTCCACGCAGCCGGTCCGGGGCACGTGAAAGACCCGGCCACCGGGTCTTACTCGATGAAACAGGTCGACGACGTCGTCGATGATCCCCGGATAGGCCAGATCGCAGCTGATGCGCAAGAAGTAGTAGCGCGCGGCCGTCGCGATGTAGCCGTCGCCGAGATAGAAGCCGAGAAGTGCGGAGTACGCCTCCTCGTCGAGCGGCAGCTCGTCACACCGCGGGCAGTTGGCGGGTCTGTCGGACGGCTTGCGGTCCCGCCAGTCCCGGAGGGTCGACCGGGCGACTCCCGTGGCGCGCGCGACCGCCGACAGCGACTCGCCCTGATGGAGGAGCGCGAGCGCCTTGGCGCGGACGGGAGCGGCGTACATGCTCGTATTCTGCGTTCGACCACCGACAGTTCGGCGAGACGTAACGAGCGGATTCTGTGCCCCGAGTCGGATTCGAACCGACACTATACGGTGTTTGAGACCGCCCTCTCTGCCGTTGGAGTACCGGGGCATTTCGGCCCACGTTCGGGCCTGGCACGGACCAAACTTACCGGACCGTGGGCGGAATCACTGCACCGGGACGTGCCCCTGATGGCCTAGTCTGTGCTCGTGACGCAGAGCAACCCCAGCAGCACCCCGGAGAGCCAGACGCGGCGTACGGTCGTCATCGCGGAGGACGAGGTCCTGATCAGGATGGACCTCAAGGAGATGCTCACCGAGGAGGGTTACGACGTCGTCGGTGAGGCGGGCGACGGCAAGGCCGCGATCGAGCTCGCCACCGAGCACAGACCCGACCTGGTGATCCTCGACGTCAAGATGCCGGTGCTCGACGGGATCGCGGCGGCGGAGGCGATCGCGCGCGACCGGATCGCGCCGGTCGTCATGCTGACCGCGTTCTCCCAGCGCGACCTGGTGGAGCGGGCCCGCGACGCGGGCGCGATGGCGTACCTCGTCAAGCCGTTCAACATCTCCGACCTGGTGCCGGCGATCGAGCTGGCGGTGAGCCGTTTCCAGGAGCTCGCCCAGCTCGAGCGGGAGGTCGCCGGTCTGACCGACCGGCTGGAGACCCGCAAGGCGGTCGACCGGGCGAAGGGGATCCTGCAGGAGGGTCTGACGCTGAGCGAGCCCGACGCTTTCCGGTGGATCCAGAAGACCGCGATGGACCTGCGGCTGTCGATGCGCCAGGTCGCAGAGGGCGTCATCGAGCACGGCGTGAGCGGGCCACGTACCTGAATCCGTGTAAACGGCACGTCACAGATCGGTTGCGGTCTCAGATGAGGGTCAACCTGTGGCTTGTTCGTGGGTGATCTCGGCCTAGACTGCCCGCGCGGATCCGGCCGACCAGCGTATTCAGCTGGTGTCAGGGTCCGTCTTTAGGACACACAGGCAGGAGTACCCACGTGCGCAAGCGGCTCTACAGAGTCTTCGTCGCGCTCATCGGTGCGCTGATGGTGCTGTTGGTTGGGAGCCCGGGTGCCGCACAGGCAACCGAGACCCCACCGCCGGACGCCACCGCGATCCAGGTGACGCTTCAGGACGAGGCCAACAAGGATGCCCAAGGCAATCCGAAACCGATCCCGGGAGTGACCCTCGAGGTCAGCAAGGACGGCGAGAAGGCCGGTGAGGGCGTCACCGACGACAAGGGTGTGGCGATCATCGTCGTCGAGGAGCTCGGGAAGTACACCGTGACCCTCGACGAGAAGACCCTCCCGGAAGGCACGGTCCTCGACGAGGACACCAAGGGCGAGGCGACCGTCCAGGTACGTTTCCAGGGGCCCAACAACCGTGCGATCTTCCCGATCGGGGTCACCGCCGGTGAGGAGTCGAACTTCGGCAAGGACCTCGCCCAGAACCTGCGCGCGGGCATCGTGTTCGCCCTGGTCCTGTGCCTGGCCGCCCTCGGGTTCTCGCTGATCTTCGGCACGACCGGCCTGTCCAACTTCGCCCACGGTGAGATGCTCACCTTCGGTGCGCTGATGGCCTGGACCTTCGACCAGGTCTTCAAGACCGGCGCCCTGGCCTCGGTCTCGGTGCTGCTCGCCGGCATCATCGCGGTCCTCCTCGGTGGCCTGGGCGGCTTCGCACAGGAGAAGATCCTGTGGGGCCCGCTGCGCCGACGCGGCACCGGCCTGATCGCGATGATGATCGTCTCGATCGGCCTGGCGATCTTCCTGCGCTACCTGTTCCAGTACTTCTACGGCTCCTCGACCCGGTCGCTGTCGCAGTACAACGGCCAGCAGCGTGAGCAGCACTGGTACTACCTCGGTCTCTCGCTCGCCGACCGCGAGGTCGTCATCGTGCTCGTCGCGATCATCACGATCACCGCGGTCTGCCTGTGGCTGGCCAAGAGCCGGATGGGCAAGGCGATGCGCGCGGTCTCGGACAACCCGGCTCTGGCCGCGTCCTCCGGCCTGCGGGTCGACGGCGTCATCACCAACGCGTGGGTGATCGGTGGCGCGCTGACCGCGCTGTCCGGTGTGCTCTACGCGATGCAGCTGCAGGTGAACAGCTTCATGGGCATGCGGATCCTGCTGGTCATCCTCGCCGCGGTCACCCTCGGTGGTCTCGGCACGATCTGGGGCGCTCTCGTCGGCTCGCTGGTGATCGGGCTCGTCTACGAGCTCGGACCGCTGTTCGGCGTACCCGCCTCGATCAAGGAGATCGGCCCGCTGCTGATCATGATCGTGATCCTGCTGGTGCGGCCCCAGGGCATCCTGGGTCGTAAAGAGCGGCTCGGGTAGGAGAGACAATGGACATTCTCGACATTCTCCGGGCAGCGTTGCAGCAGGCACTCGGCCCGCAGGCAATCGTCTTCGCCCTGGCCGCCATCGGCCTCAACATCCACTTCGGCTACACCGGGCTGCTCAACTTCGGCCAGGCCGGGTTCGTCGCGGTGGGTGCCTATGGTCTGGCCGTCTCCGTGGTCACCTACGGGGCGCCGTTCTGGCTCGGAATCGTCATGGCGATCGTGGCCCCGCTGCTGCTCGCCGTGGTCCTGGGTGTGCCGACGCTGCGTCTGCGCGCCGACTATCTGGCGATCGTGACCATCGCCGCAGCCGAAGTGCTGCGGTTCGTCTTCGGCTCGGTGGAGATGAAGGACACCTTCGGTGGCTCCAACGGGCTCAACGGATACGCCAGGCCGTTCCAGGAGGCCAACCCCTACACCAGCGGCCTCGACCTGGGGTTCATCTCCTTCGGGCGCAACGACCTGTGGTCGCTGACCGTCGGCTGGATCCTGGTCGCGCTGTGCTGCCTGTTGGTGTGGGCGCTGATGCGCAGCCCGTGGGGCCGTGTGCTCCGTTCGATCCGTGAGGACGAGGACGCGGTCCGCTCGCTCGGCAAGAACGTCTTCGCGTACAAGATGCAGGCCCTCGCCCTCGGTGGTGTCATCGGTGGTCTGGGCGGCATGTTCCTGGCCCTCAAGCAGGCCTCGGTCGTGCCGAGCGACTACTCCACGCTGCTGACCTTCTACGCCTTCGCCGCGCTGCTCCTCGGTGGCGCGGGCCGCGTGATGGGCCCGGTCATCGGCTCCGTCCTGTTCTGGTTCCTGATTGCGGGGCTAGGCTCGTTCTTCAGCCAGTCGGCGGGTAAGGGCGGATGGATCCCGACGGTGATCATGACCGACACCCAGGCCAGTGTGATCCGCTACATCATGCTGGGGCTGGCCATCATGCTGCTGATGATCTTCCGTCCCCAGGGGATCATCGGCGACCGTAGGGAGATCGCGATCGATGGACGCTGACATGACTGACCAGACGAGCACCGAGACGAGCGACGTGGCGAGCAAGACCGGGCCCGCGGGCCTGGTCGGGGCGAGCACGGAGCCGGGCAGCAAGAAGTCCGACCCGATCATCGTCGCCGACAACATCACGCGTACGTTCGGAGGACTCACCGCCGTCGACGTCGACCACGTCGAGATCCAGCGCGGTGCGATCACCGCGCTGATCGGCCCCAACGGAGCCGGGAAGACGACGTTCTTCAACCTGCTGACCGGCTTCGACCAGCCCAACACCGGCTCGTGGAGCCTGGAGGGCAAGTCGCTCAAGGGCGTGGCTCCCTACAAGGTCGCCCGCCTCGGGATGGTGCGCACCTTCCAGCTCACCAAGGTGCTGGCCAAGCTCACCGTGATCGAGAACATGCGCCTGGGCGCCACGGGACAGAAGGGTGAGCGGTTCTGGGCCGCGCCGTTCAAGTTCCTGTGGGGCAAGCAGGAGGACGCGGTCACCGCGAAGGCCGACGACCTGCTGGCCCGGTTCCTGCTGGACAAGAAGCGCGAGGACTTCGCCGGATCGCTCTCCGGCGGTCAGCGCAAGCTGCTCGAGATGGCCCGCGCGCTCATGGTCGACCCCGAGGTCGTCATGCTCGACGAGCCGATGGCGGGTGTGAACCCGGCCCTGAAGCAGTCGCTGCTCGGCCACGTGAAGTCGCTGCGCGACGAGGGCCGCACGGTCCTCTTCGTGGAGCACGACATGGACATGGTCCGCGACATCTCCGACTGGGTCATCGTGATGGCCCAGGGCAAGATCGTCGCTGAGGGCACTCCTGAGTCGGTCATGGCCGACCAGCGTGTCATCGACGCCTATCTCGGGGCCCACCACGACACCGACCTGAGCGAGCTCGACGAAGAGGTCCTCGAGGCCGAGGTCGAGGCGGAGCTCGAGGGCGACATCGCCCAAGAGGAGGACTCGAAGTGACTTCCACCGAAGCGGAGGAGTTCCGCGAGAAGCATCTGAGCGAGGCCGAGGGTGCGGTGCTCCGCGCCGACGGGCTCATCGCCGGCTACCTTCCCGGGGTCAACATCCTCAACGACACCGATCTCTACTGCCAGCCCGGTGAGCTGGTCGGCATCATCGGCCCCAACGGCGCCGGCAAGTCGACTCTGCTCAAGGCGCTGTTCGGCCTGGTGAAGATCCACGAGGGCACGGTCAAGCTGAACGGTGAGGACATCACCGGAAAGCGTGCTGACGAGCTGGTCTCGCGGGGTATCGGGTTCGTCCCGCAGAACAACAACGTCTTCCCGAGCCTGACCATCGAGGAGAACCTCGAGATGGGCTGCTACCAGGCCCCGAAGAAGTTCGCGGAGCGGTTCGAGTTCGTCACCGGGATCTTCCCGGCCCTCGGTGAGCGCCGCAAGCAGCGTGCCGGTGGCCTCTCCGGCGGTGAGCGTCAGATGGTCGCGATGGGCCGGGCGCTGATGATGGAGCCGTCGGTCCTGCTGCTCGACGAGCCCTCCGCGGGGCTCTCGCCGGTCATGCAGGACGAGGTCTTCGTGCAGACCCGCAAGATCAACCAGGCGGGTGTCTCGGTCGTGATGGTCGAGCAGAACGCCCGCCGCTGCCTGCAGATCTGCGACCGCGGCTACGTGCTCGACCAGGGCCGCAACGCCTACACGGGGGCGGGGCGCGAGCTCGCCGACGACCCCAAGGTGATCGAGCTCTACCTCGGCACTCTTGGTGCCAAGGAGGACTGAGGGCGTACGTCCTGAAACGGCCGGGCCCCGGAGCAGCATGCTCCGGGGCCCGGCCGTTTCGCGCTCAGGCGACGGTGTGCGAGCGTCGCTGGGAGCGCCGGGCGGCGAGCAGCTCGCCGACGGCGCTGGACTGCTTCGGGCCGCGCTGCAGGCGGGCGTGGTGGGGCAGGGCCCGGCCCAGGACGGTGAGCCGGGAGCGTACGACCGCGGTCGGGGCCACCCGCATCACGGCCTGGGCGCCGAGGCCGATCCGGGCGAGGAACCGGTTGCCGTCACGGCCACCTGCGGACGCCGCGGCCGCGATCGTCCTGATCCCGCGTTCCTCGGCGAAGGAGACGGCTGACTCCATCAGCATCCGGCCCACGCCACGGCGGCGGAAGCTGGGGACGACGTGGGGCGCGAAGATCTGCACCGTCGGCTCCAGGTTGAGCGGGCCGAAGGTGGTCGCACGCACGTAGACCGCCCCGACGGGCTCGCTGCCGCACTCGGCGACCAGGAGGCGCTGGTCGGGGGAGGCTTCGGCGTCACGGATGATCTTCTCCAGGTCGCTCAGCTGCTCCTGGGCGTCCGCCATCCGCAGCGAGTCCTGCCAGATGCCGAGAAGGAAGAGCGCGTCGTCGGCTCGTGCCTCTCGCATCGTCACCGGCACCCTCATCGAGTTCGTCCTCCGAGAGTGCCGTGCGTACAGATGATCACAATTCCTCCACGATCGTGGCTGTTCCTGGGCGGAATCGGGTTTCCCGAGTGATTATGGGTCACCACGGCGCCGATAGTACGGAGCCGATGATGGCGGCAACCCAGGCAATGATGCCATGGGGGAGATGTAACGGATTGGTGAAAAGACAGGTCCCTCGGGTGATTCGCCCTCCATGCGTCTCTAATGTGTCTCCGCAAGGTCCGGCGTGAGCCGGGCCAGCCCATACGAAAGAGGGACTAAGCAGTGAACTCATCATCCTCTACCTGGATGAAGCTGACCGCAGGCGCCGGCGCCTTGGCGCTCAGCTTCACCCTCGCCGCCTGCGGCGGCGAGACCGCTTCCGAGGAGCCGGAGAAGAAGGCCGCCGCCAAGGGCGACGGCACTCTCACCATCGGGCAGCTTCTCCCGCAGACCGGTAGCCTCGCGTTCCTCGGCCCGCCCGAGTTCGCCGGTTCCGACCTGGCGATCCAGGACATCAACGCCGCCGGTGGTGTGCTCGGCAAGGACGTCGTCCCTGTCGTAGCGGACTCCGGTGACACCACCTCCGCGATCGCCCCCACCGAGGCAGACAAGCTCATCGACGCCAAGTCCGACGTCATCGTCGGCACCGCGTCCTCGGGCGTGTCGATGACCGTGATCGACAAGATCATGTCGTCGGGCACCGTGATGTTCTCCCCGGCGAACACCTCGACCGAGTTCGACGAGGGCGACTTCGCCAAGCCGGACCTCTACTTCCGCACGGCTCCGTCCGACATCCTGCAGGGCGCCGTCATGGCCAACCTGCTGCTCGAGGACAAGCGCACCAACGTGGCGATCCTGGCCCGCCAGGACGCGTACGGCGAGACGCTTGCCGAGGAGATCAAGGCCAACCTCGAGGGTGCCGGCTCCAAGGTCGCCACCACGGCGTTCTACTCCGAGGACGCCACCTCGTTCGACGCCCAGATCAACGAGGTCGCCGGCTCGGGTGCCGACGCGGTCGTCGTGGTCGCCTTCGAGGAGACCAAGAAGCTCATCCCGCAGCTCATCGCCGCGGGTGCCGGTCCGGCCAAGCTGCCGACGTACTTCGTCGACGGCAACCTGTCGGACTACTCCAAGGACTTCACCAAGGGTGAGCTCAAGGGTGTCAAGGGCACCCTCCCGGGCGCCGAGACCACCGGTGACTTCAAGGAGCAGCTGCTGAAGGTCGACCCGAAGCTGGCCGACTACTCCTACGCCGCCGAGTCCTACGACGCCACCATCGTCTCCGCGCTGGCGGCTGTGAAGGCTGACAGCGACGCCGGCGAGGCCATCGCCGAGGAGATCGTCGACATCACCACCGGTGGTGAGAAGTGCGAGACGTACGCCGACTGCGTCAAGCTCATCGAGGACGGCAAGGACATCGACTACGACGGCAAGTCCGGTCCGATCGAGCTCGGCGAGACCGGTAGCCCGACGGCCGCGTCCATCGGTATCTACCAGTACAACGACAAGGCGACCTACGCCCCCGTCAAGTACATCGCTGGCGAGGTCTGAGCCTGTGACCCTGCGACGAAGTCGCAGGGTCACAACGCGAAGAGATCGAGCGAGCGCAGCGGGTGAGCTTGCGAACCCGCGAAGCGGGTCGAGATCCAGTCGCTGAGCGAAACTGATTGACGAAGGGCCCCGGAGCGACATGCTCCGGGGCCCTTCGGCGTTCGTTCCTACATCGAGATCCGGTCGGCGTCGATGAGCGAGCAGGTGATCCGCGAGGTGCAGACCCGCTTGCCGCGCTCGTCGGTGATCACGACCTCGTAGGCCGCCGAGCTGCGGCCGAGGTGTATGGCGGTCGCGGTGCCGGTGACGATGCCGGAGGTCGCCGACCGGTGGTGGGTGGCGTTGATGTCGACGCCGACGGCGATCTTGCCCAGGGACGCGGCGTGCATGCCGGAGCCGGTGGACCCGAGCGTCTCGGCGAGCGCGACCGAGGCGCCACCGTGCAGCAGCCCGTACGGCTGGGTGTTGCCCTCGACCGGCATGGTGCCGACGACCTTCTCGGCCGAGATCTCCAGGATCTTGACGCCCATCTTGTCGTTGAGGCCGCCCATGCCGTGGGGGAGCGAGGCGAAGAACGTCTCGCCCGCGGTCTTGTCGGTCGGCGAGACGGTCTGGTCGGTGGTCGATGCATCGGTCATGGATGCATCGTCGCATGTGCCGCACGGGGTCGGGGAGCGGGGGACGCGCGGGTCTCGACCCGCGGTCGCGCCGTTGTCGGTGGTCGTGGATAGAGTCGGACCGTGGCTGACGTGACGCGTGACCGACTGCTCCTTCTCGATGGGCACTCGCTGGCCTACCGGGCCTTCTTCGCCCTGCCGGTGGAGAACTTCTCGACCGTCACGGGGCAGAACACCAATGCCGTCTACGGCTTCACCTCGATGCTGGTCAACGTGCTGCGCGACGAGACCCCGACCCATGTCGCGGTCGCCTTCGACCTGTCGCGCCAGACGTTCCGGCTGGAGGAATACTCCGAGTACAAGGCGAAGCGCAACAAGACCCCCGACGAGTTCAAGTCCCAGCTGCCGCTGATCCAGCGACTGCTCGACGCGCTGCACATCCGCCACCTCTCCCTCGCGGGCTACGAGGCCGACGACATCATCGCGACCCTGGTGACCCAGGGGCTGGAGGCGGGGATGGAGGTGCTCATCCTGACCGGCGACCGCGACTCGCTGCAGCTGGTCACCGAGTCCTCGACCGTGCTCTACCCGATGCGTGGTGTCTCCGACCTGGCGCGGATGACGCCGGAGGCCGTCGAGGCGAAGTACGGGGTCCCGCCGCACCGCTATCCCGAGATCGCCGCGCTGGTGGGGGAGGACTCCGACAACCTGCCCGGCATCCCCGGCGTCGGTCCGAAGACCGCGGCGAAGTGGATCAACACCTACGACGGCCTCGACAACCTGATCACCCACGCCGACCAGATCAAGGGCAAGGCCGGCGACAACCTGCGCGCCCACCTCGGCGACGTGATGCGCAACCGGCGCCTCAACGCGCTGGTGCGAGACCTGTCCCTGGAGGTCGGCCCGGCGGACCTCGGGCGGGTCGAGTGGGACCGGGCAGCGGCGCTGGAGCTCCTCGACGAGCTCGAGTTCCGCGGCGAGATCCGCACTCGGATCACCGACGTGCTCGCCCCGGAGGACGACGTCCCGGTCGACGAGAGCGGGTTCGCGCTCGAGGGCGAGACGCTGGCTCCCGGCGCCGTCGCGACATTCCTCGAGGAGCTCGGGGCCACTCCGGTCGGCGTGCATGTGCGCGGCACCTGGGGTTCCGGCACCGGCCGCGTGGACGGGTTCGGCTTCGCGACGCAGGAGCGGGCTGCGTACGTGGGGGTGGAGGAGCTCACCCCTGAGGACGAGGCCGCGCTGGCGGGCTGGCTCGCGGACGCCTCGAAGCCGAAGATCATGCACGACACCAAGGGGCCCGAGCTGGCGATCGACGCCCACGGCTGGTCCTTGGGCGGGCTGGTCACCGACACCGCGCTGTCGGCCTACATCGTCGCGCCCGACCAGCGCTCCTACGATCTTGCCGATCTGACGCTGCGCTACCTCAAGCGTGAGCTCAAGCAGGAGGACGACGGCGGCCAGGAGTCGCTCTTCGGCGACGACGAGGTCGGCGGCGACGGCGTGGCCAGGACCTCGATGCTCTACGCCCGGGCAGTGATCGACCTCGCCGTCGAGCTCGACTCGGCGGTCGAGGCCGCCGGTGGGCACCGGCTCCTGTCCGAGGTGGAGCTTCCGCTGCTGCACCTGCTGGCGCGGATGGAGAAGACCGGCATCGCGGTCGACACCGAGCACCTCGACGCCCTGGAGCGACACTTCGCCGGCCAGATGAAGCAGGCGGCCGACGAGGCCTACGGCGTGATCGGGAAGGAGATCAACCTCGGTTCGCCCAAGCAGCTGCAGGTGGTCCTCTTCGACGAGCTCGACATGCCGAAGACGAAGCGCACCAAGACCGGCTGGACCACCGACGCCGACGCGCTGCAGCAGCTCTACGTGAAGACCGAGCACCCCTTCCTCCTCGCGCTGCTGCGCCACCGCGACGTCACCCGGCTGCGGGTCACCATCGAGGGCCTGCTGAAGACCGTGCAGGACGATGGCCGCATCCACACCACCTTCAACCAGACCATCGCGGCCACCGGGCGACTCTCCTCGACCGAGCCCAACCTGCAGAACATCCCGGTGCGCACCGAGGAGGGTCGCGGGATCCGCAAGGGCTTCGTCGTGGGAGACGGCTTCGAGTCGTTGATGACCGCCGACTACAGCCAGATCGAGATGCGGATCATGGCGCATCTGTCCGAGGACGAGCTGCTCATCGAGGCGTTCCGCTCCGGACGCGACTTCCACTCGATCACCGCCGCTCGGGTCTTCGGTGTCGACCCCGACGCGGTCTCCAGCGAGCAGCGGGCGAAGATCAAGGCGATGAACTACGGCCTCGCCTACGGCCTGTCCGCCTTCGGCCTCTCCCAGCAGCTCGGGATCGAGCCGAGCGAGGCGCGTGGGCTGATGGAGGAATACTTCGAGACCTTCGGCGGCATCCGCGACTACCTGCGCAGCCTGGTCGAGGAGGCGCGGCGCACCGGTTACACCGAGACCATCATGGGCCGCCGCCGCTACCTTCCCGACCTGCTCTCCGACAACCGTCAGCGGCGCGAGACCGCCGAGCGGATGGCCCTCAACGCCCCCATCCAGGGCTCGGCCGCCGACCTGATCAAGGTCGCCATGCTGCGGGTCCAAGCCGCCATCGACGAGGCCGGCCTCTCCTCCCGGATGCTCCTCCAGGTCCACGACGAGCTCGTCTTCGAGGTCGCGTCCGGGGAGCGGGAGGCGTTGGAGGCGCTCGTACGCGAGCAGATGGGCTCCGCCGCCGACCTCAACGTCCCCCTCGACGTCTCCGTCGGCACGGGCTTGTCCTGGCACGAAGCCGCCCACTGATCGCCGAGGCGTCGCCCCGGTCGGCCGAGACGTCACCCGCGTCGGCGGAGGCGTCAGCTGTGGCGTACGAGATGGCAGTTGTGGGCGACGAGACTCTACTTTCGTCGTCCACAACCGCATTCTCTTCCGTCGCGGCTGAAGCCCGCCGAGGCGTCACGTACGTCGGTCGAGAGGTCACCCGCGTCGGCCGAGGCGGCAGTTGAGGCGTACGAGATGGCACTTCTTGCGGGCCGAATCGGTAGTTGTGGGCGACGAAAGTCTACCTTCGTTGTCCCTAACTGCCGTCTCGGCCGCACTAACTGCCGTCTCGGCCGACGCAAGTGACGCCTCAGCACGCCAGAAGTGCATTCTCGGCCGACGCGGCTGACGTTTCGGACGACGTTAGTGGCGTTTCGGCCGGCGCAGCTGACGCCTCGGCGGGTCAGGGGCGGTGAGGGGTCTGGCTGAGGCGCCAGAAGGTGGTCGCGAGCAGGACGGCGGCGAGGACGGCGTCGACGCTGAGGACGGCCCAGACGAGGCCTTCGACGGTGGTCTGCATCGCGCCGAGGGCGAGGGCGGCGGCGACGGCCATCCAGAGAAGGTACGCCGAGAGCCGGCTGCGCCGGGCCAGGACCGAGTAGACGAGCAGCTGGAGCACGGACAGCACCATGCCGAGGATCGCGAAGACCCAGAGCAGCCCCTCGATCTCGGCGTAGTCGGGGCCGCCGATGAAGATCATCGCGAGCCACGACAACAGCCACGAGCCGGCGATCGCGCACGCGCCGAGACCGCCGACGAGCGCGAGCGACTTGATCAGCGCGGAGCGCCGGCTGGCTTCGGCCGACATCGACGGAAAGGCGATGATCACCACGAACTGCGGTAGGAACAGCACCGCCTTGGTGAGGATCAGGCCACCCGCGTACAGGCCGGAGACGTGGTCGGTGAGCACGTTGCGCGCGATCAGGATGTCGACGTTGGAGAGCGCGAAGAAGCCCAGCAGCGCGAACGAGCCATGGAGCATCTCGACGACGACGGGCTTCACCGGCCCGGGCCTCGCGTCGGTGTCGGCGCGACGTCGCAGCACCCACCATCCGACGATCGCCGGTGCGAACTGGGCCAGCGCTACGCCGGCCATGGCGGCGCCCTCGGTGGGGCGGATCCACATCGCGGCGGTGGTGACGATGACGCGGGGGATCCCCAGAGCCAGGTAGACCATCGCCAGGGCGAGCCAACGGCGCTCGCCCTGCAGCACCCCGGCCTGACCACCCATGATGGTCAGCGGTACGGCACACACCGCGACCAGCATCGCGGGATAGATCGAGTCGAGCCGCAGCACCCGCCACACCAGCGGTGAGGCGGCGAGCATGACGATCCCGACGACGATGGCCGCGCGGTAGGTCGCGCGAAGCACCGTCTGCTCGATCACCCGCTCCTGGCCGGGCGTCTCGGTCACCCGTCGCGACGCCGTCGCCTGCATGCCGAGCTGGACCACGCCGACCACGAGGAGCAGGGACATCATCGATGCGACGCCGCCGTACTGTCCCGGGCCGAGGATCCGGGCGGCGATGATCTGGAAACCGTAGGTCGCGACATTGGTGACCATGATGCAGACGGCGAGGAAGCCGCTGCTGCGGATGAGCGCGGACAGCCTGCGCCGGCGGGCGCTGGTCGGGCTGTCGGTCATCGTGGGCACTTGGAAAGCCTATGGTGCCGTACGCCACATGCCGGCACCGGCATCCGCCCAGGACCGGAACTCGATCGCCACAACTGACGTCTCGCCCGACCTAACTGACGTTTCGTCCGCCACAACTGACGTCTCGCCCGGCGTAGCTGACGTGTCGCGCGACCGGGGTGACTTCTCGGCGTGGGGCTTAGGGTGGCCGCGTGATCGAACGGGCGGCCCCGACCGTGTGGGCGGGTGTGCTGGCGGTGCTGATGCTGGGGCCGGCGCTGGGGGCTGGGTTCGTGCTCAGCTACGACATGGTGTGGGTGCCGGATCTCGCGCTGACCCGGGATGTGCTCGGTCTGGGGTCGGGACTGCCGCGGGCGGTGCCCTCGGACGCCGTGGTCGCGGTGCTGGACGAGGTCGTTCCGGGGCTCGTGCTGCAGAAGCTCGTGCTGATCGGGGCGCTCGTGCTCGCCGGGGCGGGTTCCGCCGAGCTGGTGCGGGAGCGCTCGCTCGCCGCGCGGCTGGTGGTGGTGAGCCTGACCGTGTGGAGCCCGTACGTCGCCGAGCGGCTGTGGATGGGTCACTGGCCGATGCTGCTGGCCTATGCCGCGGTGCCCTGGCTGGTGCTGGCCGGCCGCCGTTGGACCGCGACTGAAGCCGGCCCGGCCGAGCGCGGCCCGGTGTGGCTGCTCCCGGTCCTGCTCGCCGGGAGCCTGAGCGCCAGCGCGGGGATCGTATCGGCCGCCATACTGCTCGCGACCGGTCTGCGCCGGGGCCGGCGACCGGCGCTGCTGCTCGCGATGGTGGCCGCGGTCAACGTGCCCTGGGTGATCGCCGGCCTGACCCACGCGGCGGAGGCGGCGTCGGCGACCGGGTTCGAGGTCTTCGCGCTGCGCGGCGACGCCCTGCCCGCCCCGCTGGCAGCCCTGACCCTCGGCGGGATCTGGAACACCTCGGTCGTCCCCTCGAGCCGCGAGAGCTGGCCTGCGTGGGTGGCCCTGGCGCTCCTGGTGGCGCTGATCGGTGCCGGATTCCGGCGGTGGTGGACCGCCGACAGCCAACGGACCGCGATCCTGGGACTGTGGGTGGCCGGGATGGCGATCGCCGTCGCCGGCTGGGCGGCGCCCGGGGCCCTCGACGACCTCGCCCAGCACATCCCCGGCCTTGCGCTGATGCGGGACAGCGGCCGCCTGCTTCCGCTGTGCCTGCCGCTGATCGTCCTGACCGCCGCGGCCGGGGTCGACGCGCTGCGCGATCGGCTTCCCGGGACCGCACCCCGATGGGCCGCCGCCGTCGCCCTGGCCCTCGCCCCGATCGCCGTGCTTCCCGACGCCGCCTGGGGTCTCGCCGGCGGCATCGGCACGGCCGACTACCCGACGTCCTGGCAGCGGGCCGGCGCGACGCTCGCCGAGGAGACGGCACCGGGTGACGTACTGGTCCTGCCCTGGTCCGCCTACCGGGCGCCGGCGTGGAACGAGCGTCGTCCCGTCCTCGACCCGCTGCCGAGGATGCTGCCCAGGGCGAGCGTGACCAACGGCGATCTCGTCATCAGCAGGACCGAGATCGCGGGGGAGGACCCGCGCGCGACGGCCGCCGCCGAGGCCCTCGCCGCACCGGACCCCGAGGCACGGGCGAGCGAGCTGAGCCGCCTCGGGATCGGGTACGTCATCACCGACCGCACCGCGGGCGAGGCGCCGCAGGTGGCCGGCGAGACCGTCCACGACAGCGGCGGCCTGCTCCTGCAGCGGCTGCCGGGGGAGGCGACCCGGCCGGCCGCCTACACCATCGGCCCGGTGGCACTGACGGCGGTGATCGTCGCGTGGGTGGCGTACGGCCTGGCCTGGCTCGGAGCCACAACATCAACAGTTCTGCTACTGATCAGTATTGTTCGCCGGCCGGCTGCTAAAGTTCGCCGCTAGGAGAGGGAGGTCACATATCCATGGGCAACATCATTGCCATCGTCGCCAGCATTCTTGTCGGCGGCGGAGTCGCCGCAGCGACCATCGTCGGAGTCGTCACCAGCAGCACGGACAACACCGTCGAGAATCCTCCGAGCGTCTCTGAGTCGACGGTTCAGTACGGCACCAACGACTGAGCTCGACGTAGCGAAAGAGGCCCGGCGGTGATCCGCCGGGCCTCTTCTCAGTCTCTACGACAGTCCAGGGCAGTCAGTCCGCGCTGACCACGTGCCCCTGGAGCGCGGAGGCGAGCACGGCGTTGAAGTTGAGCTGGCTCTGCTCCCAGGTGTGCTTGCGCGCGTGCCACCGGGCGCCCTCGGCCAGCTCCTTGCGGCGGATCTCGTCGCCGAGCAGATGGTCGAGCGCGGCCACGAAGCCGGGCTGGTCGTCGACCAGCACCCCGGACTCGCCGTCGTCGATCGACTCGGTCGTCCCGCCCGCGTCGCGGAAGGCGACGGTCGGGGTGCCGTGCTGGGCGGCCTCGGTGACGACCAGACCCCAGCCCTCCTTCAGCGACGGCAGCGCCATCAGCCAGGACCGCTCGTAGACCGCCTCCTTGGTCTCCTCGTCGACATGCCCCAGCATCTCGACGAAGTCGCCGGCCCCCACCCGGGAGACGTACGCAGCCAGCTCGTCGGCCCACCAGCCACCGCCCACGATGCTCAGCCTCAGGTCCGGGTAGGAGGCCCGCAGCGCCACCGCCGCGTCGACGGCGAGCTCGACCCGCTTGTGCGGCACGAGCCGCCCGACGACGCAGATGGAGGGATGCTCGGTCTTCGCCGGCCGGTCGCTCAGCGCCGGCGCGGCGCCGTTGTGCACGACCGCGACCCGGGCGGGGTCGACGCCGAGCGTGGCCAGCTCGGCCCGGGTGGCACGGGAGACCGCGACGTACTGCTTGTGGCGGTAGAGCCGCGGCGCCAGCCACGACTCGACCCACCAGCCGATCCGTCCGGACAGCCCGGGATAGACCACCGGCCACTGCTCGCGGTGGACGTGGTGGACGAGCACCGTGACCGGCGCCCTGGTGCCGAGCGGGCAGAAGAACGGCAGCCCGTTCTGCACGTCGATGACCGCGTCGACGCGGCCGATCGGGCCCAGCCGGCCCAGCGCGAGCAGCAGCACACCCCACAGGTAGATGCTGAGCTTGCCGCCGCGGCGTACGTAGCGGATGCCGTCGCGCTCCTCCCGGGCACGCGCTCCTGGATAGGTGGCGGTGAACACGGTGACCCGTGCTCCCGCGCCCACCAGTCCGGCGGTGATCTGGTGGAGGTAGTGCTCGGCTCCACCGGCTTCGGGATTGTCCGTGTCGCGCCAGCTGAAGACCGCCACATGGCGACCATCCAGCTGCGCTCCCTCGTTGGCGCGCAAAACTCAGTTCTCCCCTGACTCGCAGTTTCCCCGCACTGAGCGCTCCCTCCCCAGGGGTCACGCAGTTACCGGAGAGTAGGACACTTCGTGACCAAATGCACACCCGTTGGGGTAATTCGGTTAGGGTTCCCGCCGTGCCGAACCTCCTCGACCCCCGGAGCGGGGACCAGATGGACGCCCCGGTCGGCAACGACTGGCGGGCGACGCTGCGGCGCTCCGTACGCCTCTTCAGCGACTTCCGCGTGGAGCAGACCGACCCCGCGCGCTTCTACACCGCGCTGGCTGCGGACTCGGTCGGCCAGCTCGCGCACTACACCGACGGAGAGACCCTTCAGGGCACCGTCCTGCTCGACGTCGGCGGCGGCCCGGGCTACTTCCGCGACGCCTTCATGAACGCCGGCGCGACCTACCTCGCGCTCGACGCCGACGCCGGTGAGATGCAGGGCGCCGGGATCGTCGCCGAGGGCAGCATGCTCGGCGACGGGATGCGGCTTCCCGTCCGCACCGGAAGCGTCGACGCCTGCTACTCCTCCAACGTGCTCGAGCACGTCCCGACCCCGACCGCCATGCTCGACGAGATGCTCCGGGTCACCAGGCCCGGCGGCGTGGTCTTCTGCTCCTACACCCTGTGGTGGGGCCCCTGGGGCGGCCACGAGACCAGCCCCTGGCACCTGCTCGGCGGCCGCTTCGCGCGCCGGCGCTACCTGCGCAAGCACGGCCACGAGCCCAAGAACAAGTTCGGCGAGTCGATGTACGCAGCGACCGCCTCCGCCGGGCTGCGCTGGGCGCGCGCCCAGCGCCGGGCGGGCAACGCCGAGATCCTGGCCGCGGTTCCGCGCTACCACCCGGCGTGGGCGGCGTGGCTGATGCGGGTCCCGGTGGTGAGGGAGGTGCTCTCATGGAACCTCCTGCTCGTGCTGCGCAAGACGTGACCCCGGACCCGCCGAGCCCTACCTCACGACTGAGGATCGCGGCGTACGTCGCGATCCTGACCGCGATCACCTTCACCCAGGCCCCGGGCCGGATCGTCGCGGACACCAAGTTCGACCTGAGCGCCGACCCGTGGGCCTTCCTGGCCCGGGCGCTGAACATGTGGGACGCGCAGGGCGCCTTCGGCCAGGTGCAGAACCAGGCGATCGGCTACCTGTGGCCGATGGGACCCTTCTACGGTCTGGGCCAGCTGGCCCAGCTGCCGGAGTGGGTGATCCAGCGGCTGTGGTGGGCGCTGCTGCTCAACCTGGCCTTCCTGGGAGTCCTGATGGTCGCCCGCGAGCTGCAGCTGGGGCGGCCGTGGGCGCAGGTCGCGGGTGCCGCGGCGTACGTCCTGACGCCACGCGTGATGACCATCCTCGGCGCCAACTCGGCCGAGCTGTGGCCGACCGCGGTCGCGCCCTGGGTGCTGCTCGCGGTCATCCGCGCCAGCGGCACCACCACGACGAAGGACCTGGTGCGCTGGTGCGCGGTGGCGGCGCTCGCGGTCGCCTGCGCGGGCGGGGTCAACGCGACCGCGGTCTCGGCGGTGATCGTCCCGGGCGTGGTCTTCCTGCTGACCAGGACCGGTGCCCGGCGGTTCGCCGCACTGGCGCTGTGGGGCGTGTTCACCATCCTCGCCACCCTGTGGTGGACGATCCCGCTGGTGCTCCAGGGCCGCTACATCCCGCCCTTCCTCGACTACATCGAGACCGCCGCGGTCACCTCCTCGACCACCGGCCTGCTGCCGACGCTGCTCGGCACCTCCGACTGGGTGGCGTACGCCGACCCGCTCTACTACCCGGCCGGGCAGAGCCTGCACGCCACGCCCTACCTGGTCCTCGACGCGGCCGCCGTCGTCGCGATCGGGCTCGCCGGGCTGGCCGGGGTCGGCCGCGCGCGACGCCACCCCGAGACCCGGTTCCTGATCGGCTGCGTGCTGGCCGGCGCCGTCCTCGTCGGGATCGGCTACACCGGTGCGCTGGCCGGCTGGGGAGCCGAGGCCCGTCAGGACCTCGTCGACGGCGCCCTGGCCGCGGTGCGCAACAGCCACAAGTACGACGCGGTGCTCCGCCTCGGGCTCGCCGCCGGCGTCGTGCTCACCGTCGAGACCATCCTCTTCCGCGCCGAGCTGGCGCGAGCATCCGGGACGGCCACGAAGGCCGCACAGTGGCTCAGGAGGGTGTTCGTCATCGCCGTGGTGGCCGCGCTGGCCGGCCTGGCGGTGCCCTGGGTGCGCGGCCAGGTGCCGCCACCCGGGTCGATCGAGAACGTCCCGACCTTCTGGACCGACGCCGCCGACTATCTCTCCGAGAACGACGACGGCGGTGTGACGCTCGTGGTCCCGGCCGCCCGGTTCGGCGACTACCTGTGGGGCAGCACCCACGACGAGGTCCTGCAGCCCTACGCCGACTCCCGCTGGGCCGTACGCGGCGTGGTGCCGCTGGCCGAGCCCGGAAACGTCGTCTGGCTCGACCGAGTCACCGAGGAGATCGAGCGCGGCACCTCCAGCGCCGACCTCGCCCCGATGCTGGCCAAGGCCGGGGTGACCCGGCTGCTGGTACGCAACGATCTGCACTGGGGCACCACCGGTGCCCCGCCGCCGTCGCTGGTGCACGCCACCCTCGCCCAGTCGCCGGGGCTGACCCGGGAGGCGAGCTTCGGCACCGAGTTCGGCAACACCACCTACCACCGCGAGAAGGGCACCCGTGTCCTCGTCGACGGGGGACTGGCGGGGGAGTACCCGCCGATCGAGATCTACGAGGTCGACGACGCCACCTCCGACGGGACCCTCATCCCGGCGAAGACGACCGTGATGGGCGACCCGGGCGAGCCCGCCAGCGGGGCGCCGGCGGTGCTGACCGCCGACGACACCCGGTCGGCCGCCGACGGCTCCGGGGAGAGGGCCGATGTCATCCTGACCGACGGCCAGCGGCGGCGTACGACCCTCTTCTCCGGTGTCCGAGCCAACTCCTCCGCGACCCGGACGGCCGAGGAGGGCGTCGACTCCGACCAGCCCGAGAGCTTCCACCGCTACCTGGAGGACCAGGAGCGGTGGCAGAGCACGGTGGTCTGGCGCGGGGTCGAGGCCGTGGAGGCCTCCAGCTCGGCGGCGACCCCGGAGGAGGTCCCGGTCGACCGCGGCCGGGCACCCTCGGCGGCCCTGGACGGCGATCCCGACACCGCGTGGCGCACCGAGACCGGATGGGACCACGATCCCGAGGGCTCCTGGCTCCGGGTTCGGTTCGAGGACGAGACCGACCTCGGCAAGGTCACCATCACCATCCCCGAGAACGTCGTCGGGGTCGAACGGCTCGAGCTCGTCGCCGGCGCCCAGATGCGCAAGGTCTACGCCCCGCAGCCGGGGGAGGAGGCGACGTACGACCTCACCGGGTTCAGCGCGCGCAACCTCACCATCACCGCCCGCGGAGCCACCGCCTACGGCCCGTGGGGGATCAGCGAGCTCGACATCGAGGGCGTGGACGCCCAGCGCCTGGTCGCGCTCCCCGAGCCGCCGGAGGACACCACGATCCGCAAGATCCGGCTCGGTCGCGACGCCGACCGCAGCGGCTGCATCGACCAGGGTGGCGTGCTCTACTGTGAGCCGTTCCTGGCCGCCACCGGCGACGACGGCGACGATCTGGACCGGCTGATCACCCTCACCCGCGGGCAGTCGTTCGACGTCACCGGGACCGTGTCGCTGCGCCGCGACCACGCCTATGCCGCGGCGGCAGCCGCCCTCGCCGGTGGCGACATCACCGCGCCCAGCCGCGGAGACATCGCCCAGTCGGCGCTCGCGATGGCCGACGGCGACGAGGGCACCTCCTGGCGGGCGCCGTCGACCGGCCCGGCGACGGTGACCGTCGGCTTGCCCGAGCGGCAGCGGATCAGGGCGTTGCGGCTCATGGTCAACAAGGCGGCCCCGGTCAGCATCCCCACCGAGGTCGAGATCACCGACCTGCGCCGACCCAAGCGCACGGTCACCCGCGAGGTCGACTCGGACGGTGACATCGAGGTGCCGAGCGGCTGGCGCACCGACCGGCTCCGGATCCGGATCACCGAGACCGACGCCGCCTACGACCAGCCCTCCAGCATGGCCGACGCGTCCGAGCTGCCCGCCGGCATCTCGGAGGTGGAGGTCAACGGCCGTCCGCTCGGCGACGGCACGCTCCGGGCGGGCTGCGCCGACGGTCCCCGCATCCGCGTGGGCGAGCGGGTGCTGCGTACGGCGGTCAACGGGTCGCTCTCCGCGCTGCTGCGCGGTGGCGAGCTGCCGCTGAGGGTCTGCGGTACGGCCCCGATCAACCTCGCCGCCGGCGAGAACACCCTGCTCGCCGACCCGGTGGACGCGCTCCGTGTCGACAGCCTCGAGCTCAGCGCGGAGGTGATCGCGGACGCGGAGTCGCCGGAGGCGGTCGAGGTGGAGCGCGACGAGCGCGACGCCGCGGTCTCGGCGACCGTCTCCGCCGAGGCGTACGACCGGGTCCTCGTGCTCCCGCAGAACATCAACACCGGTGCCACCGCGACCTTGGACGGCAAGGTCCTGCGCGCCCAGCGGGTCGACGGCTGGCAGCAGGGCTGGATCGTGCCTGCCGGCGCCGGGGGAGAGGTACGTTTCGGCTTCGCGCCCGAGGGCACCTACCGTGCCGGGCTGGTCGCCGGTGCGGGCGGCGCGGCGCTGGTCCTGGCGCTGGCACTGGTGACCTCATGGCGCCGCCGCGGCACCCCGCCCAGTCTGGAGGTGTTCCCCGTGGCCGCGCCGTGGCGGTGGTACGACGCCGGGCTGCTGGTCCTCGTGGCCGGTCTGCTCGCCGGCTGGTGGGGCGCCCTGGCCGCCGTGGTCGCCTGGCTGCTGCCGCGCCTGACCGGCCGCCGGCCGGCTCTCGTACGTCTCCTGGCCGCCGGGTCGGGGGCGGCGCTGCTCGCCGGCGCCCTGGCCGTCGAGATCCTCCCGACCGCCTGGGACCTGCCCTGGGACCCGCCCGCCTGGACGGCTCAGGCGCTGTCGCTGGTCGCGATCGTGCTGGTCGCCGCGGCCGCCTCGGTCTCACCGGGCTCTGACGCAGGCTCGGGCTCGGACCGCCGCTTCGGCCGGCGCCCGGAGGGACGCCAGCCACGCAGCCGCATCACCCTGCGCTCGAAGAGGATGTAGGACAGCGCCGCGACCGGGATGGTGACGGCGAGCGTCATCCCCAGGACGGTCCAGAAGCGGTCGTTGAAGGTGCCGAACCCGAGCAGCTCCATGCCCATCAGCAGCACGAACATGTGGATCGAGAAGATGCCGTAGGAGATCTCGCCCAGCGCGCTGGGCACCGGACCGGCCAGCCAGCGGCGTACCGGACCCTCGAGCTCGGGCCCGAAGACGAGCGGGAAGATCACGCACACCGCGACCGCGCCGTAGAGCACGCACTTGAGCGCGGACTCGGCCGGCGTCGGCGCATCCACCAGCCCGATCGGGCCGGTGATGGGGGTGCAGGCCGCGACGAAGAGCCCCAGCGCCAGCAGCCACCAGCCGGCCAGGTCGCGCGCGGCGGCGTCCAGCCGCGCGCGCATGCCCGGGTCGACCGAGCAGGCAGCGAGCGCCGTGCCGGCCAGGAACCACGGCAGGTACGCCGGCAGCCACTCGGCAGCGAACGGCTGGTCGAACCAGGTCCGGGCGCCCGCGGCGAAGGCCACGCCGCCGATCGAGAGCAGCAGGCAGACGACCAGCACACGGCGTACGTCCAGGCGGTCTCGCGGCGTCAGCAGCCGCACCACCAGCGGCAGCGCGAGGTAGAAGGCGACCTCGGTGCACAGGCTCCACATGTGCGCCAGGCCGTAGGCGTGCGTGTCCTGGGTGTAGATCTGGGTCAGGGTCAGGTTGGCGATCCAGCCGCCGACGCCGACGTCGGAGTTCGCCGGCGCGGCGATCAGGCAGACCGCCACGACGACCCAGTAGAGCGGCAGGATCCGCAGCGCGCGCTTCCACAGGTAGCGTCCGGTGCTCGGCGGCGGCGCTCCGGCGGCGCTGGCCGCGAACCACGGTCTGGCCAGCAGGAACCCGGAGACCACGAAGAAGAGCGCCACGCCGAGGTCGAAGTGGGCGAGCATCGCCCCGGTCCAGCCCTGCGGGTAGCGGCCGGTGTGGAACCCGACGTGGGTCAGCACCACCATCAGCGCGCCGACGGCGCGCAGCGCGTCGAGCGTGAGGAATCGGCGGTCCATCAGCCGTCCTCCTCAGGCCCTGAGATCGGATCACCGAACGGCACCACGCTGCCGACCTCGATGCCACCCAGGCAGGGCTTCGATCCCGGAGTCAGGCTCTGGAGGCTGATGGTGTCGAAGCGTCCCTCGCCCGTACGCAGGTAGAGGCTGCGGAACCCGGGCTCGACGTCCACGTCGTAGGAGTGGTCGCCTGCGGTCACGCGCATCCGGCCGGCGTCCTTTTCGGCAGCCACGTAGGCGACCCGGATCCACCACCCGGCGCCGTCGACGCCACCGTCCAGGCCGACCTCGAGGGGTGTCTGCCGCACCCGCAGCTTGCACTTGTCCGGGCTCGGTGTCGGGTCGACGGCGCCGACCGAGCGTCGCTCGGGCTCGACCAGCGCCGGCCGGATGTGACCGTCCTTGTCGACCAGGTAGAGATTGTCGGTGCTGGCCCGGGGGAACGCCATCTTGTCCGACAGCGGCCGGAGCACCCGGCTCACCTGGTTGTAGGGGTATGACGCGCCCCAGACCATCCACTCGGGCACCGGCCCGTCCGCCATCGGCAGCGGCTCCTCGACCTCGGCCAGGTCGGCGCGGACGGTATCGATGTAGCGACGGGTGTTGTCGTCGTCGTGCCAGCCCTGGACGTAGGAGTAGGACGAGAAGAGCCCCAGCGCGGCGACGACCGCGGTCGCCACCGCGACCCGTCGTGGGTTGTCCAGGAAGGGTGACGTACGCGTCGGGGTGAGCGTCTCCACCGCCCCGCGCAACGGCAGCGTGGCCAGCGCGAGCGCCATCGCGGTGACCGCGATCGTGTCGGTGAGGTAGCGGTAGGCGAGCGCGATGTCGGCGCCGACCCCGCCGGCCCGGATGGCGGTGATCAGGGCGATGTCGATGACGAGGATCCCGCCGACCAGCCACCAGGCCCGCAGCGCGATCGAGCGGGTGCGGGCGAGCTCGAAGGTCAGCAGCGCCAGCACGCCGACGGCGAGCACCGAGACCACCGCGCCGGGCTCGGCCCAGCCGGCGGAGTTGCCCTCGATCCACTTCCACCGCAGCGGCCCACCGACCGCGCCGGGCGCCCACGACTCCAGCAGGAACCGCTGCGCGACCAGCGCGAACCCGTTGGCGTCGGAGCTGCCCGACGCCTTCGACGATCCCGCGCCGAGGGTGAGGTAGGCGATCACGGAGCCGATCGAGACGACCCCGTAGAGGAGCACACCGGGCAGATAGCGGCCCAGGATCGTCCGCAGCCGGGTCAGGATGTCACCGGTGGCGAACCAGCCCAGCGCCAGCACGGCGTACGGCCAGAACAGCAGCATCGCCTTCTCGCCGAAGGCGATGGCGGCCAGGGTGATGAGGATCGTCAGCAGAGCCCAGCGGAACCGCCGCGTACGCAGGTAGTTGAGGTGTGCCCAGGATCCCCAGAAGATCGCGGCGAGGAACGGCAGCTGGGTGATCCCGGGACCCCAGGACAGGAACGCCGGCAGGCTGATCGAGCTGAACAGGAACAGCGCCAGGGGCGGCAGGATGCCGCGCCGCTTCCCGAACGCGGAGCAGAGGAAGACCAGCGCGCCCAGGTTGGCGATCGCCTGCAGGACGAGGAGCTCGACGGCCGGATAGGCCCAGGCGTAGGGGTCGAGGCCGAAGTTGTAGGCCGTCAGCGCGAACGCGCCCGGCATCAGGTGCCCGGCGAACCCGTGGAAGAGCAGGTCGGCCGAGAGGCCGTCGGACATCAGCTTCGACATGAAGTTGGCGTCGTCGAAGCGGTACCACGAGCCGCTCAGCGCCCAGGCGCGGAAGGCGAGCTGGGCCACGATCAGGGCGAGCGCGGTCGCCACGACACTCCGGGGAGTCGCGAGCAGGCCGTCGGCAGCGGGCGCGTCAGTAGGCCCGCCGGTGTGCCCGGCAGCGGTGGTGGTGGAGTGGGGGGAGGACACGAAGAGGAAGTGTCGCACAGCGGTTTGTGACCCGTTGCACACCGGACCGGGTATTGCTGCTACGGTTCGCGGATCGAGGGGGGAACTGAGGCCTTGGGAGGGGCAAAAACATGCGAAGAGTGATTGGTTACATCTTCTTGCTGGTCGGCGCGTTCGCGCTGGTCGCTGCCGCGGTAGCGGGCTTCTGGGGCCGGGACGCCGCGGCGACCGTGCCGCTCAACGTCAACACCACGACGGTCCTGGACGGCACCGCCAGCGGCGCGCTGGCCAAGTCGGATACCCCAGTTCCGGTGAAGTACACCCGGACCACCGAGGCGGCTCCGAAGGAGTCGACCGACGACGTCGTCGTCTTCGTCGAGGCCGGCTGCATCATGATCCAGGAGGGCGACACGCCCCCGTGCGCCCGCGCCGAGGACGACGATCGAGTGGTGATCACGACCGAGCGTGCCTACGCCATGGACCGCAAGAGCTCCGAGGTCGTCGAGGACCAGGCCAAGTACGTCGGTGAGGACCGGGCCGTCGACGGCATGACCGGCCTGGCCGGCAAGTTCCCGTTCGAGACCGAGCGCCACGACTACGAGTACTGGGACGACACGCTCGGCACCACCGTCATCGCCACCTACGTCGACGACGCCGACGTCAAGGGCGTGAAGACCTACCAGTTCGAGGTCTCCGCCTCCGAGGACGACGTGTCGCTCTCGGCAGGAGAGGACGAGGTGAAGGACACCGAGGACGACATCCGGGGCACCTACGAGGCCACCCAGACGATCTTCGTCGAGCCGACCACCGGCTCCTACATCGACCAGAGCGCGACCCAGAAGATGGTCACCAGCGATGGCACCGTGCTGATCGACGCTGACATGAGCTACTCCGACGAGACCGTCTCCAACAACGCTCAGGACGCCAAGGACAACATCGCCCAGCTCAACCTGATCGGCACCTGGATCCCCGTCGGCGGCGTCGTCGCCGGCCTGATCTTCCTGCTGATCGGCCTGTGGCTGGCGCTGCGCGGCCGCAAGCCCAACGGTGGCGCCCACGCCGCCGCGGACGACCGCACCCTGGTCGACGCCTGAGGCTCAGCACGCACCAGCATCGACGTTCGCGGGCCCGGGAGCTTCCAGCTCCCGGGCCCGCGCTCGGCTTTTGTGAGCGGGTCTAGCCGCCCGCCAGGTCGGCACCGAAGATCGCGGTCCCGGGGGTCAGCAGACCGCGGGTGCGCGACCAGCCGCCCCAGACCCGCTCGTGGTCCTCGGGCCACTCGGGCTCGACCAGGTCGGTGATCCGGAACCCGGCGCCGGCCAGCAACGAGACCCAGTCCCCGAGCGTGCGGTGGTGCTCGACGTACGACACCTTGCCGGTCTCGTCGTCGACCTCGACGTAGGGGGTGCGGTCCCAGTAGGACTGCGCCGCGATCAGGCCCTCGGGACCTGGGTCGTCGGGGAACATCCACCGCGTCGGGTGGGTGATCGAGAACGCGAATCGGCCGCCGGGGCGTAGGACGCGGGAGGTCTCCGCGAGCGCGTGGGCGATGTCGCTGACGAACTGCAGCGCTCCGAAGGAGCAGAAGACCACGTCGAAGGCGTCGTGCGCGAAGGGCAGGTCGGTCGCGGTGGCCTGCACGGCGGGCACGACCACGCCGGTCTGCTCGTCGAGGCGCCGGGAGTGCTGGAGCTGGCGGCCCGAGAGGTCCAGGCCGATCGCGCGCCCGCCCTGGGTGTTCACCCACCGGGAGCACTGACAGGCGCCGGAGCCGAGCTCGAGCACGTCCTTGCCGCTGATGTCACCGAGGATGCCGAGATCGGCCTCGGTCAGGCCCTCCGGACCCCAGACGAACCCGGCCTCACCGAGGAACGGTCCGTGCGTGGCCTGGTACTCGTCGGCGTAACGGTCCCAGTCGGGCCCGTTCGCGCGGCGCGACTCGGCTTCCCCGACCGTACGCCGCTCGGCTCTGACCACAGGGCCGGTCGTTCCGATGGTTTCGATCGCGCCGAAGGGATCGATGGGCGCCTCCGGTCGAACGACCGGGCTGATGGCTTGGTCCACGGCTACAGGGTATGCCCAGCGCGGTGACGTCGACAGTTGGACGGGGCCTGTGGCTGGAGCGTAGGCTAAGAAACTGCGTCTGAAGTCTGCCCGGGTCCCAGACCTAGTGGACCTTGGCTTGCTACCTCGACCGCCGGTTAACGCCGGGCGACGAAGCCTGTTTGTGCTGGTGCCGGCGAGGGGTGGCCGACCCGAGACTTGAGCCGTGTGTGACCCGACGATATCTGTCCACCCAAGGAAACCACCTCCCTTATGACGAGCACGCTCAACATTCCTCTTCCCGACTACGACGCGCCTCAGGTCGCGATCAACGACATCGGGTCGGAAGAGGACTTCCTCGCCGCGATCGACGAGACCATCAAGTACTTCAACGACGGCGACATCGTGGACGGTGTCATCGTCAAGGTCGACCGGGACGAGGTCCTGCTCGACATCGGTTACAAGACCGAAGGTGTCATCCCGTCGCGCGAGCTCTCGATCAAGCACGACGTCGACCCGTCCGAGGTTGTCGAGGTCGGCGACAAGGTCGAGGCCCTGGTGCTCCAGAAGGAGGACAAGGAAGGCCGCCTGATCCTGTCCAAGAAGCGCGCGCAGTACGAGCGCGCCTGGGGCACGATCGAGCAGGTCAAGGAGGAGGACGGCGTCGTCGAGGGCGCGGTCATCGAGGTCGTCAAGGGTGGTCTCATCCTGGACATCGGCCTGCGTGGCTTCCTCCCGGCCTCCCTCGTCGAGATGCGTCGCGTCCGCGACCTGCAGCCGTACGTGGGTCAGACCCTCGAGGCCAAGATCATCGAGCTCGACAAGAACCGCAACAACGTGGTCCTGTCGCGCCGTGCCTGGCTCGAGCAGACCCAGTCCGAGGTTCGCCACGGCTTCCTGACCCAGCTCCAGAAGGGTCAGATCCGCAAGGGTGTCGTCTCCTCGATCGTCAACTTCGGTGCGTTCGTGGACCTCGGCGGCGTCGACGGTCTCGTCCACGTCTCGGAGCTGTCCTGGAAGCACATCGACCACCCGTCCGAGGTCGTCACCGTCGGTGACGAGGTCACCGTCGAGGTTCTCGACGTGGACATGGACCGCGAGCGTGTCTCCCTGTCGCTGAAGGCGACCCAGGAGGACCCGTGGCAGCACTTCGCCCGCACCCACCAGATCGGCCAGATCGTCCCGGGTAAGGTCACCAAGCTGGTGCCGTTCGGTTCGTTCGTCCGCGTCGAGGAGGGCATCGAGGGCCTGGTGCACATCTCCGAGCTGGCCGAGCGCCACGTGGAGATCCCCGAGCAGGTCGTCCAGGTCAACGACGACGTCATGGTCAAGATCATCGACATCGACCTCGAGCGCCGTCGCATCTCGCTCTCGCTCAAGCAGGCCAACGAGACGGTCACCTCGACCGACGTCGAGGAGTTCGACCCGACGCTCTACGGCATGCCGGCGACCTACGACGACCAGGGCAACTACATCTACCCCGAGGGCTTCGACCCGGAGACGGGCGAGTGGCTCGAGGGCTACGACGAGCAGCGCGCGAAGTGGGAGGAGCAGTACGCTCAGGCCCACGCTCGCTGGGAGGCCCACATCAAGCAGCAGCAGGAGGCCGCCGAGAAGGCTGCCGAGGCCGGCGAGGCCACCTCCTACTCCTCGGGTGGCTCGGTCGACGAGACCGTCTCCGAGGACGAGGGCGGCTCCCTCGCCTCCGACGAGGCGCTGCAGGCTCTCCGCGAGAAGCTGACCGGCGGTCAGTGATCATCGCGAGCTGATGCTCTGAGAACGCACGAATGCCCGGCCCCTGAGGGGCCGGGCATTCGGCGTTTTAGGGCCACCTGACGCCTGGCAGGCTGCTCTGCGGCTCGAAGGCCGGGTCGGTGGCGTGCGACCGGGGCGCGGTCTTGGGGCGGTCGCTGCGGACGGAGGCGAAGGTGGCGTACGCGGCGACGGCGAGCAGGGCGATGAGGACGATGAGTACTGTGTTCATGGCAGTAATTCTTCGCTACCAGGTATTCCTGCCACATTGGCAGAAATGCCTAAGTTGCGCGATTTCCTGCCAACTGGCACCCTTCTGAGGTGCTTAGGAACGTCGCTGCGGTGATCTGGGACGGTGTCGCCCCCTTCGAGTTCGGTGCGGTCTGTGAGGCCTTCGCCATCGACCGGCGCGATGACGGGGTGCCGTTCCTCGACTTCGGAGTGTGTGCGCCGACGGCGGGCATGGTGCGCACCAACCTCGGCTTCATGCTCGAGGCGCCGCACGGTCTGGAGCGGTTCGAGGAGGCCGACCTGATCGCCATCCCCGCGTTCGGCGGCCCGGACGGGTCGCTGCCTGAGGAGGTGCGGCAGGCCCTGTTGCGCGCTCACGCGCGCGGTGCCCGATTCCTGACCGCCTGCTCAGGCGCCTTCGCGCTGGGGGAGGCGGGCCTTCTCGACGGGATCGAGTGCACCACCCACTGGAAGTACGCCACCGAGCTGCAGCGGAGGTTCCCGGAGTCGAGGGTCGTCCCCGAGGTCCTCTACGTCGACACCGGCCAGATCGTCACCAGCGCCGGCACCGCCTCCGTGCTCGACGCCGCGCTGCACATCTGGCGCCAGGAGTACGGTGCCGCCGTCGCCTCGGCGGTGGCCCGGCGCATGGTCGTCCCGCCGCAGCGCGACGGGGGACAGGCGCAGTTCATCTCCCACCCCGTGCCCGACCCCGACGCGGAGACCCTGGGCCCGCTGCTGGCCTGGATCACGGCCCATCTCCACGAGGAGCTCGACGTGGACTCGCTGGCCCGGCAGGTGCTGATGTCGCCGCGTACGTTCGCCCGCAGGTTCCGTGCCGAGACCGGGGCGACGCCCTATGCCTGGATCACCGCCCAGCGGGTGCGCCGGGCCGAGGAGCTGCTGGAGCGCACCGACCGGTCGGTGGAATGGATCGCGGGCGAGGTCGGCTTCGGCAACGCCGCGGCACTGCGCCACCACTTCACGCGCGTGCGAGGGCTCTCCCCGCAGGCCTACCGGCGCCGGTTCGCCTGCAGCGACAGCCTCGACTCGGCCATGCCGGCCTAGGCGGCGTGAGGCGCCGACGGCGGTCCCATTAGGTTGGGGCCATGCGCGTAGGACTCACCGGCGGGATCGCCTCGGGGAAGAGCACGGTGTCGGAGCTGCTGGCCGGGTTCGGGGCGGTGATCGTGGACTCGGACAAGATCGCCCGGGAGGTCGTCGAGCCGGGCACACCGGGGCTCGCCCAGGTCGTGGCGGAGTTCGGGCCGTCGGTGCTGACCGAGTCCGGTGCGCTCGACCGGGCCAAGGTGGGGGAGATCGTCTTCGCCGACCAGGGTGCCCGCGAGCGGCTCAACGCGATCGTGCACCCGTTGGTCGGGGCACGCTCCGCGGAGCTCGAGGAGGCCGGCCGAACGGCCGGGAAGCTGGTCGTCAACGACATCCCGCTACTGGTCGAGGTCGGCTACGCCCCCTTCTTCGACGAGGTGATCGTCGTCGACGTACCGGTCGAGACCCAGGTCGAGCGGGCGATCGCGCGCGGCATGACCGAGATCGACGCCCGGGCCCGGATCGCCGCGCAGGCCAGTCGCGAGGATCGGCTCGCCGCGGCGACGTACGTCATCGACAACACCGGCACCCTCGACGACCTGCGGAAGCGGGTGCAGGAGATCTACGACGCACTCGCCGGTTCGTGAGATGGGTGGGGGTTGCTGACATACTCGGCCGCGTGACTGGGGGCAAGCACACCGATTCAGAGGATCAGCGGCGTCGGCCGAGGCGTTGGATGCGACCGGTGATCGCAGGTGCCGTGCTGGCCCTGGCGGCCGGTGCGGGCGCGGCAGCGGTGACCGTCGGCATGCCGACGAGGGTCGAGGACGAGCCGAACAGGCCGGCCAATGCCACCACGAGGACCGACCCGACGAAGGACACCACGCCGCTGGCCTGGGGACCCACGCGCGGAGAGCTGGCGACCGCCCGCGAGCTGGTGTCGGGCTGGGACGAGGAGCAGCTCGCCGGACAGGTGATCGTCGGCCGCTACCACGGCACCGACCCGGCCAAGGCCGCCAAGATGGTGCGCAAGCTCCACCTCGCCGGCGTCAGCGTGACCGGCGAGAACGTCGTCGACGAGGCCCAGGTGCGCGAGACGACCGCCGCGGTCTCGCGTGCGGTGGCGGCTGACGGCCGCTCGTTCCCCGCGGTGATCGGCGTCGACCAGGAGGGTGGCGTCGTCTCCCACCTGCGCGGCGTGGCCACCGAGTTCCCCGAGTTCGCGCGCACCGGCGATGCCATCGAGGCGAAGCCGGGCAAGGGAGTCACGGTGACGACCGAGGCGGCGCGGACGACGGCGCTCGAGCTGCGCGACCTGGGCTTCACCTGGGCGTTCGCGCCGGTCGCCGACGTGACCGTCGGCGCGGCCGATCCGACGATCGGCTCGCGTTCCCCGAGCGAGGACCCGAAGATCGCCGCGACGGCGGTCTCCGCGGCCGTGCAGGGCTACAACGCCGCCGGTCTGGTCTCCACCACCAAGCACTTCCCGGGCCACGGCGCGGTCACCGGTGACACCCACCTCGGGCTCCAGGAGCTCGACTTCGGGAAGAAGAAGCTCAAGCGCCGCGACCTGGTACCGTTCGACGCCGCCGTGGATGCCGGCGCACCGGCCGTCATGATCAGCCACGTCGACGTCAAGGCCGTGGCCCCCGGGAAGCCGGCCAGCATGGCGGCGCCCATCTACGACCTGCTCCGCAAGGACCTCGGCTTCGACGGCATCGCCGTCACCGACTCCTTGGGCATGGGCGCGGTCACGACCACCACCAAGAAGCCCTCGGTGGCCGCCCTCGAGGCCGGCGCCGACCTCCTGCTGATGCCGGCCAACTCCAAGGCCGCCCACCGCAGCGTCGTCAAGGCGCTGCGCTCCGGTCGCCTCGAGCGCTCGCTCGTCGAGGATGCCGCCGCGAAGGTCGTCGCCATGCAGCTGTGGCAGCAGCGCACCGCCGGTGCGGTGCCGGTTCCCGGTGACGTACGCCAGCAGGCGGAGCGGGCCTCCGCGGCTCTCTCCGAGGCCGCCTCGCAGGGCTGACGCCTCGCTGCGGCGTTTCGTGGCACCATCGACGCATGACGTTGGTGCTGCACGTCGACCTGGACCAGTTCATCGCGGCGGTGGAGGTGCTACGCCGGCCCGAGCTGGCCGGCCAGCCGGTGATCGTGGGTGGGCGCGGGGACCCGACCGAGCGGGCGGTGGTCTCGACGGCCTCCTATGAGGCTCGGGCGCACGGGGTGGGCTCCGGGATGCCGCTGCGGCTGGCGGTGCGGAAGTGCCCCGACGCGGTGCTGCTGCCGGTCGACCACGTGGCCTACGACGAGGCCTCCGCGGGCGTCATGGACACGCTGCGATCGCTGGAGTGGGGCGGCGTACCTGTCCTGGTCGAGGTCCTCGGCTGGGACGAGGCGTTCCTCGGGCCCGGCCCCGACCACGGCGACCTCGGCGATCCGGTGGCCTTCGCCCAGGACGTACGCGACCGGGTGCTCGAGCGCACCCGGCTGCGCAGCGGCGTCGGAGTCGGCGACAACAAGCTGCAGGCGAAGCTCGCCACGGGGTTCGCCAAGCAGCGGGTCGACGGTGCCCTCGCGCGTGAGGCCGGTGCGGGCGGTCACGAGCCCGGGCCGGGCGGGCAGCTGCGGGGGACCGGCGTCTACCGGATCACCCACCAGACCTGGGACGCCGAGATGGGGCACCGTCCGACCGACGCGCTGTGGGGGATCGGGGCGAAGACCGCGAAGCGGCTCGCCGGGCTCGGGATCGAGACGGTCGCCGACCTGGGAGCGGCCTCGGCGGAGCGTCTGGCCGCCGAGATCGGCCCCACGACCGGCCCCTGGCTGCGCCGTCTGGGCCGTGGCGCCGACTCCAGCCCCGTGGACCCCTCGCCGTGGGTCGCGCGCGGCCACGGCCACGAGGAGACCTTCCAGCAGGATCTCGTCGAGTGGCCCGACATCGTCGCCGCGACCCGCCGCCTGTGCGGCGAGTGCCTCGCGGACGTGGTGAAGGAGGGTCGCCCGGTGACCAGGGTCGAGATCAAGGTGCGCCTCAAGCCGTTCTTCACCGTCACCCGCGGCCACAAGCTCCCGGAGCCCACCCTCGACCCCGACCGTCTCGCCGAGGAGGCGGAGGCGCTCCTGGAGCGGGTCGAGAAGGACCGCCCGATCCGCCTGATCGGCGTACGTCTGGAGATGGCCCCGCCGCCCGGCGGCTACTGACCGCCGAGGCGTCGCTCGCGCAGGCCGAAGCGTCACATACGCAGATCGAGTTGGCACCGCAGTGCCAACTCGATCTGTTTAAGTGACGCCTCGGCTGTGGGTGGCTACGCCGCGAGGTCGGGGTCTGCGAAGCGGCGCAGCTTCTGCAGGGCCTCGCGCTCGAGCTGGCGTACGCGCTCGGCGGAGATGCCGTGCTTGACGCCGATGTCGGCGAGCTTGTGCTGACGGCCGTCCGTGAGCCCGTAGCGGGAGCGGACGATGTCGGCGGAACGCTCGTCGAGCTGGCCGACCAGCGAGTTGAGCCGCTCACGCGACTCGACGTCGATGACGTCCATGTCGGGCGACGGTGAGGACTCCTGAGCCATCAGGTCACCCAGCGAGGTGTCGCCGTCCTCGTCGATCGGCGTGTCGAGCGAGACGTGGTCACGACCCCAGGAGAGCAGGTCGAGGACGCGGTCGATGTCCATTCCGAGCTCGGCGGCGATCTCCTCCGGCTCCGGGTCACGGCCGAGCTGACGCTCCAGGGTGCGGCGGGCGCCGCCGACCTGGTTGAGCTCCTCGACGACGTGGACCGGGAGCCGGACCACACGCGCCTGCTGCGCGATGCCACGGGTGATCGCCTGACGCACCCACCACGTCGCGTACGTCGAGAACTTGTAGCCCTTGGTGTAGTCGAACTTCTCAACGGCCCGGATCAGGCCGGTATTTCCTTCCTGGATCAGGTCGAGCATCGGCATCTGCGCGCGGCCGTACTTGCGCGCGATGGACACCACCAGTCGCAGGTTGGCGTTGATGAACTGACGGGTGGCGCGGTGGCCTTCCTCGGCCAGCCACTCCAACTCGGCTCGGGTGGCTCCACCGGGTGCTTTCTTGCGGCCGACGCGGCCCTCGGCCAGCAGATGCTCGGCCATCAGGCCGGCCTCGATCGCCTTGGACAGCTCAACCTCTTTGGCAGCATCCAGGAGCTCGTTGCGGGCGATCTCGTCGAGATACAGCCCGACGCTGTCACGGCCCTCGATCTCTCGGGTGGCAGTGGCGGTGCGTGTCGCCATGGGAACCTCCTCACGGTGAGGTTTGTGGCCTCACGGTGGTTTCAACGCTTCGCCCCTCCCAGGTGTTCCCTGGTAGAGCGCCTGTCATCGAATCCGTCTTCGATCTCTTGTCCGGTTCGACGTACGCGGCGGGCGATAAGTTGCATCGCGAGGTGAATCTCAGGGGTTTCTCATGGAGTACCCCGAGATCACCACAGATATGCCCTACGAAGAGGTCACCTGGTCGATCATCCAGGCAAGGCTGAACGCTCGGTCCTCCCAGGCCTTGTAGCGCCCCGAGACTCCACCGTGCCCGGCCGCCATCTCCGTCTTCAGCAGTACGTCACCAGGATTCTCTGCCGTCGCGCGCAGCTTGGCGACCCATTTCGCGGGCTCCACGTAGAGCACGCGGGTGTCGTTGATGCTGGTCTCGGCCAGGATCGGCGGGTAGTGCTGCCGGGTGACGTTGGTGTAGGGGTCGTAGGAGGACATGTAGTCGTACGTCTCCTTGTCGGCCTCCGGGTTGCCCCACTCGTCGTACTCGGTGACGGTCAGCGGGAGCGTCGCGTCGAGCATCGTGGTCAGCGCGTCCACGAAAGGCACCGCGGCCACGATCGCGCCCACGGCGTCGGGCGCCTGGTTGGCGACCGCCCCCATCAGCAGTCCACCGGCGCTGCCGCCCTCGGCGATGATCTGGCTGGGCGTCGACCAGCCCGTCTCGGCGAGGTGGTGCGCGCAGGCGATGTAGTCGGAGAAGGTGTTCTGCTTCTTGAGCATCTTCCCGTCGTCGTACCAGGCCCGGCCCATCTCGCCGCCGCCGCGGATGTGGGCGATCGCGAACCCGATCCCGCGGTCCAGCAGGCTCAGCCGGGCGATGGAGAAGTAGGGGTCCATGCTGGCCTCGTAGGAGCCGTAGGCGTAGAGCAGCACCGGGATCGGCCCGGTCTCGTGGAGTCCCTTCTTCGCCACGATCGAGATCGGCACCCGTACGCCGTCCTCGGCCGTCGCCCAGAGCCGGTGCTCCTCGTAGTCGTCGCGGTCGTAGCCACCGAGCACCGGGGCCTGCTTGAGCAGGGTCAGCTCGCGGCTGCGTACGTCGTAGTCGTAGACCGAGGCCGGGGTGCGCATCGTGGTGTAGCCGAGCCGCACGACCGGGGACCCGAAGGTGGGGTTGGACCCGGAGCCGATCGTGTAGAGCTCGTCGTCGAACTTCACCAGGTAGTCGTCGGCGACACCGTTCTCACCGAGCTCCAGGATGCGGAGCTGGGTCAGGCCCTCGCTGCGCTGGTGCACGACCAGGTGGCCGGCGAAGGCGTCGACGTCCTCCAGACGTACGCCCTGGGTGTGGGGGACGAGCGGCTGCCACTCGGTCCGCGGGGTCGGGGCGATCGGCGCGGTGGCGATCTCGAAGTCCGGCCCCGAGGCGTTGTGGGTGACCAGGAAGACGTCCTCGCCGGCGATGGTGGCGTGCTCGATGGAGTATTCGACGCTCTCCTCGCGGGCGGCGAAGACCTGCCAGCCGGCGTCGGGGTCGTCGAGGTCGAGGAACCGGTATTCGGCGGTGATCTTCGCGGCGGTGCCGATGAACATGAACCGGTCGGACTTGGTCCGTCCCACGCCGACCCAGAACCGGTCGTCGGTCTCGTGGAAGACCAGCTCGTCCTCGTCCTGGCTGGTGCCGAGGCGGTGGCACCAGATCTTGTCGGCGCGCCAGGACTCGTCGGCGGTCGTGTAGTAGAGGTTGGCGGAGTCGCGGTCCCAGGTGGCGCCGCCGTGGACGTTGGTGAGCTCGTCGGTCAGCAGCTCGCCGGTGGTGAGGTCCTTGACGCGTACGGTGTAGCGCTCGTCGCCGGTCACGTCGGTCGCGTAGGCGAGCAGGGTGGTCGACGGACTGACGCTGGAGCCGCCGAGGCTGAAGAAGTCATGGCCCTCGGCGAGGGCGTCCAGGTCGAGGAGCACCTCCTCGCCGGGGAGGGCCGGCTGGTCGTGGGTGACGTCGGCCGGGGTCGGGGGAGTCCAGTCGTCTTCGTCGGCGACCTTCACCCGGCAGCTCGCGCCGTACTGCTTCCCCTCGAAGCTGCGGCCGTAGTACCAGTAGCCGCGCGACCGCGTCGGGACGCTCAGATCGGTCTCGAGCGTGCGCGCCTTGATCTCCTCGAAGATCTGGGTACGCAGGTCGGCGAGGTGGTCGGTCTGCTCCTTGGTGTAGGCGTTCTCGGCCTCGATGTAGGCGATGACCTCGGGGTTCTCCTTCTCCCGGAGCCACTCGTAGTCATCGGTCCGGGTCAGGCCGTGGAACTGCTTGGACGAGGGCTTCTTGGGGGCGATCGGCCAGGGGGTCGAGGAGAGGTCGGCAGACATGAACGAGACCCTATCCCCGCGACCCTCGAAGCCCCGAGCACGGCACCGACGCGCCGGTCGCATCGCATCGCGCTATCGCACATGTTGGTCGTCTGGCGCGATAGTGCACCCGCTCGCCGCGACGGCGAGATCGAGCCGGGGGAGCGGGCGTCAGGACTCGCTGAACGGCTGCAGGTCGGGGTCGTCGACGGCGTACGACCTCACCGGACCGGCGGGAGTCTCGGCGGTCTCGAAGCGCACGGTCACGACGCCGCGCCCCGAGCCCCAGACCCAGCCGCGGCCCATCTCGGCGTGGACGACGTCCATCCCGGCAGCCCAGGTCGGCCTCCGCACCGGCTCGGGCAGCGGGAGGTCGGGCTCGGCGTCCTCGTCGGTGTCGTCGCCGAAGAGGTCCTCCTGGATCCAGTCGGCGAGTCCGGAGACGCCGACCCCGAGAAGGCGTACGCCCCCGGCCGTCTCGCCGGCGGTGAAGAGCTCGCCGAGCAGGGTCCTGGCCAGGCGGGCGATGGTGCCGGGCTGGTCGGTCGGCGCCGGCAGGGTCGCGGAGCGGTTGATCGTGGTGAAGTCGTAGAGCCGGACCTTGATTGTGATCGTGCGGCCCGAGAGCCCGTTCTTCTTCAGCCGGGCGGCGACCTCGCCGGCCTGCCGGGTGAGGATCTGCTCCATGAGTGGCCGGTCGGTCAGGTCGGTGTCGTAGGTGCCCTCCACGCTGACCGACTTGGTCTCGCGCTCGGGCTCGACGCGGCGGTCGTCCTGGGCTCTGGCCAGCTTGTAGAGGTTGGTGCCGTGGGACTTGCCCACCAGGCGTACGAGCTCCTCGACGCTGACCTGCTCCAGATCGGCCACCGTGTGGATGCCCGCGCGGCGCAGGCGCTCGGCGGTGGCGGGGCCGACGCCGGGGATGACCTTGACGTTCATCGGGCGGAGCAGGTCGAGCTCGGTGCCGGGCGGCACCACGACCAGGCCGTCGGGCTTGTCGAGGTCGCTGGCGATCTTCGCGATGAACTTCGAGCTGGCCAGGCCGACGCTGGCGGTGAGGCCGCCGGTGACCTCTGCGACCTCCTCTCGGATCCTCGACGCGGTCGCGGTCACCGTCTCGACCTCGAGGTCGGGGAGCTCGGCGGCGGCGAGGTCGACGAAGGCCTCGTCGAGCGAGAGCGGCTCGACCAGCGGCGAGAGGTCGCGCAGGATCCCGAAGACCTGCTCGCTGACCTTCTTATAGGCATGGAAGCGCGGGTAGAGGAAGGCGGCGTGCCCGCACAACGCGCGGGCCTCGCGGGTCGACATCGCCGAGCGGACGCCGAAGGTCCTGGCCTCGTAGGAGGCGGTGCTGACCACGCCGCGCCCGCCGATGCCGCCCACGACCACCGGCTTGCCGCGCAGGGACGGCTTGTCGCGCTGCTCGACCGAGGCGAAGAACGCGTCGAGGTCGAGGTGCATCACCGACGCCTGCGCTCTCATGGTGGCAACCTATCTGGCAGCGGGGACAGTCCGGCTCGGGCCGCTGACCATCCACAGGCGAGGTTGGGGAGGTGGTTGTCCACAGGCGCGGTTATTGGCGCCGAAACTGTCGGTGGGTCGCGGGGAGTGTGGTCCGCATGACCACGAAACTCTCCATCGCCCGTCCCGAGGACGTTCTGGCGGCAGTCCCTGTCCTCCTCGGCTTCCAGCCCGAGAAGTCGATCGTCATGCTGACCTTCGGCGGTGAGCATCAGGTCCACGGCCGGATCGACCTACCTCCGCCGGACGAGGTCGAGGGCTGCCTGGACAGCCTGCTCCTGCCCGCCGTCCGCCACCAGGTGCGTGGTGTCCTGCTCGTCCTCTACGACAGTGGCCCGCGCTTCGGGGTGAAGATCGCCCGCCGTCTCGCCGAGCGGCTCGCCGAGTGCGAGATCGACCTGATCGGGTGCCTGCGGGTGCAGGACGGCCGATGGTTCGACCCGCTCGGATTCCATGGCGTTCCCGACGACGGCGTGCCCTTCGATGTCGGGGCGCATCCGTTCCGCGCCCAGGCGGTCTACGACGGACATCTGGTGCGCCGCTCGCGCACCGAGCTGGCCGCCTCGATCGCCGCGGTGCCCGAGGCCGTGGCCGAGACCGAGGCGGCGCTGGCGCAGGCGTCGTCGATGAAGATCTACGAGGTCGGCCGGCTGGTCGACGACGCGGTCGCCGGGACGGTCCTGTCTGCCGCCCAGATCGCCTCCCTGCTGCTCGCGCTGCGCGACCCGCAGCGGCGTGACGCCGCCTGGGGCGGGATGACCCGGGAGGAGGCCAGGGCCCACGTGCGTCTGTGGACCGATGTCGTACGCCGCAGCCCCGACGACCATGTCGCCCACCCGGCCGCCGTCCTGGCCTTCGCCGCCTGGCTGGGCGGTGACGGAGCGCTTGCCTGGTGTGCGCTCGACAGGTGCTTCGCGAGCGAGCGCCGCCACGGTCTCGGGGTGCTGGTCGCGCAGATGCTCGAGGGTGCCGTTCCTCCGACGGCCTGGGAGGAGGAGCTCCGGACCGGCCATCCGGCCTAGTCGTTGCGGTAGCGCAGCCGCTTCCACCGCCGACTGAGCCCCGAGCGCGGGTCGACCCACGCGTTGCGGGTCACCACGACGTACGTCAGGGGCGCCCCGATCTCCCGGAACGCAGCCCGGGCGGCGGCGAGCCAGCGGAGGTCGACGTCCTCGATCCCCAGGTCGCCGGCCCGAGTCAGCCACACGATCGGATCCGGCACGCCGACCCGGCGGCGCATGCTGTGGATGATGTCGGTGCGCAGCCAGTGGTCGGTGGGCTCGTCCTCGCGATGCGCGTGGGCGACCTCCTTGCCGCCCGGGATACCGAGGTGGACGAGCGCCAGGAAAGAGCGCCGGTGCTCGGTAGCGGTGTGGTCGAGCACAGCACGTCGCAACCGCTTCTCGAGCACAGGCGAGAGCGGCTCGTGCAGTCCTTCGACGGACGTCTCGGACAGAGTGGGCATGGTGGCCATGGGCCTAGCGTGCAACGGACGCCGGAATCCCGCGACCGTCTTTCCACAGGGCCCGGACCTCAGGCGCGGCGTGACGTCCCGAGTTCGCCCGCCGGCTCATAGCCCCGCTTCGATGATCCGGGCGGATGCTGCGGCACCGTCCGCTCCGGCGTACGCCTGCTGCACCTCCGAGGCGGCGGCGCGGATGCCCGGATCGGCGAGGACGCGGCGTACGGCGTCGACGAACCCGGGTGACCCGACGCGCTTCGGCGATACCGCGATCGCGTTGCCGCGCTGTTTCGCACATCCGCACGTGCCAGGTCTGCTCCGGCTGCAATCCCATACCGACGAAAGGGATACCGGTGGCACAAGCCGTCTGGACCGTGCCTTGTCCGCCGTGCAGCACAGCCGCGTCGACCAAGCCGCCGAGCCGGTGCGCGGGCAGCAGTCCGGTCACGTGAACATTCGGGGGAAGCGTCTCGCCAGCGCCCAGGTAGTGGGAGATCGGGGCGATCACGTTCACGGGAAGCGTGCCGAGCGCGTGGGCCGCGGCGACGGCGATCCGACGGCTCGCCGAGGATCCCAGGCCGAGGTAGACCAGCGGCCGCGATGCGGTCGCCAGCTCCTCGACGATCGACGGCATCGGCGCTTCGATGTGGGCGAAGATCGGGCCGACTCGCTCGAAGCCTTCCGGCAACGTGAAGCCTTCGAGCTCCCACGGCATCTCGGTGATCAAGTTGCGATCAGCGGTGAGGAGCGAGGAGATGGTCCGCATCGAGGCACGCCGTTCGCGACCGCCACGGTCGTGAACGAGCGTGGGGCCAGCGGGGCCTTGGTGTAGATCCAGCGAAACGCGGCGGTGGCCATCCGATCCATGAATCGCGCGGCGCGCCCCCTTCCCTCCACGAGGAACAGCTGCCGCGCCTGGCGCACCTGCGGCTCGGTCAGTGCGAACGGGACCGGATAGTAGAGAGGTACGCCTTCGGCGCGGGCGGAGATGTAGGACGTCAGGTTCGACCCGGTTGCGACGGCCGAGGCGACCTGCTCACGGATGACCTGCCGCTCGATCGACACGCGGTCGGCGACCACTCGCTCGGTGAAGGGGTTCTTCAACGTCTTGCCCTGATCGAACGCGATGAGCTGCTCGCGTTCCTGGCGCGTGAACGCGGGAGTCTGCGAGATGTAGGCGAAGCCTGCATCGCGGATGAGGTCGACGTAGTCGTCCTCATAGCCCATGAAGACGGTGCGGTGGCGCGGGCTCAACGCTCGAGCGACCTGGATCATTCGCGTGGTCTCGGCCAGGTTGAAGGTCACCGGACAGAACAGCACGGTCGCCATCGAAACGTCCCTCCTGGGCCCGGGTGGTCTCACGCCCGGTGTGCCGACTGCACGAAACCGTATCGCCTCACTGGCGGCTGCCTTCGGCTTCGACCGCGTGTTGCTTTCCTGGATGAGGCAGGATGTCCCTTATGCCTTCTCTCCACATCACCGGCGACGAGGCCGCCGACAAGCTGCTCTCCGAGGATCCGTTCGCGCTGTTGCTGGGTATGGCCCTGGATCAGCAGTATCGGATGGAGGATGCGTTCAAGGGAGGTCACAAGCTGGTGACCCGCCTCGGCCATCTGGATCCCGCCAAGATCGCCGAGATGGACCCCGAGGAGTTCAAGACGATCGCCTCGACGCCGCCCGCGATCCACCGGTTCCCCGGCTCGATGTCGGCGAAGGTGCAGGGGATCGCGACCATCGTCACCAACGAGTACGGCGGCGACGTCACTCGGCTCTGGACCGAGGCCACCAGCGGCAAGGACCTGCTCAAGCGGGTCCAGGCGCTCCCGGGCTTCGGGAAGCAGAAGGCGCAGATCTTCGTCTCCCTGCTGGCCAAGCAGCTGGGAGTGCGGCCCGATGGCTGGCAGGAGGCCGTCGGTGACTACGCACTCGATGGTTACCGTTCTGTGGCTGACGTCGTCGACGTAGCGTCGTTGCAGAAGGTGCGTGACTACAAACAGCAGAAGAAAGCCGCAGCCAAAGCAGCCGGATGAGTTGCTGGGGGACATAATGCCCCGGATGGGGAATGTTCACCACCATCGTGGCAGAATGAATCTGCGGCTCTTGACGACCCCGGGCCCTGCCGCGCCCAAACCCAGTTTTTGATAAGTCTCGACCAAGTTCGACGGAGAGGTGTTCGTGTCCTCGAACGCGCGCAAGATACCCGCTGAGGTACTCGCCCACCCTGCCGTGAAGGCGCTGATCGACCAGGCCAAGCCAACCGGACGGGTCAGTCCCGACCAGGTCCGCCAGGCCAGCGAGGATGCCGCGGTCGAGCCCAGGCACCTCAAGGCACTGCTCGGTCACCTGAGCACGCTCGGCATCTCGGTGGACCTCGGCACCGCCGTCACCGGCCGTGCCGCGGCGGCGACTACCTCGACCCGCAAGACGACCACGGCCAAGGCGCCGGCGAAGAAGGCCGCCGCCAAGAAGGCGGCGGCTGCGCCCGCGAAGCCGGCCACCGAGGTCGCGGCGAAGAAGGCCGATGAGCCCGAGCCGAAGAAGACGACCGAGATCGACGAGGACGGCGAGGAGATCGTCCTCGAGGACGTCGAGGTCGATGTCGACGACATCGAGGTCGATGACACCGACACCGACGACGAGACCCCGGTCGTCCAGCTCGGTCCCGACGGCAAGAAGATCCTGCCCGACATCCCCGACGAGCAGTTCGAGAAGGATGTCGCCGCCGATCCCACGATCAAGGAAGACGAGAAGGAGGCCTCGAAGCAGAGCTTCGTCGTCTCCACCTCCGACGACACCGACGAGCCCGAGCAGACCGTCATGGTCGCCGGCGCGACCGCCGACCCGGTCAAGGACTACCTCAAGCAGATCGGCAAGGTCCCGCTGCTCAACGCCGAGATGGAGGTCGAGCTCGCCAAGCGGATCGAGGCCGGCCTCTTCGCGGAGGAGAAGCTCGGCAAGGGCGGCAAGATCACCCCGAAGATCCTCGATGAGCTCGAGTGGATCGCCGAGGACGGCAAGCGCGCCAAGAACCACCTCCTCGAGGCCAACCTCCGACTCGTCGTCTCGCTGGCCAAGCGCTACACCGGCCGCGGCATGCTCTTCCTGGACCTGATCCAGGAGGGCAACCTGGGTCTGATCCGTGCGGTCGAGAAGTTCGACTACACCAAGGGCTACAAGTTCTCGACGTACGCCACCTGGTGGATCCGTCAGGCGATCACCCGCGCCATGGCCGACCAGGCCCGCACCATCCGTATCCCGGTGCACATGGTCGAGGTCATCAACAAGCTCGCGCGCGTCCAGCGCCAGATGCTCCAGGACCTGGGCCGCGAGCCCACCCCGGAGGAGCTGGCCAAGGAGCTCGACATGACCCCGGAGAAGGTCATCGAGGTCCAGAAGTACGGCCGTGAGCCGATCTCGCTCCACACCCCGCTGGGTGAGGACGGCGACTCCGAGTTCGGCGACCTGATCGAGGACTCCGAGGCGATCGTCCCGGCCGACGCGGTCTCCTTCACGCTCCTCCAGGAGCAGCTGCACGCGGTGCTCGACACGCTCTCCGAGCGTGAGGCCGGCGTCGTGAGCATGCGCTTCGGCCTGACCGACGGTCAGCCGAAGACTTTAGACGAGATCGGCAAGGTCTACGGGGTCACCCGCGAGCGCATCCGCCAGATCGAGTCCAAGACGATGTCGAAGCTGCGACACCCGTCCCGATCGCAGGTTCTGCGCGACTATCTCGACTGAGGCTGTAGGGGTGTAGCACCTGTTCTCGCAGGTCAGACACGCTATTCGCCGTCCGACAAGCGACAGGCTACACCCCTACAGCGTTGCTAGTCCAGATATTCTGGGTCTACGATTCGTCTCATGGCGAGACGAGGTAGCGCATCCGAACCCGGACTGAGCGTGGCCGAACTGCGCGACCTGGCCGAGTCCTGGTCCCTTGCGCTGCGGGCCGAGCGCAAGAGTGCCCCCACCCTGAAGTCGTACGGCGACGGGGTCCGGTTCTTCCTGGACTGGTGCGAGGAGACCGAGGCTGAACCGCTGCTCCGAACCAGCCTGCAGGGATGGGTCGCGCACCTGCTCGAGGAGGGTCGGGAGGCCTCGACCGCAAACGCCCGACACCTGGCCGTGCGTCGGTTCGGGGAATGGCTGGACACCGAGGGCGAGATAGATGTCTCGCCCTTCATCGGGCTCAAGGCGCCGAAAATCGACGCGAAGGTCATCGAGCCGCTCAGCGACGACGAGCTGCGCGCCATGCTCCGCGCCTGTCAGGTCGCCCGCGGCACCGACGAGAAGGAGACCTTCCGCCGACGCCGAGATGAGGCCATCATCCGCGTCATGTTCGAGACCACGGCGCGCGCGGGGGAGACCGCGAACATGACCCTGGCTGACCTCGACCTGAAGGCCGGGATCATCATCATCCGCCGCGGCAAGGGCGGGAAGGGGCGACGCGTGCCCTTCGGCCCTGACGCCGCCCGAGCCATCGACCGCTACCTACGACTCCGCAAGCACCACCGCCTCGCCGACTCGGATGCACTCTGGCTAGGCGACCGTGGCAAGGGCTTCACCTACGACGCCCTGCACAAGACGCTGGCCAACCGTGCCGCCGACGCCGGCCTCGAGGGGTTCCATCCGCACCGCCTGCGCCATACCGCCGCCCACCGATGGCTCGAGAAGGGCGGCAGCGAGGGCGGCCTCATGGCCGTAGCAGGCTGGACCCGGCCCGACATGCTGCTGCGCTACACCAAGGCCCGCGCCGAGGACCGCGCGGCCGAGGAGGCTCGCTCGCTCAACCTGGGGGACCTGTGAGCGACTTTCCAGACGGTGGGTCGGAAGAGGCGTACCCAGAGAGTTGGTCGGAAGAGACTCGGGAGAAGCATCGACGGTTCGTAGCGGCGACGCAGGCGCCGAGCATGGTTGTTAGCTTTCGCTGCGACTGCGGCAACTACGTCGGGTACATGAAGTTCCACCCCTTCTACGGCCTCGAGGGACTGGGCGAACTCGCGACCGGTGTCGAGAGCATCGCTGACGATGGGACGCCGTTGCCCGGGGACATCACAGAGGCGGCGATCGCCGCCTTCAAGAAGGCGCACGGAGAGCTCCGGACGCGCTACCGCCTCACCTGCTCCGCCTGCGGCACCACGTTGCCAGTGAGGGCAGAGAAGCTCGCCGAAGTGGCTCGGCGCATCCATGAGCGACCGGCCGAGATGATTGCCGCCCAGCGGATCGTCCTGGTCAACCGCGTGCCGCATCTCAAACTAAGCGCTCTGCGCGCTATGCTTAGCGATATCTAAACCGGCACTGCATCCAGTGCAGGGCAGTCATGCCCTGACGTTTGCAGGAGCCGAACGTGGCCGAACAGACCACATCCACCGCGTCCCAATGGGGACGTATCGGCGCCCACCTGAAGTGGGCCAACACCGCCGACCGCACCGCCGCCACCGCGCCCGCTCGGGCTGCGCTCGACCAGAAGTTCCTCGACCAGGCCGATGGTGACCCCGACCGTGCGGCGCACCTGCGCAAGGCGCACTTCCAGCGACTCGCGCTGAAGTCGGCTGCGTCCCGTCGTGCGAAGGCCGCCGCCCGCCGAGGTGAGGCCGCATGAGCCCCGGGAACGACAGAGGCCGCCCCCGCCAGGACGGCCCCACGCTGTCGAACACCAGCGATTCTAGCGTCCGCTGCTGGCTCTGTGGTCGACCGCTGACCGCCGAGTCGAGTCGCGTGCTCGGCATCGGGCCGAAGTGCTGGGCCGACCGGATGGGCGGTGCGGCATGAGCGCCCCTGACGAGACCTTCGCCGAGACCTTCGCCCGCGCGAACCTGCTCACGCCCGCCCTGGTGCGTGACCTACACGCCGGCGACCAGGGCGCAGCAGCCGAGCGGCTCGTCGCCTACATCGAGCGGCTGCACGACGAGGCCGAAGACAAGCGCGCGCTGTTCCGGGCCATCTTCCTGACCGTCTACGACTTCGCCAACGCCCTGACCAGCACGGTCGAGCAGATGTGCGACGAGGACGACGCGGCCATCGCCGAGCTACTCGACGGGTGGGAGCGAATCGGGCTCGCCGCAGACGCTCGCCGGGGCGAGGAGGGCTCTTCATGAGTGGCTACTGGAGCGACCGCGTCCGGGTCGAGCAGCTACTCGACGAGACCGCCGAGGACGACCTGTCACCGCTCGACGTGCGCCTGTTGGCCATCCGCCGGCGCAAGGCCGCCGCCGAGGCCAGGGACCGACGCCGGGCCGAGGCTGACGAGCGCCAGAGGTACTGGCTGAACGAGATTCTCGGGGAGAGTGGCGCATGAGGGGCCGCGAGGTCTGGGTCGGCCACAAGGGCACGCTCGGAGCCCCGCCGTCTTACGCCGGCACCATCCGGCCTCAGCAGCTCCGGGTCGCCTACTGCAACCGCTGGGCCGCCTATGCCCGGGGTGTCCTGGCTCGAGTACTCATCGGCGACCTCGGTATTCGCCCGATGTACTCCGCACCTTCGGGCGCGTGGGCGATGTTGCCCGCCCGCCTCGATGAGCTGCGCGCCGAGGCCGCCCGCCGTGGCATCCCCTGCGAGGTCGTAGAGCACGAGCACCTGCGGAGCCTCGCCCGTCGGGAGAGGGACGAGAAGAACGCCGAGGCTGCCGTGCTGAAGGCCGAAGAACGAGGGCAGCTCTGGTGATTCCGTTCGATGAGTGGTGCGCCAGTGACCAGCACCGGCTTCGCCAGATGGCCCGCGACCCTGAGCTCAAGCCCCTCAAGTTCCGCGTGATGTTCGCGGCCGAGGGCTGGGCCAACCTGATTGGTCACGCCGAGTTCGCCCCTGGTGGCTTGGGGCTGGTCCTCCAGTCCGCGAACCCCCGGACCGGAGAGCTACGGATCCCGTCGAAGACCACGATCGCGCACGCGATCAAGGAGGCGATCGACCTCGGGCTGATCGGCAAGGAGTCGACCGCACGATGCCTGGTCGCCGACCCCGAGAAGTTCGCCAAGTCTGGCGGACATGGCGGGAAGACCTGCCGCACTCATGGGCTGAACGCGCGACCTCGAAGAGGGGTGAATCGGTGATGGTTCACGCTCAGAAGTTGCTCAATCTCAGCAACTCGACCTGCAAGAAGTTGCTCAATCTCAGCAACCCGGTTGCTCAATCTCAGCAACTTTCACGCTCAGATTCCCTATCTCTTTTCTGTTCTCAGGAGCGCTCGCGCGACTTCCTTCCGCGCCAGCGGCCGGCGCCCCGCGCCTATGCCCCCGCAGGGGGACGCCGTCACGGCGAGGACCACGCGGCCCTCGCCGCCCCGAGTGCCTGCGCCCTGCCAAGTGGACCGGGCAGCGCCTGGTCATCAACCACGCCTCCGGCTGCACCCTGGCCGGCGAACCGAAGCAGGTGAGCTGATGCCGCGCCACGACCGCCACACCCACCCCGCCATCAAGCGCCGGCGAGCAGAGGCCCGGCGACGGCACCGCGAGCGCGTGGCCGAACGCGCCGCTGGCGGACACCACAAGACCGAACACCCAATCCACCGAGGAGAACCCAGATGAGCACGACCACGAAGGAACCGACACTCACCCACGTCAAGGGCTGCCGGCGCGACCCCGGCCGACTCGAGGTCACCGACTACCCCGATCAGGGACTACGCACCCTGCACTGCGTCGACTGCGCCGCGCACAGCGCCATCGTCATCGACACCGGCGAGGAGCTCCCCGAGCCGACCGCCGTCGGCGCCTGGTCCGGCGTCAGGCAGACGCCCGTCTCCATGGAGCGCGCACCGGTGGACGGTCCGCCGCGTCGCCAGCGCGGCTCGCGAGGTGTCCTCTGATGGCGAAGCACGGTGAGTACCAGGTCGGCAGGGGTTGGTTCGACTCCTCACGCAAGGGCTGGGTCGACAAGCCCGACAAGCTGACTCCGGTCGTCCTCGGCGCCCCGCCACGGGAGGACCAGCGCGAGCAGGTCCGGGCGTGGGGCAAGCCGCGCGCCTTCAAGGAGCGCGAGGACATGGAGTCACTCATCCGGCTCCGCGACTCCGACCGCGTCGAGGACCGGCAGACGTTCGACAAGATCGCCAAGGGCGGGATGCGGATCCAGATGCACGACTACGAGGCAGCCAAGGCTGCCGAGGCGAACGGGGGCTGAGATGCCAGCCGTGCACGGCGTGAACGTCACCCATCGGGAGAGCAAGGGCCCGGATCACATGGGAGCGAAGGTTGCGAGCGAGGTCCTTTCTCCCGCACAGACCAGCCTGCGCCGTGCCACGGCGGGCGTTCCCCGCACCCCCCGGCGACCCCCTCCACCTGGCCCCAGCGGGACCGGGGGGAAGGCGTCTCGGAGGTGCGTCGACCAATCAACCTCAACGACGAACGACCGGACGGAGGGCTCTGATGCCTGCTGCTAGGAACGCTACGAAGCCACACAGCCGAGCTCACCGCGGCCAGATGGGCGCCCGCGTGCCGCTCCTCGACCTCCCCTCGGAAGGCTGTTCGCTCCCGGTCCCGGACATGCCGGCCGGTCGCGAGTGGACCAACGACGAGGCCGACCGCTGGGCGGAGCTGTGGAGCAGTCCTCAGGCCACGCAGTGGGACGAGACGGCCCGGGGAACGGTCGCCTGCCTGGTGATCTACGAATCGGCCATCTTCGCCGGTACCGCTTCGGCCTGGCAGGCACAGGAGGCCCGCTACGCCACCGAAGCCCTCGGCCTGACCCCCAAGTCGCTGGTCGCTCTCGGATGGCGGATTGCCGAATGAGCGCCCGACGACAGGCACGCGCCGCGCAGACCGCGACCGCGGTCCAGACGCTCGGCGGAATTCCTCGCTGCCTCGCCATCGGCCCCTGCCTCGAGGTGTGGGCCGATGGCGACGTGATCGACATCGGTGAGGACTTCGCCGTCAGCATCACGCGTGACGTCGCCGTCCTTGGCGGCGCCCGCCGGCGCTACGGATCCGCGCGCCGCCACTGGGTCGAGGGATCCGGCATGGATCCCCGCAAGTCCTGGGCGATCCTGCCCGCCCGCCGCGCCTGGTCGATCACGGAAACCAACGAAACAGCCGCACGCCTCCGGGCCATCGGCTGCACCCTCGCCGACCTCCCGGCACTCGCCGACGAGGCAGACGAGCTTCACCGTCGGGCCACGCTCGACGACTCACGGAAGGCACCGACTTCATGACCGCCGCACCAACCATCGACGACCCAGTCGCGGAGTTCACCGAGCTCCCGCCGAACGCGCAGCAGGAGCTACTCAAGCTGTACGCCGCAATGGAGCTGATGCTCCCGGAAGAGCGTTACGCCTGCGCCGCCACTCAAGCCGACGTCGCCGAGACGCTCGAAGCACTGGGCGCCCTTCCCCTCACCCACCGCGTGAGCATCGCGGTGATCCAGCTGCTGACTGCGGCCACGCTCGCCGAGCGGGCCGCCGACGAGAGGAGTCTCTGATGGGAGTGAAGCGTGAGCTCATCATCCTCGAGCTCGAGGACCGCGCGAGCCGCGAGGCGCTGGAGGCCGCCGCGGCCTTCAAGACGCTCGGCGGCTCCATCAACAGGCTGTCAGGCGTCGCGTCGACCAACTCCCGGGCGTTCCGCTCGATGGGCCGCGACGTCGACGGCATGGGCGCGTCGTTCATCCGCGCTGGAACCAGCATCGACACGTTCTCGGGTCGCCTCAGCGTGCTGGGCCAGTCCGCCCTGGTGCTCGGCCCTGCGCTGGCTCCCATCGGTGCAACGATGGTTCCCGCGGTCGCTGGCCTCGCCTCCGGTCTCGCGGGCGCCGCTGGCGCTGCCGCCGCCGCTGGCCTCGCGTTCGCCGGAGTCGGCGACGCCCTCGGCGCGCTCAACGCCTACCAGCTCGAGCCGACCACGGCGAACCTGGAGAAGCTGAACCAGGCCATGGCCGTCCTCGGTCCCGCCGGCGAAGGGTTCGTGCGCTATCTCGACTCCATCGGCGGCTCGCTGGAGCGCCTGCAGCGCATCGCCGGGGCCCACATGTTCCCGGGCATGCAAGCGGGCCTGGAGTCGCTGCTGGGCATCATGCCGCGCGCTGAGTCGCTCGTGGCCGAGTTCTCCGCCCGCCTCGGCAACCTGTCCGCCGACGCCGGCGCTGCGCTGGGCGGCCCGGAGTGGGACTCGTTCTTCGCCTTCCTGCAGCGCGACGCCGCGCCCATCTTCGACGAGTTCGCGCGGTCGGCCGGCAACGTCGCGCTCGGCTTCGGCAACCTGATGGCAGCGTTCGCGCCCCTGTCGCGTGACTTCGCCTCGGGGATGCTGGAAGCCTCCCGTGCGTTCGCAGCTTGGTCGGCCGACTCGAGCAGGTTCGAGGGCTTCATCGACTACGTGCGCCAGGTCGGACCCCAGGCCACCGAGTTCTTCGTAGCTCTCGGCGAAGCCTCCGTGGCACTGGTCCAGGCCATCGCGCCGTGGGGCTCGGTCGTACTGCCCGCGCTGACCGCGGCGCTCAACGTCTTCACCGCGATTGCCGACTCTCCGATCGGTCCCGCCCTGACCACCGCGGCCCTGGGATTCCTGGCCTTCAACAAGGCGGCCGCCGCCAGCACGGCCATCATGGGCCGCTTCGGCCCGGCAGTCGGCGGGATGAGCGCCTCCTTCGGCCAGATGCGCGCCGACCTGGGGACCGTGGCGACCACCTGGGCCACTGCGGGCGCAGCGAGCGAGCGCGAGTCCAAGAAGATGGCCGCCGCGACCGGCCGGCTCAAGTCCAACATGGCCACCATCGGCAAGGGTGCCGCCGGCGTCGGTGCGGTCGGCGTCGCTGCCTCGGGGGCCGCCCAGGGCATCGGCCTGCAGAACACCGCCATGCTCGGCCTTGCCGGGACCATGGCCGGCCCCTGGGGCGCTGCTGCGGGCGTTGGCGTCGGGCTGCTGCTCGACTTCAAGGCCGCCCAGGACTCGGCCAAGCAGTCGGCCTCCGACTTCGCCGCCGCTCTCGATCAGCAGACCGGCGCACTCACCCAGACCAACCACGCCATGGCCCTGGACGCGCTCAGCGCCGAGCAGCTCCAGATCTTCAAGGACGCCGGGGTCAGCATCCAGGAGATGACCAACGCCGCACTGGTCGGCGGGGAGACCTGGGAGCGGTTCCGCGCCGAGATGGTCGCTGCCAACCCGGAGTTCACCAACTCGGCCTACGGCTGGAACTTCATGGCGACCGAGGCCGAGCGCGCCATGGGCGCCATCGACGGCGTGGCGAAGCAGTCGGCCGAGGGGCGCAAGGAGTTCCAGCTGGAGAAGCCAGCCAAGGACGCAGCCGCCGACTCCACAACGCGCTATGCCGCCGCAGCCCGCGAGGCAGCGGCTGCCATCGAGGCCGAGCGCAACGCCGCCCGTGCCACCGGCCGCCAGTTCGTCGGCCTCGGCAAGTCCCTCGATGACGCGAAGGTCTCTCTCGGCGGATGGCTGGCCGAGATGGAGAAGTCAGCCCGCGACCTCGAGCGCTTCGGGGCGAATGCACAGCGTGCTGCACGCCGCGGCCTCGACAACGGGCTGATTGCCTCCCTCAACGAGGCGGGACCGGCCGGCGCTCGCCGCATGGCGCAGCTCGCCAACGCGACCGATGCCGAGATCGCCCGCGCGAACGCCGCATGGCGCCGTGGCCAGGCCGCCATTCAGAACTACGTCAACACCCGAGTGCCCCCGAAGCAGATCACCGTGGACATCTCTCAGGCGGTCTCCAACGTCCGCGCGGTGCAGGCGGTCATCAACTCGCTGCAGGGGAAGACCGTCACGGTCACGACCCTGCAGAAGTCGATCTACATGTCGGGCAAGCAGTCCAGCATCGCCAAGGGGAACTGGCCAGACATGGCTGACGGCGGCACCATCCTCGGGGCTCGCTACCCGTACGGAGACAAGGTCTTCATCCACGCTGCACCTGGCGAGGAGATCATCTCCAACCGCTACGGCCAGGCCGACCAGTTTCGCGCCGACCGCGCCGCCGGCCGTATCCCTGCCTACGCCAACGGCGGAACGGTCGGGATCCCTGCCTACGCCAACGGCGGAACGGTGCAGGGCTCGCCGACGAAGTCCCTGGAGCGCTCGCTGGGCCGCCTGGAGAAGGCGGTCGACCGCCAGCGCGACCGCCTCGACTTCTGGAACAACAAGCGCTCCGAGCTCAGGTCGGACGTCTCGAACTCCCTCAAGCTGGACTGGCTCTCCGGCGGCTCGTCGAACCCGTTCTCCGGTGCGGGCATGAGCGGCACCGCCGCCTTCGCCCAGCAGCAGTGGGCCAAGCAGCGAGACAACTCTCGGCTCCTCTCGCGGACAATCGCGAACCTGCGCAAGAACGGCGCTGGGGATGCGTTCATCGCCGAGGTACTGCGCTCCGAGGACCCGCTCGCGGCCGCGCAGATGTTCAACCGCCAGTCCAAGGGCGGGATGCTCCACAGCCAGAGCCTGTTCCTGCAGGCCACCCGCGCCACCGCCTCGGCCGCGAACTCGACCTCTTCCATCTACGCCGACGAGCAGCGCGCAGCAACGAGTGTGCTCCGACGCATGGACAAGAGGGTCGCCGGCCTCGAGAAGGCCATCAACCGCAACCACAAGGACGCCAACCGCTCCCGCGACAAGAACGGCGCCCGCAAGGCCGTCTCCTCGGGGTCCCGTTCCCGGACCCGGAGCAAGAGGGGCAGCTGACAGGCAAACGGGTGGACGCTCGGTCATGCCATGCTCAGAGCATGGCGTTCATGGTGACCTTCCCCGACGGAACCGAGAAGAAGTACCTCGACCTAGTTGTCTGCTCGGTGGACGACGTCGGCGCACTGACGATCACTGACGGTGAGGACGTGCGGACCTACTCTGCGCTCGAGTGGGAGACGGTCGCCCCGCTGAGGCGCCGAGCCCTCTAGGTGGAACGACAGCAGCCCCGGACGAGATGCCCGGGGCTGCTGGTCCTCTTGCGCGCTACTACTGCGACTCGAGCCACTCGGCGGCCTTGAGCGCGTCCTCGGCGAGCTGGCGGAGTGCCGCCGGACCCTCGATGTCACGGCCCCTCGACTCAAGGAAGAGGTCGACGGTCGGCGCCGTCAGTTCGGCCACCTTTTCCGCTCCGTACTCACGGCGGTACCTCGCGATGGTCAGGTCCGAGTGCCCTTCAGTGATGGCGATCTCGAACAGCCCGAGCTGTCCCCTATGCGTGCGCACGGTCGGGTCCTCGAACTCGTCCTCGTCGATGTCCCGGTGCCCGGCAGGCTCCTCACACCAGGACGGGCAGGCCGAGAGCGCTCGGGCAGCGACTGCGGCGCTCATCGGATGTCCTCTTCGGCGTCCTTGACAAGCTCCGACGGCTTCACGCCGAGAGCCTGGGCAAGCAGGTCGAGGTGGGCGATGTTGAACTCGTCGGGGTTCTGGCACAGGTGCATCAGCATGCGGCAGCCGAAGTCGGCCCATGCCTTCTCCTCGGCCGCCGGGTCCTCGATGTTGTCGAACCGGCTGGAGATGCTGCGGGTGACGCGCCAACTCGTGGTCCGCGCCTCCTCCTCGATGGTGTTGGTCATGGTTCTACCTCTCTGGGTTACTTGGTCGGACTGCAGTGCGTGGGTGTCGCCGTAGAAGACCGCGCTGGTCTTCATGATGAAACCGCTACCGGTCGCGCCACACGAGCAGCGCCAGCGGTAGCGTCGGAGCAGCCGGCCGTAAGGCTCGACCTGGAAGACGTGCGGGTTGACCGACTCTTCCCCGCTCATCAGTTGACCTCGCGCGGCCGTGCGGCGCTAGTAGAAGATGTGGTCACGGTGCTGGACCTGCTCTCTCAGGTTGAGTGCCTAGGCCCTGGTCGGGTGCTGCAACACCTGCCGGGGCCGCTATTGTCAGTCGGTGATATTCCGGCCCACAGCGCTTGGCCCGCGATGGCTGGTGAGCACGACACCTACAGCGTTCGTTCGTCCCTAATGCGCGACTATCTCGACTGAATCTGGCTAAGATCTCCTCGAACGCCTTCCCGGACTTCTGGGAGGGCGTTCGCCATTTCCTGCACTTCTCGGGCATTGCAGCGCCTGAGAAGTGCAGGGATACCCGGTTGACCGGGTATCCCGAACCGGCGACTACGGGGTGATGACGAGCCCCACGACCCAGGTGATGGTGGCGAAGGTGGCGGCGGTGGCGTCGATCAGGATGAACAGGCCCATCGCCTTCAGGGCGGTCCAGGTGGAGGTCCAGGCGGCACCTGCGTCACCGCCGTGGCGGCGGAGCTCGGCGAGGAAGACGCCGACGGGGAAGCCGACGAAGATGCCGACGACGGGGATCACGAAGAAGCCGATGATGGCCAGGACCGCGCCGACGATCTGGGTGGACAGCGGCATCCCGGAGTCCTTGAGGCGCTTGCCGGGGATGGCGTACTTGGTGATCAGCCCGATGGCGATGAAGGCGGCCGAGATGCCGAAGATCACCCACCCGGTGGACTCTCCCAGCCAGATGGCCCAGCCGAGGATCGCGGCGGCGACGAGCAGCGCTCCGCCGGGGAGGACAGGGACGATGATGCCGGCGATGCCGAAGGCGATGGCCAGCGCGACGAGAACTTCGACGAGACTCACGGAGCGAACCCTAGCCCTGTGGCACCCCGCAGACGCCGAAGGCCCGGACCGTCGTGGTCCGGGCCTTCGGGGAGTCGGTGGGTGGGGTCAGTTCTTCTCGGTGAGCTTGTGGGTCTCGTCGGTGATCGAGCTCGCGATCTCCTTGAGCTTCTCACCGTGCTCGCGGGCGTGGTGGGCGCAGAACAGCAGTTCGCCGCCGGAGTGGAGCTCCGCGCGTACGTAGGCCTGCGCTCCGCACCGGTCGCAACGGTCCTCGGACGTGAGCGGCGAGCTGGTGGCAACGGCAGTGGTCACATCGGCCTCATTTCTGAATCATGATTGCGCCGGGATAACGTACGTGAGTCTTAGAAGATTCCCTAGATCGCTAGCGTTTCCTCGTGGACTCTTACCGCCGCCGCACCTCTAATCCTTGCAGTTGTCGCTCCGGGTTGGGGATCCGGGTCGGACCTACCCCGCGGGACATCGCTGTCCGTGACAGACATTCTTACCTGTCGACTGACCATTTCGTGCATCGAAACCCGCAAGTTCCACGTAACGGACCGATCACGACGTACGTGTGCCGCCCGATGGCGCGTGGGCGGTTGCCGCGTGCCTGCGTGAGACCCGGGCGTGTCGCACGGTAGATTTCTTCCAGGAAACACCCCCACGCAGTACCCCGGGTACCACGCAGTTACGCAGGAGCCGATCATCTCTGACAACACCTACAACGCCGCGCACCTCCTCGTCCTCGAGGGCTTGGAGGCGGTGCGCAAGCGTCCCGGTATGTACATCGGCTCGACCGATACCCGCGGCCTCATGCACTGCCTGTGGGAGATCATCGACAACGGCGTCGACGAGGCGCTGGCAGGAGTCGCCGGCCACGTCGAGGTGACGATGCACCCCGACGGCTCGGTCGAGGTCTACGACGACGGCCGTGGCATCCCGACCGACAAGGAGCCCCGCACCGGGCTCCCGGGCGTCGAGGTGGTCGCGACCAAGCTGCACGCGGGCGGCAAGTTCGGTGGTGGCTCCTACAACGCGACCGGCGGTCTGCACGGTGTCGGCCTCTCGGTCGTCAACGCGCTCTCGAGTCGCATGGACATCGACGTGGACCGCTCGCCGGCCCAGCAGGGGATGTCGTTCCGCCGGGGTGTGCCCGGGGTGTTCGACGGCGACGGCCCGACGGCCGCCTTCACACCGCAGAGCGGCCTGACCCGCAAGGGCAAGCGAGTCGCCAAGGGCAAGACCGGCACCAGGGTCAGGTTCTGGCCCGACCGGCAGATCTTCACCAAGGACGCCCGCTTCGAGCTCGAGGGCCTGCTCGGCCGGGCCCGGCAGACGAGCTTCATCGTGCCCGGGCTCGAGCTGGTCATCCGCGACCTGTCCGGCGATGACCCGGTCGAGGAGAAGTTCCGCCACGACGGCGGCATCGCTGAGTTCGTCGACTTCCTGGCCAAGGACGAGCCGGTCAGTGGCGTACTCCGCCTGCAGGGTTCGGACACCTTCACCGAGACCGTGCCGATGCTCGACGACGCCGGCCACATGACGCCGCAGGACGTCGAGCGCGAGCTCGGCGTCGACATCGCGGTGCGGTGGGGCAGCGGCTACGACAACGAGATCCGCTCCTTCGTCAACGTGATCGCCACCCCGAAGGGCGGCACCCACGTCAGCGGCTTCGAGAACGCGCTGACCAAGACGTTCAACGACGCCATGCGCGCCACCAAGGTGCTCAAGGTCAATGACAAGGACATCGTCAAGGAAGACATCCTCGAGGGTCTGACCGCGGTGGTGACGGTGCGTCTGGCCGAGCCGCAGTTCGAGGGCCAGACGAAGGAGATCCTCGGCACCCCGGCTGCCCGCAGCGTGGTGCGCAAGGTCGTGGCCGCGGAGATGAAGACGTTCCTCACCGAGTCGCGCGGGGCGCAGAAGCAGCAGGCCAAGCTGGTGATGGAGAAGGTGTACGCCGCCTCCAAGACCCGGCTCTCGCTGCGTCAGCAGAAGGAGAACCAGCGGCGCAAGAACGCGCTGGAGTCTTCTGCGCTGCCGTCCAAGCTCGCCGACTGCCGCACCACCGACGACCGGGCGGAGCTGTTCATCGTCGAGGGTGACTCCGCGCTCGGCACCGCGAAGGTGGCCCGCAACTCGGAGTTCCAGGCGCTGCTGCCGATCCGCGGCAAGATCCTCAACGTCCAGAAGGCCTCGGTCGGCGACATGCTGAAGAACGCCGAGTGCTCCTCGATCATCCAGGTGGTCGGGACCGGCACAGGTCGCAGCTTCGACCTGGACGCGGCGCGCTACGGCAAGATCATCTTCATGGCCGACGCCGACTCCGACGGCGCCCACATCCGTACGCTGCTGGCGACCCTGTTCTTCAAGTACATGCCCGAGCTGATCGCCGCCGGCAAGGTCTACACCGCGGTCCCGCCGCTGCACCGGATCGAGATCTCCAACCCCAAGAAGGGGATGGAGAAGTACATCTACACCTACTCCGACCCGGAGCTGCAGCGGAAGCTCGCCGAGCTGAAGAAGAAGAACATCACCTGGAAGGACCCGGTGCAGCGCTACAAGGGTCTGGGTGAGATGGACGCCGACCAGCTGGCCGAGACCACCATGGACCCGCGCCACCGGACGCTTCGCCGGCTGACGCTGGACGATGCCGACGAGGCCGCGGCGGTCTTCGATCTGCTGATGGGATCCGAGGTCGCTCCGCGCAAGGAGTTCATCGTCGCCGGGGGCGGTCAGCTCTCCGAGACCGACCTCGACTTCTAGGGCCGTGACCTCAGCGATGGACCAGAAGGCAGCCCGGACCGCGGCGACCAAGGCGTTCAAGACGGGCGGCATGCCACTGCGCAAGGGCCATCACCGGCTCGGCGACCCCAAGACCGACGACATCGTCTGGTACGTCGACCTGCGCGCCCAGGGCGCCGGGCCGAGCGCGCCGCTGCGCTATGAGATCGGCTGCTGGGTCGCCGCCCTGGGCCACCCGGAGCCGGAGGGCGGCCCGGTCGACTGCCCGCTGCTGCTCGACCGGCCGGTCGCGGCCACCACACCCGCCGAGATCGGCGAGGAGGTCGACGAGCTGGTGACACTCGTCGCCGATCTCGACTCGGTCACCGCGCTGCGTGACGCGCTGGCGGAGGGGACGCTGGGGCGGCCGCTGGTCGACCAGTCGCTGCGTACGTTCTTGGACGGGTAGAGCCTGGACGCTGACGCTCGGTCAGCGCTCGGCCAGCAGGGCGAAGAGGTCGCCGACCTCACCCAGGTGACCGAGCTTGTCGGGGTTGAGGACGTTGTGCATGCGTACGATCCGGCCGCCGTCAACGTCGAGGGCGATGACCCCGAGCAGGGCGCCGTCGGCGCCGCGGGTGAGCATCGCCGGCTGACCGTTGGCGTGCGAGAGCTCCAGACGTACGCCGAAGCGCTCGCCCTGACGCATGAGCCCGAGCAGGAAGCGGGCGACGGCGACGGCGCCCAGCATCGGCTTCTGGATGGCGGGAGCCCGGCCACCGCCGTCGGCGACGAAGACGACGTCGTCGGCGAGGAGGCGTTCCAGGCCGGCGATGTCGCTCGCGGAGAGCGCGGCGACGAACTGGGAGGCGAGCTGGTCGCGGCGCTCGCGGGACGGGTCGAACCGCGGCGTGCCGTCGGCGATCCGCTTGCGGGCACGGGTGAAGATCTGGCGGCAGTTGGTCGCGCTCTTGTCGACGACGGGGGCGATGTCCTCGTAGTCGTAGCCCAGCACCTCACGTAGCACGAACACGGCGCGCTCGACCGGCGTGAGTGACTCCAGCAGGACCAGGAACGCGGTGCTGACGGTCTCGTCGAGCTCGAGGCGGTGGCTCGGGTCCTCGTCGGAGACGAGGATCGGCTCGGGCAGCCACGGCCCGACGTACTGCTCACGGCGGTGGCGGGCCGAGCGCAGGGTGTCGATGGCGATCCGGGTGGTCACCGTGGTGGCGTACGCATCGAGGTTGTCGACCTCCTCGCTGCTGCGATGCATCCGTAGGAACGCCTCCTGCACGACGTCCTCCGCCTCGGCGACGCTGCCGAGCATCCGGTAGGCGATCGAGAACATCAGCGGGCGGAGCCCGTCATGGGCGGTTGCGAGGTCCACGAGTGCAGGACCTTACGCCAGCTGTCACAGGAGCGCAGGTTGTTTCGTCGGTGGGGTCAACAACGACGAAAGGAACAGAACGATGCGTATCTTCATCGCAGGCGGAACCGGGGCGGTCGGCGTCAGGATGGTGCCGCTTCTGGTGGCTGCCGGACACGAGGTCTACGGCTCGACCCGGCACGAGGCCGGGTGCGAGACCCTGGCCGGCATGGGTGCGACCGGGATCGTGATGGACCCGCTGGACGCGCAGAGCGTCCACGACGCCGTCGCCAAGGCGGCGCCCGAGGTGGTCGTGCACCAGCTCACCGCGCTGGGCGGGCTCAGCGGGAACCTGAAGAAGTGGGACCAGGACTTCGCGATGACCAACCGGCTGCGTACCGAGGGCACCGACCACCTGCTGGCGGCGTCCCGGGCGGCCGGGGTGCGGCGGTTCGTCGCGCAGAGCTTTGGCGGCGGCTGGACCTACGAGCGCACCGGCGGCTGGGTCAAGGACGAGACCGCCCCGCTCATCGTCGACCCCGGCAAGGAGGCGCGCGGCACCCTGGCGGCGATCCGTCACCTGGAGTCCGCGGTCACCGCGGCGACCGACCTCGAAGGCGTCGTGCTCCGCTACGGCAACTTCTACGGCCCCGGCAACGCCACCTCCCGCGAGGGAGCGCTCGGTGAGATGCTGCGCAAGGGCAAGATGCCGGTGGTCGGCGGTGGCACCGGGGTGTGGTCGTTCGTCCACATCGACGACGTGGCCTCCGCGACCGTCGCGGCCCTCGACCGGGGTGCGCCGGGCATCTACAACATCGTCGACGACGAGCCGGCTCCGGTGAACCAGTGGATCCCGCTCCTCGCCGAGGAGGTCGGCGGCAGGAACCCGATGCGGCTGCCGGCCTGGCTCGCCCGGCCGCTGATCGGCGAGTTCGGGGTCGCGCTGATGACCTCCGTGCGCGGCTCCTCGAACGCCAAGGCCAAGCGGGAGCTCGGCTGGACGCCGTCGTACGCCACCTGGCGCGAGGGCTTCCGGACCGGGATCGGCTGATCGTGGTTATGGTGGCGCGGTGAAGATGATCGCGTTGCAGGACGAGTGGTGGCCGACGATGACCTGCTTCGGGTGCGGGCCGGCCAACGCCGAGGGGCTCCGGCTGAAGAGCTATCCGCAGCTGGACGGTAGCGTGACCGCGACCTTCCAGCCGTGGCCGCAGCACGACAACGGCGGCGGGTTCCTCAACGGCGGGATCATCGCGACCGTCCTCGACTGCCACAGCGCCGCCGCGGTGCACCAGGAGGCCTTCCTCAACGGCTGGATGCCTGCCGAGGGGGAGTCGCTGGCCTACGTCACCGCAGGGATCGACGTACGCTACCGGCGGCCGGCCCCGCTCCGGGAGCCGGTCACGCTGATCGCGTCCACCAAGGACGCCAGCGAGGACCAGATCACCTCGCTGGTGCGGCTGGAGTGGGACGGGAAGGTCCGTGCCGAGGGCGAGGCGCTGTGGAAGCGGTGGCGCCCCCGCGACTGAGAAATGGGAGACGGCCCCCACCAGGTGAGGGCCGTCCCATCTCGTCGAGCAGCTCAGTCGAGAAGCTCGGTCACGGTGCCGGCGGCGACGGTGTGACCGCCTTCGCGGACCGCGAACCCGAGTCCGACGTTCATCGCGATCGGCTTCTCCAGCTCCACCCCGAGCTCGATCGTGTCGCCGGGCGTGACCAGGGCGATCTCACCCAGGTCGATCCCGCCGGGCACGTCCGTGGTCCGGAAGTAGAACTGCGGCCGGTAGTCCGCGGCGAACGGCGTGTGCCGGCCACCCTCGGCGGTGGACAGCGCGTGCAGGTTCGCCCGGAACTTCCGGTGCGGCCGTACGCTGCCCGGCAGCGCCACCACCTGGCCGCGACGGACCTCGTCGCGCTTGACGCCACGCAGCAGCACCGCCGCGTTGTCGCCCGCGTCCGCGGACTCCAGCGACTTGCCGAACGTCTCGAGCCCGATCGCCGTGCTGGTGATCGTCGCGCCGAGGCCCACGACCTCGACCGCGTCGCCGACCTTCAGCGACCCGCGCTCGACGGCACCGGTGACCACCGTCCCGCGGCCGGTGATGGTGACGACGTTCTCGATCGGCATCAGGAACGGCTCGCCGAGCTCGCGCTCCGGCACCGGCACGTAGCCGTCGATCGCGTCGAGCAGGTCACCGATCGCGGCGGTCCACTCCGGGTCGCCCTCCAGCGCCTTCAGTCCGGAGACCCGGACGACAGGTACGTCGTCGCCGGGGAACCCGTACTCGGAGAGGAGGTCACGGACCTCCAGCTCGACCAGGTCGAGCAGCTCCGGGTCGTCGACGGTGTCGGCCTTGTTGAGCGCCACCACCAGGTACGGCACGCCCACCCGGCGCGCGAGCAGCACGTGCTCGCGCGTCTGCGGCATGGCGCCGTCCTGCGCGGAGACGACCAGGATCGCGGCGTCCACCTGGGCGGCGCCGGTGATCATGTTCTTCACGTAGTCGGCGTGCCCGGGCATGTCGACGTGCGCGTAGTGCCGGGTCGCGGTCTCGTACTCGACGTGCGAGATGTTGATCGTGATCCCGCGCTGCAGCTCCTCCGGAGCACGGTCGATGCCATCGAAGGCGATGAAGCGGTTCACGCTCGGGTCGCGCTCCGCGAGCACCTTGGTGATCGCGGCGGTCAGAGTGGTCTTGCCGTGGTCGACGTGACCCATCGTCCCGATGTTGAGGTGCGGCTTGGTCCGCACGAACTGGCCCTTGGCCATGAGAGTTCCTTTGTGTGTCAGAAGATTTCGGGGTGAGCCAGGACCCTCCGGCAAGCCCTCACAGCGCTGTCACCGCGATGAGGGGGCCGGTGCGGGCCACCCTCCTCCGCGGGTCCTGCAGAGCAGGAGGAGGGTCAGCTTCGCGCGCCGGTGCAATCGACTGACGGTGCCCACGTGGGAGCGCCCGTCAGGCTCGTGCCTGACAGGTGGTGCTCGGAAACCACGCGGAACATGCTCATCACGTTAGGCATCAACACCGGCCCCGGCAAAGTAATTCCGACGCCCCACAACCTGTCGAGTCGGCGCGTCATGACGCGCCGACTCGGCAGGGATTGCGGTCAGGATGAGCCGACTCGACCGGATTTCAGGTCAGGACGAGCCGACTCGGCGCGGGTCGAGGCGGACCACGACCGACTTCGAGGTCGGGGTGCGGCTGCCGTCGGCGTAGGAGTCGAGCGGGATGAGGACGTTCGTCTCCGGGAAGTACGCCGCGGCGGAGCCGCGAGGGGTGGCGTAGGCGACGACGCGGAAGCCCTCGGCCCGGCGTTCGCCGTCGGTCCAGACCGAGACGATGTCGACGGTGCCGCCATCCGCGATGCCGAGCTCGCGGAGGTCCTCGGGGTTGACGAAGACGACGTGGCGCCCGCCCTTGATGCCGCGGTAGCGGTCGTTGTAGCCGTAGACCGTGGTGTTGAACTGGTCGTGGGAGCGCAGGGTCTGGAGCAGCAGGTGGCCCGGGGGAGCCGAGACCGCGGTCAGCGGGTTGGCGGTGATCCGGGCCCGGCCGGTCGTGGTGTTGAAGGTGCGTGAGTCGCGGGGGCCGTTGGGCAGGGCGAAGCCGCCGGGGGCCTTCAGCCGGGTCTCGAAGTCCTCGAACCCGGGGATCACCGCGGAGATGTGCCAGCGGATCCGGGAGTAGTCCGAGCCCATCGTCGCCCAGTCGACGCCGTTGTCCGAGCCGAAGAGCGCCTCGCCGATGGCGCAGACGATGCCGACCTCGCTGCGCAGCTCCTTCGAGCCCGGAAGCAGCCGGCCGTGAGAGGCGTGGACCATACCCATCGAGTCCTCGACGGTGACGTACTGCTCGCGGCCGCCGGTCTCGTCGCGCTCGGTGCGGCCCAGGCAGGGCAGGATCAGACCCTCGCGGCCGTGGTGGAGGTGGCTGCGGTTGAGCTTGGTCGAGATCTGGACGGTGAGGCCGACGTTGGCCAGCGCGGCCGTGGTGACGGCGGTGTCGGGGGTCGCGGCGGCGAAGTTGCCGCCCAGAGCGAGGAAGACGTCGACGGCGCCGTCGCGCATCGCCTCGATCGCGGCGACCACGTCGAAGCCTTCCTCACGGGGCGGCGTGATGCCGAACTCGGCACCGACCGCGTCGAGGAACCACGCCGGCGGCTTCTCCCAGATGCCCATCGTGCGGTCGCCCTGCACGTTGGAGTGGCCGCGGACCGGGCAGGCGCCCGCGCCGGGCTTGCCGATGTTGCCGCGCAGCAGCAGGAACGAGGCGATCTCGCGGATCGTGGCGACCGAGTTCTTGTGCTGGGTCAGACCCATCGCCCAGCACACGATGACGCGCTCGCGGGACTCGACCAGGTCGGTCAGCGATTCGATCTCCTCGCGGGAGATGCCGCTGAGCCGGGTGATCTCGTCCCACTCCATCGCTGCCCACGCCTGCGCCGCGACCTCGAAGCCGTCGGTGTGCTCCTCGATGAAGGGGTGCGCGATGGCGTCGCGCTCGACGAGCAGTTTGTTGATCCCGGCGAACAGCGCCAGGTCGCCGTTGACCTGCACGGGGACGTGGACGTCGGCGAGCTGGGTGCCGACGCCGGTGACGCCGCGTACGGTCTGGGGGTTGCGGAACCGCCCCAGCCCGGCCTCGCGCAACGGGTTGATCGAGACGACCTTGGCGCCGTTCTCCTTGGCGGACTCGAGCGCGGTCAGCATCCGGGGGTGGTTGGTGCCGGGGTTCTGGCCGACCACGAAGATCAGGTCGGAGTGTTCGGCGAGGTCGTCGTAGGTGACCGTGCCCTTGCCGATGCCGATCACCTCGCCGAGCGCGGTGCCGCTGGACTCGTGGCACATGTTGGAGCAGTCGGGCAGGTTGTTGGTGCCGAGCTGGCGGGCGAGCAGCTGGTAGACGAACGCGGCCTCGTTGGACGCCCGGCCGGAGGTGTAGAAGACCGAACGGTCGGGGTCGGCCGCGCGCATCCGGTCGGCGATCAGCGCGATCGCGTCGGACCAGGTGATGGGGGAGTAGTGCGTCTCGCCGGGGGCGACGTACATCGGCTCGGTCAGCCGGCCCTGCGACTCCAGCCAGTGGTCGTCGCGCTCATTGAGCGAGGCGATCGAGTTGGCCGCGAAGAAGGCGCGGTCGACCCGCTTGCGGGTCGCCTCCCAGGCCACCGCCTTGGCACCGTTCTCGCAGAACTCCGCCGCCTTGCGGTGGTCGGGGTCCGGCCAGGCGCACGAGGGGCAGTCGAAGCCGCCGACCTGGTTGACCTTGAGCAGCGTCTGCAGGCTGCGCCTGGGGCCCATCTCGCGCAGTGCGTACTCCATCGAGTGGGCCACGCCGGGGAGTCCGACCGCGGCCGTCTCCGGCTCCTTGATGCGGAGAGTGGGTTCGGGCAGGTCTACGGAGTGCTCGGTGCTCACCCGAGGCACACTACTCCGAGGCGATCGCCTTGAGGACGTCTTCCCTCCCGGCGCGGATGGCCGGGAGGAGCGCGGCCAGGACGCCGACGACGACGGCGATCGCCATGAAGATGGCCAGCTGGTCGAGCGGCACCCACAGGCTGGTGAGGTCGTCGCGCAGCGCGTCGCGCAGCAGCACCCCGAAGAGCACCCCGAGTGCGAGCCCGAGCACCGCGCCGAGGACCGCGATCGTCACCGACTCCAGGGTGATCATCCGGCGCAGCTGTCCGCGGGAGAGGCCGATGGCGCGCAGCAGCCCGATCTCGCGGGTGCGCTCGATGACACTGAGGCCGAGGGTGTTGACGATGCCGATCACGGCGATCACGATCGCCAGCGCGAGCAGGCCGTAGATCATGTAGAGCAGCTGGTTGACCTGCCCCTTGATCGACTCGGCGAACTCTTCCTTGTCCTGCACCGCGACCACAGGACGGTCCTCGACGAGCTTGTCGAGACGGTCGTGGACGACGGCCTGGTCGGCTCCGCGGGCGAGCATGATGCTCAGCGATGCGTCCTCGCGCGGCACCTTGGCCGCGACCAGGTCCTCGATGCGCACCGTGATGTCGCCGGTGACCTGGGTCCGGGCGATGATCCCGCTGATCTGCGGGCGCTGCTGGCGGCCGCTGACGAAGGTGAGGTCGATGCGGTCACCGAGCTGCCACTTGTGCTCCTTCGCGGCCTCGTCGGTGACCAGCACCTGGCCGGGCTTGACGTCCTCGCTGCCCTCGAGCACCTCGAGGTCATAGACCTGTGACAGGTGCTCGTCGACGCCGAAGAGGAACTCGACCTCGTTCTTCTTCGGGTTCTGCAGGTCCACCTTGCCGACGACGGCCTGGGCGATCTGGGAACGAGAGACGGTCGCGACGCCCTCCACCTTCTCCATCTCGTCGCCGATCGAGGTCGGGAACGGGGTGAACGTCGGGCTCTGCACGACCAGGTCGGGCTTGAACTGCTCCTCGACCACATCGGAGATCGAGGCGTTCATCGAGGCGGCGAGCACGCCGATCAGCGAGACCAGCGCCAGGCCGATCATCAGCGCCGACGCGGTGGCGCCGGTGCGCCGCGGGTCGCGCATCGCGTTCTGGCCGGCCAGCTTGCCGGTCATCCCGAAGACAGCCCCCGAGACCGTACGCAGCGCCGCCAGCACCGGGCGGCCCAGGAACGCGCTGATCCAGGCGACCGAGAGGATCGAGATCCCGGCGCCGACGCCCACCCACAGCGCCGGGCTGGTCGGCACCTCGAAGCCGCCGGGGAGAGTGATCTCCGGGGCCCCGACCCGCGGCACCGCGGCGATCGCGAGCCCGGCGGCCAGCAGGACGAGCCCCACCGACGTACGCAGGACGGTGGATCTGGCCGGAGGCTGGGTGTCCTCGCGCATCGCCGCCACCGGCGGGACCTTGCCCGCCCGACGAGACGGGAGCAGGGCCGCGGCGAGCGTGACGCAGACGCCCACGACGTAGGAGATCCAGATGGTACGCGGGGTGAGGACGAGGACGTCGGAGGCGATCTCCAGACCCGCCTGACGGAAGACGGCGGCCAGGGCGTGGGCCAGCCCCCAGCCGGCGAGGACGCCGATGGTGGCCGCGATCAGCGACATCACCAGCGCCTCGAAGAGCACCGAGGCGGTGACCTGGCGGCGGGAGGCCCCCAGGGCGCGGAGCAGCGCCAGTTGGCGGGAGCGCTGCGCGATCAGGATGGAGAAGGTGTTGACGATGATGAAGGCCCCGACGATGACCGCGATCACCGCGAAGACGATCAGGAAGACCGAGATCACGTCGAGGAACTCGCCGATCGCGTCCTCGGACTCCTCGACCATCTTGTCGCCGGTGACGGCCTCGAACCCCTGCGGGACCACCGTCTCCGCGGCCTCGACGAGCTCCTTCTGGGAGACGCCGGGGGCGGCGGTCAACGAGATCCCGGAGTAGACGTCCTTGCCGTCGGTGAACAGGCTCTGGGCACCGGCCGTGCTGAAGATCAGCAGCTGCGCGCCCGCGGTGCCACCGCCGTTGAAGGAGGCGGTGCCGGTGAGGGTGACCTTGCGGCGGGTCTCGCCCTGGGGTGCGATCAGGGTGACGGAGTCGCCCACCTGGTAACCGGCCTTCTCCGCGGTCGCCTCGTCGAGGACGAGCTCCTTGTCCGCGGTCGGCCAGCTCCCGCGGATGAGCTCGAGCGACGGCTCGCCGAGCAGGTTGGGGGTTCCGGTGCGGTTGAACGCCAGCGTCGGCGCACCCGAGCTGCTGACCAGCTTGTCGTCGGAGTCGAGCACGTAGAGCCCGGCGCCCTGGACGACGCCGTCGGCGCGGGCGACCTCCGGCAGCGTACGCAGCTTCTCGATGGCCGCCGGCCCCAGAGTGGCCGCGCCGCCGCTGCCGGGGCGGCTGGCCTCGGCCGAGCTGGCGCTGTTGGTCGGGCGTACCTGGCCGTCGGGCGTGGAGCCGTTGATGATGCCGGAGAAGGTGCGGTCGAGCCCGTGCGAGAAGGTGAGTACGCCGGCCAGGAAGGCCACGCCCAGGACGATCGCGAGCGTCGACATCAGCAGGCGCACCTTGTGCGCGGCGAGGTTGCGCAGCGTCAGCCGGAGCACCTCAGGCGCCTTCGCGAATCGGGTCCAGGCCCATCGCCCGTGCCTGCAGGTCGGCCATGTGGGCCAGGATCTCCTCGCGGCTCGGCCTGGCCAGCTCGTCGACGATGCGGCCGTCGGCCAGGAAGATCACCCGGTCGCAGTAGGAGGCGGCGACCGGGTCGTGGGAGACCATGACGATGGTCTGGCCCAGGTCGTCGACGCTGTGGCGCAGGAAGTCGAGCACCTGGGCGGCCGAGGTGGAGTCGAGGTTGCCGGTCGGCTCGTCGGCGAAGACGATGTCGGGCTTGGAGACCAGCGCCCGGGCACAGGCGACCCGCTGCTGCTGTCCGCCGGAGAGCTCGCTCGGCTTGTGCGAGAGCCGTGGTCGCAGGTCGACGGTGTCGATGACCTGGTCGAACCACCCCGGGTCCGGCTTCTTCCGGGCCAGCGAGAGTGGCAGCAGGATGTTCTCCTGCGCGGTGAGCGTCGGGACCAGGTTGAACGCCTGGAAGACGAACCCGATCTTGTCGCGCCGCAGCGAGGTGAGGCGGCGGTCGCGCAGCTTGCCGAGCTTGCGACCGCCGACGATCACCTCACCCGTCGTGGGCTTGTCGAGCGCCGCCAGGCAGTGCATCAGCGTCGACTTGCCCGAGCCTGATGGACCCATGATCGCGGTGAACTGCCCCGCATAGAGGTCCAGGCTCACGCCGTCGAGCGCACGGACCTCTGCGGCGCCCTTGCCGTAGGTCTTGTGCAGGTCGATCGCCTGGGCGGCGATCTCGAGTCGGTCTGCGTCGGTCACGACCCCAACTCTGGCTCACCCATGGTGAGCGCGCATCGGGGTTTGTACCGATTTTCAGATCTTCTGGTTGAGCAGACCCGTGTCGACGTCGTAGATGAACCCGCCGACCTTGACGTCCTCGGGGACGAACGGGTGCGAGCGCACCTTGGCGACATCCTCGGCGAGCGCGCGGGCCTGGTCGTCGACGACGACGGTCAGGTCGAGCCAGGACGCGTCCTGGCCCGCGGACTCGGAGAGCTTGGCGCGCAGCTCGGCCTCGGTGTTGGAGGCGACCGCACAGCGGGTATGGGGCACGACCAGGATGCGCTTGACGTTGAGGAGGTGCACGCCGAGCACCAGCGCCTCCATCGCCTGCGGGGTCACCCGGCCACCGGGGTTGCGGAAGATCTTGGCGTCCCCGAGGCTCAGTCCCAGCATGGCCAGCGGCTCGATGCGGGAGTCCATGCAGGTCACGATCGCCACTCCGGCGTGGGCGACGCCGTCGAAGCCGCCGGTGTCGAACGTGTCGGCGTAGGTCTGGTTCGCGGCAAGCAGGTCATCGAAATCGGCCATGGGGTCAAGGTAGCCGATATCGCGGCGCCGACCCCGACCTGTGTCAGATAGCGTGCGTGATGTGATCGACGCCCTACTCGAGCCCAGTGACCTGCCCCACCGCCTGCCCCGTTTCGCGGACATCTCGATCGAGGACTACGGCCCGGCGATCGAGCAGGGGATGGCCGAGCAGCTGGCCGCGCTGACCGCGATCACGGCCTCGGCCGAGGAGCCGACGTTCGAGAACACGCTGGTCGTCCTGGAGCGGTCCGGGGAGCGGCTGGACCGGGTGCTGCGGATCTTCTTCTCGCTGCTCTCCGCGGACTCCGACGACGATCTGGACGAGCTCCATGCTGCGTACGCTCCACGGCTGGCGGCCCACCACGACGCGCTGCTTCTCGACGATGCGCTCTTCGCCCGGGTGAACGCTGTCTACGAGAAGCGAGCCGAGCTGCAGGGCGAGGACCGCTATCTGGTCGAGCGCTACCACCGCGACTTCGTGCTCGCCGGCGCTGCGCTGGGGCCCGCGGAGAAGGCACGCCTGCGGGAGCTCAACCAGGAGATCTCCGGGCTGGAGGCGGCGTTCGGGCAGGCGGCGCAGGCCGACTCCAACGACCTCGCCGTGGTCGTCGACACCGTCGAGGAGCTCGCCGGGCTGACCCCGGGGGAGATCTCCGCGGCCGCGGCGGCCGCCGAGGGCAGGGAACTGGCGGGCAAGTTCCTGATCACGCTGACCCTGTTCACCGCCCACCCCTACCTGTCCGTGCTGGAGAACCGGGAACTGCGCCAGCGGCTGTTCGAGGCCCAGCTCGCCCGCGGCTCGCGCGGCAACGCCAACGACACCCGCGGCATCGCGCTCGACGCGCTGCGGCTGCGGGCGGAGAAGGCGCAGCTGCTCGGGTTCGACAGCTACGCCGGCCTGGTGACCGCCGACAACACCGCCGGCACCCCGAAGGCCGTCCGCGACATGCTGGAGCGGCTGGCGGCGCCGGCGGCTCGCAACGCCCGGGCCGAGCAGTCCGCGCTCGAGGCATCGGCGGGCGGACCGATCGAAGCCTGGGACTGGCCCTACTACGCGGAGAAGGTCCGGGTCTCGGAGTACGACGTCGACCTGGCCGTCCTGCGGCCGTGGTTCGAGGCCGACCGGGTGCTGCGCGACGGCGTCTTCTTCGCCGCCGGCCGGCTCTACGGGCTGACCTTCGATGAGCGCCCCGACCTGCAGGGCTACCACCCCGAGGTACGCGTCTTCGAGGTCTCCCGCGACGGCGAGCCGATCGGCCTCTTCCTGCTCGACCTCTACACCCGGGACTCGAAGAAGGGCGGCGCGTGGATGAACTCCTACGTCACCGCCAACACGCTGCTGGGTGAGCCGTCGGCGGTCGTGACCAACAACCTCAACGTGCCCAAGCCGGCGCCGGGGGAGCCGACGCTGCTCACGTTCGACCAGGTCAACACACTCTTCCACGAGTTCGGGCACGCGCTCCACGGGCTGCTGGCGCGGGCGACCTACCCGCGGTTCGCGGCGACGTCGGTCTACCGCGACTTCGTCGAGTACCCGTCCCAGGTCAACGAGATGTGGATGCTCTGGCCCGAGGTGCTCGCCAACTACGCCGTGCACCACGAGACCGGTGAGCCGATCCCGGCCGACGTTCTCGGCAAGCTCGAGGCGTCCGCCACGTTCAACGAGGGGTTCGCGACCTCCGAGTACCTGGCCGCCGCGCTTATCGACCTCGCCTGGCACGAGCTCGGTCCGGCCGACGTGCCGACCTCGCCGGAGGCTGTCGAGGAGTTCGAGGCGGCCGCGCTCTCGGCGGTCGGCCTCGACAACCCGGCGGTGCGCCCCCGCTACTACACGGCGTACTTCAAGCACATCTTCGGCGGCTACGCCTCGGCCTACTACTCCTACATCTGGTCTGAGGTCCTCGACGCCGACACGGTCGCGTGGTTCAAGGAGAACGGTGGCCTGACGAGGGAGAACGGCGAAGCGTACGTCCGTTACGTGATCGGCATCGGCGGCACTCGGGACCCGTTGGAGTCCTATGCGGAGTGGCGCGGCCGGCCTGCCCCGATCGCTCCGCTGCTGGAGCGCCGCGGCCTCGTCTGAGGCGCTCGGATCAGAACCGAGCGGCGCCGTTTATCAACTAGATGGTTGACAAGCGGCGCCGCTTCGAGCTTTCCTGGTAGTCAACCAATCGGTTGACTAATGGAGAGTGGTGGGGACGATGACGGTGATCATGCAGGCGGTCGTGTCGGTCGACGGGTTCATCGGCTACGAGGACGACATGCCGGGGCACCTGTTCGACTGGTACAGCAACGGCGACGTCGAGGTGCTCGGCGGTGCCGGACGGATCTCGAAGGCGTCGTGGGACTACGTACGCGACTTCTGGGAGACCTCGACGACGATGGTGATCGGACGCCATCTCTTCGACATCACCAACGGCTGGGAAGGCAAGCCGCCGACCGGCGATCATGTGGTGGTCGTCAGCCACCGGCCCAAGCCCGAAGGGTGGCATCCCGACGCCAGCTACCACTTCGAGACCTCGGTCGAGGCGGGCATCGCCAAGGCGAAGGAGCTGGCCGGTGGCACTCCGATCGGCCTGTGCGCCGGCGAGGTGGCGGGTCAGGCCCTGGCCGCCGGGCTGGTGGACGAGATCCAGCTCGATGTCGCCCCGTTGCTCATCGGGCGGGGAAAGCCGTTCTTCGGGACGTACGCATCCTCGGTGCTGCTCAGCGATCCGGAGGTGGTCCAGGGCGACCGGGTGACGCACCTGCGATACCGCGTCGAGGGTCCGGCCGACCCTGGCCACACTGCCTGGAAGGCCTGAGGCTCAGCGGTCCCGCGGGTCCGCAGGGCCGGCCCAGCTGGACTGCGGATCGCTGGCGGGAAAGGTCTCTTCCTCGGTCTCGTCCTGGCGATCGCGCTCGGTGCCTTCCTCCTCGACCCGATCTGGGGTGGGGAAGGGGATCGGAGACTCGGTGCTCTCGTCAGCGCCGGTCACCGGGTCCTTGGTTTCCTTCTCGACCATGTTCTCTGCTCCCATCTGAAGACTTCGATGCTGTCGTCGATGCCGTTCAGCATCCACTGTGCCACGGGCCACGTCAGGATCGGCTCAGCGCATCCTTGACGCGGTCCGCGATGGAGTGGAACGGCATGGTGGCCAGCTGCTTGGGCACCGATCCGGCGGAGCCGGGGTGGGGGTGGGTCGGTGCGATGAGCTCGGTCGCGGTCAGGCGCTTGCCCATCATGTGGCGAGCCGTCTCGTCGATCGTGCTGAGGAGCAGCGGGAACTCGACACGCTCCTCCTCCTCGGCGTGCTGCTCGACCGCGATCTGGAAGATCGGGAAGGTCTCGTCGAACTCGGGGCTCTCGACGCCGACCTCCTCGAGCCGGGCCAGCATCTCGGTGGCCTCCTTCTCATCGGCGTTGAGCGCCTTGGCGAGGGTTTCGCCGCCATGGGTCGAGGTGACCGTGTGGACGACGATCTGCTCGGCGGTCTCGTGCACCGCGAGCAGGACCCGGAGGTCGTCGAACGCCTGTCGCTTGGCCGGGCCTTCGGAGTTCTCCACCGTGGCGCAGAGCTGCCGGATGCCGGCGTGCTGCTGCAGCAGGATCCTGACCACGTCGCCCTGGGGTAGCTCGGAGGCCTTCTTGAGGTCTTCGGTCACGTGGGACATGGGCTGCTCCTGTCTCGAATTTGTGTACATAATCCCAGGTACCCACGGCGTGTTCTGTCCATACGCCTGTCCAACTGACCACCGATCTGAGAAGGTTCAGGGGTGATGAGGATGGGGGTGTTACGGGTCGCGGTGGTCAGCCCGCAGGAGGTTGTCATGCGCGGGATCATCAGCATGCTCGCGGACTTTCCTGACCGGGTCGTCGTGACCGCTCTTCCGTCTGTCCGCAGCCGGGCTCCGGGCGTCGACGTGATCCTCTACGACACCTTCGGCCTGTACCTGAGTGACGGGTCCGACCTGCAGCATCTGCTGCACGAGACCGACGCCGAGGTGCTGATCTTCAGCCGCGACATGCGCCCCGATCTGCGGGCCCAGGCCTACTCGCTGGGAGCCCATGCCTGGGTGTCCATGAGCGTGCACGCCGGTGAGCTCGTACGCAGCATCGAGCTCACCGCCGCCGGCGAGCCGATCGGTGAGCACGAGGACCGGATGGGCACGCTCGCCGGGCTCAGCACCCGTGAGGTCGAGGTGCTCGCGCTGATCACCCAGGGGCTGTCCAACAAGGAGATCGCCGCCAAGCTCGTGGTGAGCGTGAACACGCTCAAGAGCCACATCCGTCAGGCCTACCGCAAGATCGAGGTCACCACCCGCAGCCAGGCGGTGAGCTGGGCGATCACCCACGGGTTCGCGCCGCCCGACGAGAATTCCATGGAGTCGGGCGCATCGGTGGCGGCACGGATGGTTACCGATAGCGTATCGACAGAGCAGTCTGGGTGACTGCCGCCGGCCACGTGTACGGGGGTGGACACCACGTCGGTGCTGTCGGTGCCGCGGTCCCGGCAACGGACCCGGGACCGCGGTTCTACCCCTAGGGGTGAGTGAGCTGTGGGGGTTGAGCTCACCCCTGGGGGCCATTTCTCGTCTGAGCAGGTGTCATTCGCACGTCCGCGCGAAAGACTCGGGTCATGGATACGACACGGGATGCATCGCCGCTGCCTCCGCCTCAGCAGGAGGATCTGGTCGTACGCCACCTCCCGGTGGCACGCTCGCTTGCCGCCCGCTACTCGGGCCGCGGCATCGAGGCCGACGACCTACGCCAGGCCGCCCACATGGGGCTGGTGAAGGCAGCCCGCCGCTATGACCCCGCCGAGGGCGAGTTCCTGAGCTATGCCGTGCCGATGGCCAAGGGCGAGATCCGCCACTGCTTCCGCGAGCTGGCCCGCTGCGTACGTCCGCACGGTGCAGACGACGAGCTGCTCGAGCAGATGGGGGAGGCCGACCCGGGCTTCGACCGCGCCGAGGCGCGAGTCGTGGTCGCGGAGGCGGTCGGCGATCTCCGTGAGGCGGACCTGATGATCCTGCAGCTGCGGTTCGTCGACGGTCTTTCTCAGGCCGAGATCGGCGAGCGGATCGGCGCCACCCAGGCGCAGGTCTCCCGCGCCCTGGCCCGGATCCTCCGCCGGATGCGGGTCGCCGTCGCCGCGTAACCGACGCATCGAGGGGGTACCGGAGGGTATGACTACCCAAGCCGTCATCTTCACCGTGATCGGGGTGATCGTCGTCCTGGTCGGCGTTGCCGCCTGGCTCTACGACGCCCGCCGGAACAAGCGCGTCGCCGATGACGAGGAGCGCTTCGATCAGCCGAGAAGGAGGAGGAGCTGAGATGCCGCAACGTGCCTGGAGCAAGAAGCGAGAACGACAGTACGAGCACATCAAGGAAGGTCTGCTCGAGCGCGGTGAGAACGAGGACACCGCCGAGGAGATCGCGGCTCGTACGGTGAACAAGGAGCGTGCCCGCGGGGGAGAGTCCCGCGAAAGCAGCCGCACCTCGACCAAGGACATCTCCTCAGGCCGCCGCGGTGGCTTGCGCAGCCACCGCGGCTCCGGCGGGCGGACCAAGGCCCAGCTGTACGAAGAGGCCAAGGACAAGAACGTCAAGGGGCGTTCGAAGATGAGCAAGGCCGAGCTCGAGAAGGCGGTTGGGCGCTAGTTCCGTTCTACGGAGACCTGTGGGCCGCCGACCCGTGATCGGGTCGGCGGCCCACAGCTGTGTGCTGAGCCGGCAACCATCTATGGATGCGGCCGAGAGACGTACGCCGTCGAGGTCCGCTCGAACACACCGTCGGCGTTGTCGGGAGGCGGGTTGGTGGGGGCTCGGTGGTGGCCGGGCCGCCCGATCGGGAAGGTCTCGGACATGATGCCGATCCGCTCGCGGGCCAGACCCAGGGTGATGCCGGCTCCGTCACGTAGCTTCTCGTACGTGGCGGCGGGGTAGCGGCCGACGACGTAGCCGGCTACCCCACCCAGGGCGAAGGTGAAGAGGTGGCGCTTCGTCCTCACTTCTTCTTACCTCCCTTGACCTTTCGCAGCAGTGCCTCGGTGCCCTTCTTGCGGATGACCGTGGTGGCGACGGTGATCACGATCGGGACCGCGAAGGCGGCGACAGCCGTGAGCCGCTTGCCCCAGGACGACTCCTGCCACTTGGTCTTGGGCGTCGTGCCGTTCCACAGCGAGCGCTGAGCGTTCTTGGAGCGCTCGCCGGTGATCGTTGAGTACGTCATGCCAGATCTCCTTGTGTCGGGGTCGGCTTTCGTGTCCCGTACCCGTCGTGGGTGCGGGTCATGCGGCGAGTCCTACGCCTTCGAGCTGCGCACGGAGCTCGTCGATGATCCGGGTCAGGATCCGGGAGACCTGGGTCTGGGTGACGCCGATGGCCTCGCCGATCTCTGCTTGGCTGCGGTCCTCGATGAAGCGCAGCCTCACCACGAGCTGGTCACGCGGGCACAGCACGTGAATCGCCTGCTCCAGGGCCAGACGGGTCTCGCAGTCGGCGAGTCCGCCGTCGACTCCCGGCAGCATGTCGCCGATGGTCGCCTCGGCCGAGGACTGGGCCTCGCCGGGGCGCAGCGGAGCGTCCAGCGAGGAGGGGGTGAAGCAACCGCGGGCATCGAGCGCCTCGCGTACCTTCTGCTCCGGCACGTGGGCGATCTCGGCCAGCTCGGAGGTGGGCAGGTTGCCGCGCTCGGACCCGATCCGCAGCAGCGTGCTCTGCAGCTCCTGGATGGGTCGCGGCGGCCGTACCGTCCAGCCGTGGTCACGGAACCAGCGCTTCACCTCACCACGGATCGTGGGTACCGCATAGGTGAGGAAGTCGTCGGCACGATCGGGGTGGAAGCTCTTCGCGGCCCGGACCAGGGCGATGTACGCCACCTGCTCCAGGTCCGCACGGGGGATGCCACGGCCGGTGTAGCGGTGGGCGATCGAGCGGGCGACCGCGGCGTTGAGGAGGATCACCTCCTCGAGGATCCGGTCCTGCTCCTCACCTTCCGCGGTGTGTGCCTTCGCCAACAGCTCTGAGGTCAGACGCTGTCGCTCGGCCCGGGGTAGGTCTGTCTCGAAAGTTGTCGTCGTCATGTGTAGGTAGTGCCGGACACGACCGCCGCCCAACGGTTTCGCCGCAAGGTTCACCCCCGTGGGTGTGCGTCTTCGCGGGCGCAATCACCCCTGCGGGTGGTAATCGGGAGGGTCGGGCTGGGATGGGTGGCCGCGGGTACCGGTGCAAGCGAGACGGACACACGCCCTGGGAGGAACACCGATGGACGCCTGGGAAGAGTCATTGCGCGGCGCCCGGGTGGTGGTCACCGGCGGGGCCGGGTTCCTCGGCTCATGGGTGAGCGAGCGACTCCTGGACGCCGGGGCCCAGGTGTGGATCGTCGACAACCTGCTCACCGGCTCGGCCGACAAGATCGAGCATCTCTTCGGCCGCCCGGGGTTCGCGATCACCATCGCCGACGCCAGCGATTCGACCCCCGACCCGGGTGGAGTCGACCTGGTGATGCATCTGGCCTGTCCCGCCTCTCCGGTGCACTACGAGCGGCTGCCTCTCGAGACGCTACGAGCGGCGAGCGAGGGTACGGTCAACGCACTCGAGCTGGCCGCCCGCCACAACGCCAGGTTCGTGCTCACCTCCACCTCCGAGGTCTACGGGGAGCCCGAGGAGCACCCCCAGCGCGAGGAGGACTGGGGACACGTCAACCCGATCGGCGTACGCAGCGTCTACTACGAGGGCCAGCGGTTCGCGGAGGCGACCACGATGGCCTATGCCCGCGAGCGAGGTGTCGACGTCGCGGTGGCGCGTCTCTTCAGCACCTACGGCCCGCGGATGAGTCGCGACGACGGCCGGGTCGTGCCGGCCTTCCTCGACCAGGCCTTGGGCGGGGCCCCGCTGACGGTCGCCGGAGACGGCTCGCAGACCCGGTCGCTGTGCTGGGTCGAGGACACCGTCGAGGGACTCCTGCGGCTCGCCTGCGCCGACGTGGCGGGACCCGTCAACATCGGCAACGACCACGAGGTCACGATGCTCGAGCTGGCCCGGATGATCATCGAGCTGACCGGGTCCGAGTCGCGGATCCACCATGTAGCGCTGCCGACGGACGCCCCGCACGTACGCCGCCCGGACCTGACCCGCGCGCGGGTGCTGCTCGGCTGGGAGCCGGAGATGCCGCTCGAGGAGGGGCTCAAGCGGACGGCGCGATGGCGCGAGGAGACGAGCCCGACGGCGGCAACGGACGCAGAGCCGGTGCGCTGACCTCGGAACTTGTCCTGATTCGCCGCATCACCACAGGGGCTCCCGGGCACCGAGAGGGAATGAGAATTCTGATCTGGCACGTGCACGACTCCTGGACGAGGGCGTTCGTGCACGGTCGCCACGACTATCTCCTCCCGACGACCGCCGACCACGGCCCCGACGGTCTCGGCCGCGCCAGCACGGGGGAGTGGCCGTCGGCGGCCCGCGAGGTGAGCAGCGAGGCCCTCGCGGACGAAGAGGTCGACGTCGTCGTCCTGCAGCGACCGCACGAGGTCGAGCTGGCCGAGCGGTGGCTCGGCGGGCGGCGCCCGGGTCGCGACCTACCCGCCGTCTACGTGGAGCACAGCACTCCCGCCGGCGCGATCCCCGACACCCGTCACCCGATGGCGGGCGGTGGTGTCCCGATCGTGCACGTCACCGGCTTCAACGACCTCCTCTGGGACTGCACCGGCACTCCGACCACCGTGATCGAGCACGGCATCGTCGACCCGGGCCGTCGCTACGCCGGCGACATCGAGCGCGCCGGAATGGTCGTCAACGATCCGGTACGCCGCGGCCGCTCGGTCGGCGCCGACCTGATCCCGGCGCTGGCCGAGGGTGTCGGCGCCGACGTCTTCGGCCGGCGCGTCGAAGGCCTGCCCTCCTGCGAGGGGCTGCGGACGTACGAGGACCTGTCGCAGGAGGATCTGCACGACCACCTCCCGCGGCGTCGCGTCTACGTCCATCTCAGCCGCTGGAGCTCGCTGGGCCTCTCGCTGATCGAGGCGATGCACCTCGGTATGCCGGTGGTCGCCCTGGCCACGGCCGAGACCCCGGTCGCGGTGCCGCACGAGGCCGGGTTCGTCACCACCCGCCGCGACGAGATCGTCCCGGCCGTACGCCACCTGATGAAGGATCCCGACGTCGCCGAGGAGGCCGGGCTCATCGGGCGCCGGCACGCGAGAAGGCGCTACGGCCTGGAGCGGTTCCTCGATGAGTGGGACGACGTGCTCCGGTGGGTCGCCGCGCACTGATCGGAGGAGAGGTTCTCGCTCTGCTGACGGGTTTGCCGGATCGAGAGGTTTGCGAGGGCGCGGATGTGGGTACCGACAGGGCTGCACGAACGAGAGGTCATGAGGAGTGATCCCCGTGAGCGACTTCGTGAGCATCCCCCGCAACAACTACACACCGAGGTGAGATCCACATGGCACTAATTCTCTGGCTGATCGCGGCAGTCCTGGTTATCGGCGGCATCCTGGCCCTGGTACGCGGCCAGATCCTATGGGGAGCAGTCCTCATCATCGTCGGCCTGTTGGTCGGCCCTGGTGGGGTCAGCATCTTCACCTAGACACCATGCGGCCCGGGCCTTCGAGGCCCGGGCCGCGTGGCGTCCGGCGTGAAGTCCGGGACGAAGCAAGGAAAGGACCGAACCATGGGTAAGTGCGTCACGTGCGGCAACGACTACGACGAGAGCTTCGAGGTGACGACGGCTTCGGGTGAGCACCACGTCTTCGACTCGATCGAGTGTGCTGTGGCGGTGATCGCGCCCGTGTGCGTCAACTGCGGCACCCGCATCCTCGGGCACGGGGTGCAGAACGAGGAGCACATGTTCTGCTGCGCCCACTGTGCCCACTCGGTCGGAGTGACGGGTGTGAGCGACCGGGTCACCAGCGGCTCCTGACGGGAGGCGACCGGATGTCCCACGATCTCGCCGCGGACCTGCTCCGGCACGGCTACCACGCGATCCCCGACGCTCGGCGGCGGGCCGGCGACCCGCCGGTCTGCCCCGTCAAGCTCCTCGGGGACGATGCCGTCGTCGTGAGCGGTCCTGCCTCCGTACGCCGCTTCTACGACCCTCGGCTCATCCGCCGCTCCGGTGCGGTGCCCCCACCTCTGGCGACCCTGCTCTTCGGCCGTGGCGCGGTCCACGGACTCGACGGTGAAGAGCACCGACACCGCAAGGGGCAGTTCCTCGGCCTGCTCGACGATGCCGCTGCCTCGACGCTCGAGGATCTCGTACGCCACCACCTCGGCACAGCGATCCGGGAACGCCACGGGGAGACGGTGAGCGTGTTCCACCTGCTGTCCGAGGTCTACGCCCGCGCGGTCCTGGCATGGGCCGGCATCTCGGTGCGCCACCCGGACAAGGTCGGGCGTCGGCTGGCCGGGATCGTCGACGGGTTCGGTATCTCCGGTCCCTCCTATGCGACGGCGTGGGCTGCCCGGCTGTGGGCCGACCGCTGGGCCCGAGGGCTCATCCGGGAGGCGCGCTCGGCCACGACCCAGCCCACCACGCCGGTGGAGACCATCGCCACCTGGCGGGACCCGGAGGGCGAGCTGCTGCCGGTTCCGGTGGCGGCGGTCGAGCTGCTCAACGTACTGCGGCCCGCGGTCGCCGTGGCCTACCTCGGCACCTTCGCCGTCCAGACCCTCGACGACGAACCCGCGCTGCGCCCGATGCTCGCCGAGGATCCCGCGCGACGCCACGCCTTCACCCAGGAGGTACGCCGCATCTTCCCGTTCGTCCCGGCGCTCGCCGGCATCGCGCGCCAGCACGGCGACTGGGACGGCCAGATCGTCCCGCGGGGGAAGCGGGTCGTCCTCGACGTCCCCAGGACCAACCTGGACCCGGCCTCGTGGTCCGCGCCGTACACGTTCTCGACCGAGCGGTTCCTCGGCCGAGAGGTCGACGAGTTCGAGCTGGTGCCGCAGGGCGGGGGAGACCCCGCCGAGGGACACCGGTGCCCGGTGAGCCGTCGACGATCGCGATGATCTCGGCAACCGTCGAGGTCTTCGCCGCCGCTCCCTGGCGCGTGGTCGAGCGTGGAAGCACCTATCCGCGGATCCCCGCCCGCGAGCGGCTCCGCGTCCGGATCGGGTAGATCAGCGGCGCCCGGCGAACCGCAGGGCACTGTGGTGCTCGTGGGCCAGCCGGCGCAGGCAGAGGAGGAACTCGCCGAGGACCACCTGACCCACGACCATCTGCTCCATCATCGCCTCGCGATCCTGGGTGTCGTCGATCTGGCCGAGCTCGTAGGCAGCGATCGCATCGACGAGGGGAAGATAGGTCGCCGCGCCCTCGGGGTCGGTCGGCAGACCGCTGTCGAGGATGACCTCGATGATGCCAGCGAGATGGTCGCGCTCGGGGGCATCGGCCCTGACCTCGGTCCACCCCGCTTGGGCGACGATCTGGTCGGCGAGCTCGCGGGTGTGATCACCCCGGGACACGGGGACGGTCGTCTCGATGCGGAGCGCGTCGCAGGCCTTGCCGAACATGTCGTGCACCGACGCGGTGCGGTCCTGGGTCGCGTCGACCAGTGCCTTGAGCGCCCCGACGGGGACGGCGCCGACATCGCGTAGCACGCGGAGCAGGCGAAGGCGGCGTACGTGCTGGTCGTCGTAGTCGGCCAGACGCTCGGAGAGTTTCTTGCCGGGGGAGAGGAGGCCCTCGCGCACGTAGTACTTGATGGTCGCGACGCTCACGCCGGTCGAGTCGGCAAGCTCGGAGATCCGCATCGTTCCTCCGTGAAAGGGGTTGACGGCATTGCTGGATAGGAGCACTATCTTAGACTAGATACTAATGCTATCCAGCCAGGAGGACGGCCATGTCGAAGATTGCCCGGGGCTATCGAGGGGCTCCCGAGAACGTCCCGGACGGCGTCACGCCCGGCCACAGCGTCGCCGACGTCGGCACCGACGAGGTCGTCGTGTTCCTGATCGGGATGCGCATCCACCGCTGGCACAAGGTGCGCAGCTGGTTCCCGGCGTTCGTCGGGATGCCCCGGATGCTCGCCGAGCTCGCCAAGAACCCCGACCTCGGGCTGCTCTCGGCGCGCAGCTACTGGTCGGGGCGCGTGCTGATGACGGTGCAGTACTGGCGCAGTGTCGAGGACCTGGGCCGGTTCGCCAAGGACCCGTCCCTCACGCACGCTCCCGCCTGGGCCGCCTTCAACCGGCGCGCGGCCTCGACCGGCGACATCGGGATCTGGCACGAGACCTACCGGGTCCCCGGCGACCAGGTCGAGACGCTCTACGGCAACATGCCGGCGTTCGGCCTGGGTGCCGCCCTCGGGGCCATCGAGCGCGCATCCGGACGGCGGAACGCGACCCACGAACGGATGGGCTCGACCCGCCCGGAGTACGTCCCTACAGCGCGGTGACGGTCTCGGTGGGGGACAGCGCCCGGGTGGGCGCGCCTCGCAGGAGCACCACGGAGAGCAGGGCGGCGATCCCGGCGCAGACCGCGGCGCCGGCGAAGACGGTGTGCTCCTGGGCGATGGCGGCGCCGATGAGCAGGTCCTGATACTCCTCGCACATGCCGCCGCCGGTGCACACCGACGACAGCGACGGCAGGTCGGCCTGGGCGGCGTAGTAGCTGCGCAGGCCGATCGTGGTCAGCGCCGAGATGCCTACCAGCATCCCGACCATGCGGGCCACCACGGTGAAGGAGGTGGTCAGGCCGTGCATGGACTGCTCGGTCGTGGCCAGGATCGCCGCGTTGACCGGCGCCAGGGCGAGGCCGAAGCCGAGGCCGCCGGCGACGAGCACGACGGTCGCGGACAGCGAGCGCAGCGCGTCGGCGTCCCAGCGGGCCATGAACACGAACGCCACCGCGGCCAGCAGCATCCCGGCACCCGCGATCACGCCCGCCGGCAGCCGCCGGGTCAGGAAGCCTCCCGCGATGGCACCCACGGGCAGTGCGACCAGGAACTCGAGCAGCACCAGGGCCGCTTTCAGCTGGCTGTCGCCGTAGATCGTGGTGCGGGCGAAGAGCGGTACGTCGATCAGCGCCGCCACGAGCGCGGCGCCGACGAAGAACGAGATCAGCACCGAGCCCCACGCGGGCGTGCGGGCGAACGCGCCCCGGGGCACGATCGGGTCCTGCGCCCGGCGCAGGTGGAAGACGAATCCGAGCAGTGCCAGCCCGCCGGCGACCAGGTACCAGGTGCCCTGCTCGGAGAAGACCGCCACCTCGGGGTCGGCGGTCGCGAAGGCCAGGATCACCCCGGCCAGGGCGAACGAGAGCAGCAGCGCCCCGAGGAGGTCGACCTCGGCGGCGATCCGGCCGAGCACGCGGCGTACGCCCGGCCGCAGGCCGCACTTCACCAGGAACCCGACGGTGGCGATGATCGTGACCAGGCCCAGCGGGGTCAGCCAGCGCGTCGATCCGGCCGCGGGCACGTAGAGCGCGCCCCAGGTCAGGTCCTGGACCAGGGCGGTCGGCTCGACCGCCAGCAGCACGAACGCGACGCCGGCGACCAGCAACAGCAGCAGCGCCAGTACGTCGGTCGAGCCGCCGGAGCCGCTAGGCGGAGGCGTGTCGAGGCCAACAGAGTTCGAAAGCGACTGTGTTGGTCTCGACACCGGCTCGCTGCGCTCGCCGGGCTCGACCAGCGACGGCTGCGGGTGTGTGGTTCGGCCCATCTGCCTGATGGCGATCGCCAGCACGACGCCGACGACGAGGTTGAGCCCGAAGATCGCCCGCCAGTCCGCGACGGCGAGGACGGCCGCGCCGATGAGCGGCCCGAGCACGGAGCCGAGCTCCTGGACCGCCGAGACCAGCCCGAGCGGGACCCCGCGGCGCTCAGCGGGGTAGAGCACCGCGACGAGCGCGAGGGTCGCCGGTACGAGCGCGCCACCGCCCAGCCCCTGGAAGAACCGGCCGACGACCATCGCGGCCAGGTCCCATGACAGGGCGGTCAGGAACGAGCCGAACGCGAAGACGACCAGCCCGCCGACGAGCACCGGCAGGTGCCCGAGCAGGTCGGCGAGGCGGCCGATCAGCGGCAGCACCGCCACATAGCCCAGCAGGAACCCCGAGATCAGCGGTGCCGCCCGCTGCAGTTCCTCGATCGAGAGCCCGACGCCCGCCATCATGTCCGGCAGTGCCAGCACCACGACATAGGTGTCCGCGGCGGCGAACGCCACCGCGATCGCGGCGAGCCAGAGAACGGCTCTCACGGCTTGGCGATCTCCTTCTCGACGCCGTACTCGGTCACGTCGATCGTGTACGAGTACGCCGCCTCGCCCTCACCGCTGAACTTGCCCTCGATGGTGGCCTCGGTGAGCTCGTCGGAGTCGTTGATGATGTAGGTGACGTCGAAGTCGCCGGTCGCGCCGGCGAGGATCTTCTGGACCGCGGTGTCCGGGAGCGTGCCGGTGTAGGTCGAGAGGATCTCGTCGTTGTCGGCGCCGCCGCGTACCGACTTGCCGATCTTCACGTCCTCGGTCGCGGCGAGCAGCGAGGAGATGCCCGTCTCCGGGGCGATCAGCGCGGCCGGGTCGGGCACACCGTAGTCGGCCGGGTCGAGCTCCTGGAACGTGGTCGTGAACGGCAGCTTCGCGTAGACGACGCCGTCGACCGAGACCACCTCGACCTGCGCCTCCGTGCCCATCACCGGCACGGTCAGCGTGCCCTCGAAGGCGGGCTCGCGGGTCAGCGTCCCGGTGGCCGCTTTCAGCGTGGTGATGCCCTCGGGCAGGTCGTCGGAGGCGATCGAGAAGTTGATCCCGCTCGTCTCGTCGAGGTGCTTCTGTGCCGCCGCGAGCACCTGCTTCGGCGTACGTCCCTTGGCCGGGTCCTCGTCGCCGCACGAGGTCATCACGAGAAGCGCGGCCAGAAGGGCGACGAGAGCGAAGGCGAGGCGTGGCAGGCTCAGGGGCATGCGGGTCAGAATGCCACGCCCCGCAACCGTCAGGGAGCCCAGGTCGCCTCCTCGGCGATGCGGCGGCCGTTCTCCGCTGCGTTCGTGAGGACGCGGCGGGTGAGGAGGGCGAGGAGGAGAGCGACGGCGCCGACGAGGACCACGGCGGCGCCGAGGCCGCCGAGGGCACCGGTGAAGGCGACGACCAGGAGCGGGCAGACGAACTCGCCGAGGAAGAGGGCGGCGGTCCACAGGCCGGTGCCGCGACCGCGCTGCTCGAAGGTGAGGCCGGACTGGGCCCAGACGAGCAGGGTGGGCAGCATCAGGCCGGTGCCGGCCGAGGCGATGACCGCGCCGAGCACGATGACGGGCACCACCGAGGTGGCACCGAGCACGACCAGGCCGATCCCGGCCAGCCCGAAGGCGAGCGGCAGCAGCGCGGCGGTGCCGCGACCGGAGACCCGGCCGAAGGCGTACGCCCCACCGGCGGTGGCGAGGGAGGCCAGTGCGGTGAACGCACCGATCGCCGGGACGGCGGTGATGCCAGCCGCGTCGAGCAGGTAGGGGAGCTCCACGATCGGGGTGTAGAAGACGATGCCGCCGACGACCGTGATCGCGCAGGGCAGCGCGAGGGTGCGAACGGGCAGCGGCGGGAGCGGGGCACGCTTCCCGGTGGAGGTGGTCTCGCCGGCGGGCTGCCAGATGAGCGCCGCGGCGAGGACGAGGAAGAGCAGACTGGAGGCGTAGAGCCAGAACGGGGTGCGCCAGTCCTGAGCGCCCAGCGCGCCGCCGAGGGCGAAGAAGACGGTGGCCGACAGCGCCGCGAAGACGGTCTGCATGCCGAGCCAGCGGTCGCGCTCGGTGCCCGAGAAGTAGTCGGAGATCAGCGTGGTGCAGCAGGTCATGATCGCCGCCTCGGCGACCCCGACCCCCGCGCGGCTGAGGACGATCGCTCCCAGCCCGTCCAACCACAGCGGCGCGGTGCCGAAGACGGTGTAGACCGCCAAGCCGGTGAGCAGCAGCCGCTTGCGCCCGAACGTGTCCACGATGCGGCCCGCGAACGGCGCCAGCAACGCGATCATCAGCGCCGGGACGGTGAGGGAGAGCGGGACGAGCGCGGTCGCGGCACCGCTGTGGCCGAAGTGGTCCTGCATCCGGGGCAGGACGGGAGCGAGCAGCACGGCGCCGAGGACGGGCAGGCAGCTCATGAACATCAGCAGGAAGCCCTGCGTGCGGCCGGCTTGCCGGACGGGCGTGAGGGTGTCGGACATGGGGTCTCCATGGATCAGGCCGAGATCGTGTGACAGCAGTCACAGCATCGTGGGAGATCCGGGAGGTATTGCGGAAGCCAAACCTGCTTCTGCCGGGTATCAGCGTCGTCGATACCTGACGGTCAGTCCGCCTCCAGGCGCGCGGCGGCACGCGTCATCATCCGGCGCAGCCAGCCGTGTGCCGGGTCCGCGCGGTGGGCGGGGTGCCACCAGAACGCCTCCTTCAGCGGGACCACGTCCCACGGGCAGTCGAGGATGCGTACGCCGGCGGCGCCCGCCAGCCGGGTGGCGAGCTGGCGCTGCAGGAGGGCGACGCGTGGGGTCCCGGCGACCAGGAACGGCACCGGGAGGAAGCTCTCGGTCACCACATGGACGTCAGGCTCGACCCCGATCATGCTGAGCTGGCGTACGGCTGGGGTGAAGGCGGTCGGGGCGTGGTGGGTGACGACCCAGGGCATCTCGGCGAGCTCCTCCATCGTGATCGTCTCGCCGACGGCGTCGTTGTCGGCGGACACGACCAGCACCCAGCCGTCGGTGTGGAGCTCGACGGCGGGCTGGTCCTGCAGGAAGCCGTGGGGGAGGATTAACCCGTCCACGTGTCGCAGCGATTCCGGCGCCTGGTCGACGTCGTCGTGGGTCTGCATCTGGAACCGGAGGCGTACGCCGGGGGCCTCGCGGGCCAGCTCGGTGGCGAGATGGTCGCCGAGGACGGTGGTGGAGTAGTCGGAGGCGACCACGGTGAACTCGCGGGTCGAGGTCGCCGGGTCGAAGCCCGGCTCCGCCTCGAAGACGCGGCGTACGCCGGCCAGGGCCGTCGTGGTGGTCCCGCGCAGCTGGGTGGCCAGGGGAGTGAGGTCGTAGCGGTTGCCGGTGCGGACGAGGAGGTCGTCGCCGAAATGACGCCGAAGGCGCCGCAGCGCGGCCGAGACCGCGGGCTGGCTCAGCCCGAGCCGTGCGGCTGCGCGGGTGACGTTGCGCTCCTCGAGCAGTGCGTCCAGGGAGAGCAGCAGGTTGAGATCGAGGTTGCGGAGCGGATCGGTCGCCATGGCGTCCGACTATAAACGCCGTGTATAGGCGGGATAGGAAATCTGCTCTTCCCGAATAGTTGCGTGCGGTTCAGAGTGGTGCTCGTCACTTCACCATCTCGCACATCAGGGAGATCTCATGCCCGCCATCAGCTCGGTTCTCGTCATCGGTGCCGGAACCGCCGGGACGGCGACCGCCATCCTGCTCGCCGAGCGGGGCGTCTCCGTCGACCTCGTCGACGCCAAGCCGGACCTCTCCGCCCTCGGCTCCGGGATCACCCTGCAGGGCAACGCGCTGCGGGTGCTGCGCGACCTCGGCGTGTGGGAGCAGGTGCGCGCCGAGGGCTACGGGTACGACACCCTCGGGCTGCGCGCGCCGGACCCGGCCGGCACGCTGCTCGTCGAGCTCGAGGACCACCGCACCGGCGGTCCGGACCTGCCGGCGACGATGGGGATGTACCGGCCCGCCCTCGCCCGGATCCTCCTCGACCGCGCCGTCGCGGCCGGCGCCAAGGTGCGCTTCGGGATCGCACCGACCGGCATCGAGCAGGACGAGACGGGAGTCGACGTCACCTTCGCTGACGGGTCGCACGGGCGCTACGACCTCGTCGTCGGCGCCGACGGGGTGCGGTCGTGGACACGTCGGGCGATCGGCATCGACGTCGAGCCCGAGTCGGTGGGCATGGGCATCTGGCGAGCGTTCACGCGTCGACCGGCCGAGGTCACCCGCACCGACCTCTTCTACGGCGGACCGTCCTACATCGCGGGCTACTGCCCGACCTCGGAGGAGAGCCTCTACGCCTACGTCGTCGAGCCGGCCCAGGACCGGAGCGGGCTGTCGGCCGAGGAGGGGCTGGCGGTGATGCGCGAGCTGGCCGAGGCGTACCACGGGCCGTGGGACGAGATCCGCGCGTCTCTGACCGACGCCGAGCGGGTCAACCACACCCACTTCGAGAGCCACGTCGTCGACGGACCGTGGAACCGGGGCCGGGTCGTCGTCATCGGCGACGCCGCGCACAGCTGCCCGCCGACCCTCGCCCAGGGCGCCGCCCAGGCGCTCGAGGACGCCGCCGTGCTCGCCGAGCTGCTCACCGCTGCCGACGATCTGGCCGCCGTCTGGCCCGCGCTCACCGAGCGCCGGCTGCCCCGTGCGCGGGCGGTCGTCGAGGCCTCGCTCCAGCTCTGTACCTGGCTGAAGGCGCGCGAGCGCGGTGACGTACCCGGGCTGATGGCCCGCGTCGCCGCCCTCGTCACCCAGCCCGCCTGACCACCCCCCATCTCACGAGGAGAACACCGTGACCGACCCAGCGACCGATTCCATCATCGAGACCCCGCCCGCCGAGCGGCTGATCACCCATCTGCGTCACGTCGACCTGGCCGTGCCCGACTACGAGCGGCAGCTGGAGTTCTACACGAACACCTGGAAGCTCAAGGCCGAGACGACCGACGGTGGCCTGGCGTTCCTGGCCGCGGAGGGCTCCCCGGAGCACTACTCCGTCCGTCTGCGCCGCGCTGATGACAAGCGCCTGGACCTGATCGCGTTCGGTGCGGCCAGCCCGGCCGACGTGGACGCGATGGCCGAGCGGCTCGGCCGTGCCGGGGTGAAGCTCGTCAGCGAGCCGGGCCCGGTGCTGACGCCGGGCGGTGGCTACGGCTTCCGCTTCTTCGACAACGACGGACGTACGGTCGAGGTCTCCTGCGACGTCGCCGTGCGGCAGCACCGCCAGATCGAGGAGGGCGAGGCGGTCCCGGTCAAGCTCTCCCACGTCGTCATCAACTCGCCCAACCCCGAGCAGACCGTGGCGTTCTACCAGCGCCACCTCGGCTTCGCGCTCTCCGACACCCTGATGCACCCGCGGCTGGGTTCGATGATGTGGTTCCTGCGTACGAACCGGTTCCACCACAGCCTCGCGATCGCCCGCGGGCCGCACGTCGCGCTGCACCACGCCTCGTTCGAGATGCGCGGCCTGGACGAGTACATGCGCGGCACCGGGCGGCTGCTGCGGGCCGGCGTGGAGAAGATCTGGGGGCCGGGGCGGCACCTGGCCGGCAACAACACCTTCAGCTACTTCCTGGACCCGCACGGCAACACCGTCGAGTACACCACCGAGCTCGAGGAGCTCGTCGAGGACAACTGGCACCCGCATCTGTACGACTTCAGCGACCCGGAGGTCTCCGACCAGTGGGGCACCGCCAACCCGATGGACGAGCTGGTCGCCGGCAAGTCGTTCAACGACCCGGACAAGGGCGTCTTCGTCGCCCCGCCGGTCTGAGGAGGGCCGATGAAGCTCGCCACGTATCTCGACCAGGGCCTGCGGGTGCCGCGCGTCGGGCTGGTCACCGACGAGGGCCTGCATCCGTTCGCCGTCCGACACACGATGCGCTCGCTGATCGAGGCCGGACGCGATGTCCTCGACCGTGCCGCCGAGCACGCCCGGGCGGCGGAGCCCATCGACCTCGCCGAGGTCGAGCTGCTGGCGCCGCTGGAGCCGGCCTCGGTCCGCGACTTCGTCGCCTTCGAGGAGCACGTCGAGGGCGTACGCCGCTCGGTCGACGGCGCCGTCGGCGTCCCCGACGCCTGGTACGACGCCCCGGCCTTCTACTTCACCAACCCGCACGCGATCCTCGGCCCGAAGGCCGAGGTCCCGTTCCCCGCGGCCTGCGCGGCCCGCGACTTCGAGCTGGAGGTCGCTGCCGTCATCGGTGTCGAGGGCCGGTCCGTCCGGCCCGAGGAGGCCGGGGCGTACGTCTTCGGCTACACGATCCTCAACGACTGGTCGGCCCGTGACCTGCAGGGCCGCGAGATGCAGGTCGGTCTCGGGCCGGCCAAGGGCAAGGACTTCGCCACCACGCTCGGGCCGTGGATCGTGACGGCCGACGAGCTGGATCCCTACCGCGACGAGGACGGTTTCCTCGATCTGCTGTGCACGGTGTCGGTCAACGGCGTCGAGGTCGGCCGCGACCGGCTCTCGAACGTCGGCTGGACCTTCGAGACGATGATCGCGTACGCCTCCCGCGACTCCCGCGTCGTCGCCGGCGACGTCCTCGGTTCGGGCACCGTCGGCAACGGCGGGTGCCTGGCCGAGCTGTGGGGCCGTCATGGCTCGCAGGAGCCGAAGCCGCTCCAGCCCGGTGACGTGGTCACCCTCGAGGTCGAGGGGATCGGCACCCTCACCAACACCGTCGGCGTCGCGCCGCCCGCCCCCGAGCTGCCGCCGGTGCGCCGCCGCGGCGGTGACGAGCGCGCGGCTGTTCGACAGGGTTCCCGATGAGCTCGCTGGCCGGGCGTACGGTCGTCGTCACCGGGGCCGCCTCGGGGATCGGGGCAGCGGTCGCGGCCGCCGTGGCGACTCAGGGCGGCACGGTGGTGGGCCTGGACCGCGAGCCCGGTCCCGGCGTGCGGACCTTCGACGTCCGCGACGACGACGCCTGGACCGGGCTGAGGGACCAGCTCGCCGGGCCTGTACACGGGTTGGTGAGCTGCGCCGGGGTGACCCGACGTGCCCGGGTCGGAGCGGCCAGCGTCGCCGACATGCGAGACGCCCACGACGTCAACGTGATCGGGCCGCTGCTCGGGATCCAGGCGCTGGCGCCGCTGATGCCGGCCGGCGGGTCGATCGTCACGATCGGATCGCTTGCCGCGATGCAGGGGCACTACCCGGTGGCCTACACGACCAGCAAGTGGGCCGTCCGTGGACTCACGCACGCCGCGGCGCTCGAGCTGGGCGAGCGCAGGATCCGCGTCAACGCGGTGCACCCCGGCTTCATCGAGACCGCCATGACCGCCTCCGCCTCGCCCGCCTTCCGGGACGCCTCCGTAGCCGCGACCCCGCTCGGCCGGGTCGGCACGCCTGACGAGGTGGCGTCGGTGGTGGTCTTCCTGCTCGGTGACGGCGCGGCGTACGTCACCGGTGCCGAGATCCCGGTCGACGGCGGGGTCGCCTCGCACGCCGGCGCCAAGGCCGTCTCCGACGCCCTGCGCTGAGAATCATCCATCAGAAGAGGACAAGAGATGTTCGAGTACTTTCCCGGCAACTACGTGTGGAACCTGGGTGTGGTCGCCACGCTCAACTCCGGCGGCCTGATCGACGAGGTCGACCGTGCCTGCCGGCCGCTCAAGGAGCTGGCCGCGCAGGGCTCCGACGTGGGCACGGCCGAGTTCATGGCCGCCTGGCGCGGTGTCGCCGACCAGCTCGAGGAGCAGGCGGGCGAGGCAGAGAAGGCCGGCCACCGGCGTACGGCCGGGCAGAAGCTCTTCCGCGCCTCCGTCTACGTCTCCCAGGCCGAGCGGATGCAGAGCGCGAAGGACCCGAGCCGCAACGCCGAGTACCAGCGCAGTGTCGACCTGCTGGTCCGCTCCTTCGAACTGCTCGACCAGCCGACGGTGAAGGTCGCCATTCCGTACGTCGAGAACGGCCGTGAGACCAGCCTGCCCGCCTACTTCCACCCGGCTCACGGGGACGGGACGCCGGCCCCGGTCATGATCGTGTGGAACGGCCTCGACTCGACCAAGGAGATGATGGTCGGCGCCGGCGTCCACACCGAGCTCGCGGCTCGTGGCATCTCGACGCTGATGGTCGACTGCGGCGGCGCCGGCGAGGCGCTGCGTCTCGACGGTCTCACCGCGCGCGTCGACACCGAGGCCTGGGCCGCGGCCTGCGTCGACTGGCTCGAGACCCGCCCGGACGTGCGCGCGGACCGGATCGGGCTCGTGGGCTGGTCGCTGGGCGGCTACTACGCGCCTCGCGCCGCGGCGTACGAGAAGCGGCTGGCGCTGTGCGTGGCCTGGGGCGCCAACCACGACTGGGGTGCGGTGCAGAAGCGGCGGCTGCAGCGTGAGGGCGAGAACCCGGTGCCGCACTACTGGGACCACGTGCTGTGGGTGTGGGGGCAGCCCGACGTCGACACGTTCATCGACTTCGCGGAGTCGATCAAGCTCGACGGTGTCGTCGAGGAGATCACGGTGCCGTTCCTGATCGCCCACGGGGAGAACGACCGCCAGATCCCGCTCTCCTACGCGCATCGCTCCTACGACCAGGCGGTCAACAGCCCCAAGCGCGAGCTGCGGATCTTCACGCCGGAGGAGGGCGCCACCGAGCACATCGGCCTGGACCACTTCCCGCACGTCATCGGGTTCATCGCCGACTGGGTCGCCGACACCTTCGCCGAGCTGGACGCGTCATGACGGCCCTGGACCGCACCGATCCCGAGGGCGAGATCGCGAAGACGGTCGCCCGGGTCTCCAACTGGGGACGCTGGGGCGAGGACGACGTCCGTGGGACGATGAACTTCCTCACGGATCAGAAGAGGGTCGAGGCCGCGGGCCTGGTGCGGACCGGTCGCTCCTACTCGCTCTCGCTGCCCTTCGACATGGACGGGCCGCAGAACGGCTGGCGGCGGCGTACGAACCCTGTGCACACCATGCTCGACACCGGTACCGACGCGGTGGCGGGCATCCAGGGTTTCCCGCACGGGATCGGCGGCGCCGACGACGTGATCGCGATGCCGCTGCAGTGCTCGACCCAGTGGGACGGGCTCGGGCACATCTTCGACCACGGGCGGGCCTGGAACGGCCGCCCGGCGGAGTCGGTGGTCACCTCGCTGGGCGACGGTGTCACCGGGATCGAGACGGTCGCCGACGTCGTCTGCGGCCGTGGGGTGCTGCTCGACGTCGGCCGCGCGGTCGGGACCGACGGAGAGCTTCCCGACGGCTTCGCCATCACCGAGGAGCACCTGGAGCGCACCATCGCCGCCCAAGGTGCCAGCGCGGCGGTGGGTCGCGGGGACATCGTCGTCGTACGCACCGGTCAGCTCTCCCGCGCCCGCCGGGGCGTCGCCGCAGGTGAGGGTTGGGGCGGCTATGCCGGGGGAGCGGCCCCCGGCCTCTCCTTCACCACCGCCGACTGGCTGCACCGCACCGAGATCGCCGCGATCGCCACCGACACCTGGGGCTTCGAGGTGCGGCCCAACGAGTTCGACGACGCCTTCCAGCCGCTGCATCAGGTCGCGATCCCACACCTGGGCCTCTTCCTGGGCGAGATGTGGGACCTGGACGGACTCGCCTCAGCGTGCGCGGAGGACGGTCGCTACGACTTCTTGCTCACCGCGGCACCGCTGCGGGTCACCGGAGCCGTCGGCGCACCGGTGAACCCCATCGCGCTGCGCTGAGGGGGTGGATGCTCACCGAGGTACCTCGGTGAGCATCCGCTTCCCTCGTGGAACTCCGTGAGGGAAGCGAGCGCTGACCGAGTTACCTCGGTCAGCAGCCACACCTACCCGGCCGCAACCGGGAACGTGTGAGCCACCGGACCCGCGACGGCGTCGATCGGCTGCTCCAGCGGGAGCCCGGAGCCGTCGCGGCGCGGGTCGACCTCGGGCAGGTCGATGGGCGCCCCGGAGGCCGCAGCGGCCATCGCGGGAGCGGCGCCGACCCAGGCGAAGACGATCGAGTCCTCGCCCTTGAGGTAGCGGTGCGCACGTACGCCGCCGGTGGCCCGGCCCTTGGCCGGGTACTCGCTGAACGGCGTGGTCTTCACCGAGCCGGTCTCGGTCCCGGGCAGAGCGCTCGACGACCCGGCGACGGTCACGACCGCGGCACCTTCGGGGGCGTCGGGGGAGACGACGCCGAAGAAGACGACCTTGGACCCGTGGGCCATCCGGACGCCGGCCATGCCGCCGGCGCTGCGGCCCTGGGGGCGGACAACATCCGCCGGGAAGTGCAGGAGCTGAGCGTCGGAGGTGACGAAGACCAACGACTCGGTGCCGGTGCGCAGCTGGGCGGCGCCGACCACCTCGTCGCCGTCGGCGAGCTTGATGACCTCCCACTCGTCCTTGTTGAGCAGCACCTCGGGGTTGACCCGCTTGACGACACCGAGCTTGGTGCCGAGCGCGATGCCGGGACCGTCTGTGGCCAGCGTCGTGAGCGCCAGAGCGCGCTCGTCGGACTCCAGCGAGAGCAGCGCGGACAGCGGCAATCCGCCGGAGAGGTTCGGGTCGCCGTGGGTCGGCGGCAGCGCCGGCAGGTCGAGCACCCCGAGACGTACGAGACGGCCGCGGGAGGTGAGCACGCCGATCTGGCCGCGCGCGGTCGCCGGGACCACCGAGACGATCACGTCGTGGTTGGCACGACCCGAGCCGGTCGAGAAGGGCTCGGCGTCCGAGGAGCGGGCCAGGAGACCGGTCGAGGAGAGCAGCGCGAAGCACGGGTCGTCGGCGACCTCGAGGCTCATCGCCTCGAGCGCGGGGGTGCCGGCGGAGGCGAGCAGCACGGTGCGCCGCGGGGTGCCGAACGTCTTGGCCACCTCGCCCAGCTCGTCGGAGACGACCTTCCGCAGCATCTCGTCGTCGCCGAGGATCGAGTCGAGGTACTCGATCGTCGAGCGCAGGTCGTCGCGCTCCTTCTCCAGCTCGATCTTGGAGAACTTCGTCAGCCGGCGCAGCGCCATGTCGAGGATGTACTCCGCCTGCGGCTGGCTCAGGTCGAAGACCGACATCAGCCGCTCCTTGGCCTCGCCGGCGTTGTCGGAGGAGCGGATCAGCTGGATGACCTCGTCGATGTCGAGGATCGCGATCAGCAGGCCGTCGACCAGGTGGAGCCGGTCGGCGGCCCGGTCGCGGCGGAACTGGCTGCGGCGGCGGACGACGTCGTAGCGGTGTCCCAGGAAGACCTCGAGCAGCTCCTTGAGGCCGAGCGTGCGCGGCTGCCCGTCGACGAGCGCGACGTTGTTGATCCCGAAGGAGTCCTCCAGGGGCGTCATCTTGTAGAGCTGCTCGAGGACCGCCTCGGGCACGAACCCGTTCTTGACCTCGATCACCAGCCGGGTGCCGTGCTCGCGGTCGGTGAGGTCCTTGAGGTCGGCGATGCCCTGGATCTTCTTGGACTGCACCAGGACCTTGACGCGCTCGATGATCTTCTCGGTGCCGATGTTGAACGGCAGCTCGGTGATCACGATGCCCTTGCGGCGCCCGAAAGGCTCGATCCGCGTGGTGGCGCGGATCTTGAAGGAGCCGCGGCCGGTCTCGTACGCATCCCGGATCCCGTCCAGGCCGACGATGGTGCCGCCGGTGGGGAGGTCGGGGCCGGGGATGAACTTCATCAGCGTGTCGAGCTCGGCGCCGGGGTGCTTGATCAGGTGGCGCGCGGCAGCGATGACCTCGACCAGGTTGTGCGGAGCCATGTTGGTGGCCATGCCGACCGCGATGCCGGTGGCGCCGTTGACCAGCAGGTTGGGGATCGCGGCGGGGAGCACGCTCGGCTCCATCTCCCGCGAGTCGTAGTTGGGCCGGAAGTCGACCGTGTCTTCCTTGATGTCATCGGTCATCGCCTGCGCCGCCGGGCCCATCCGGGCCTCGGTGTAACGCATCGCGGCAGCCGGGTCGTCACCGCCGGGGGAGCCGAAGTTGCCGTGCCCGTCGATCATCGGCAACCGCATCGCCCACGGCTGCGCCATCCGGACCAGGGCGTCGTAGATCGCGCCGTCGCCGTGCGGGTGCAGCTTGCCCATCACCTCACCGACGATGCGGGCACACTTCACGTGGCCGCGGTCCGGACGTACGCCCATGTCGTTCATCGTGTAGAGGATCCGGCGCTGCACGGGCTTGAGACCGTCGCGGGCGTCGGGCAGTGCCCGGGAGTAGATGACGGAGTAGGAGTACTCCAGGAATGAGGACCGCATCTCGTCCCCGATGTCGGTGTCGAGGATGTGCTCCTCGAAGTCGTCGGGGACGTCCTGTTTGGTCTTGCCGCGTGCCATAAGGGGCATTGTCTCGAATCCCTGTGCGAGTCCGCCACCGGGCTCGCCGTAAGAGCGCGGTCAGTGGTCTGCCGACCACTCCTTCGCCCAGGCGTCGAGCGGTGTCATCAGGTCGAGCAGGCTCCTGCCGTGGTCGGTGAGGTCGTAGCCGCCGTCGTGGGTGACCAGACCGGCCTCGGCCAGCTCCTGGAGGCGGGCGGTCAGCACGCTGGAGGAGATGTCGCCGGCGGCGTGCTGCAGCTCGCGGAAGGTCATCGCCCGGCCGTCGCTGAGCTCCCACAGCACTCGGAGCGCCCAGCGGCGTCCGAGCAGGTCGAGGAGCACCATGATCGGCCGACCCGTCCGGGAACCGCGGACCGGCCGGCCCGGCATCGGTGTCGTCATAATTGCTTTCCTTTCCGAAGCACTGAGGCTAGCATCCGAGTATGCCTCTGAAATCGAAGCAACCCCGGGTCGCTCCCGTCAGTCCGCCCTACGACGAGGAGACCCAGGCCGCCCTGGACCTTCTCGGTCCGCCGATCCAGCTCTTCCGGGTGATGGCGAGGCGGCCCGGTCTGGCCCAGGGGGTGGCCGGCTGGGGCCGCCACTACTTCTCCGGGCGCTCGGCGCTGACCCTGCGCCAGCGCGAGCTGGCCATCCACCGCACCACGGCGCTCTGCGGCGCCGACTACGAGTGGGGCGTCCATGTCGCCCATTTCGCCGAGAAGGCCGAGCTCGATCCCGCGCAGCTCGCCTCGCTTGCCCACGGGACCCCCGAAGACCCCTGCTGGGTGGCGGCCGACCGAGCGGTGCTGCGGGCGGTGGACGAGCTGCATGCGGACGCTGACATCAGCGACACGACCTGGTCCGCGCTGGTCGACGCGGCCGGCGAGGACGCCGCGGTCGAGCTCACCCTGCTGGCCGGCTGGTACCACGCGATCTCGTTCGCCGTACGCGCCCTCCGGCTGCCTCTCGAGCCCGGCACCGAGCCGCTGGACGCCATCGCAGGAGGTATCCGGTGAGCATCGCGCAGACACCCGAGCCGCCGTACACGGCCGTCATCTTCACCTCGCTGCGCACGCCGACCGGCGAGGGCTACGCCGAGACCGCCGCTCGGATGGAGGAGCTCGCCGCCCAGCAGCCGGGATACCTGGGCATCGAGTCGGCCCGGGACGGCCTCGGCATCACCGTCTCGTACTGGACCGACGAGCAGGCCGCCCGGTCATGGAAGACGCTCGCCGAGCACCGTCGTGCGCAACAGACCGGTCGCAGCCTCTGGTACGAGGACTACCAGGTGCGCGTCGCCACCGTGACCCGCGCCTACGGTATGAGTGGCCGCTAGCCGGACCCTCCTCTCGTCGCCCATCGGGCGCGTACTCTGGATGGACCAGGACATCAACCGCTGATGCACATGGAGGTGCTGACGATGGCTGTCACCCAGATCGAGCTCGACGACGAACTGCTCGCGGAGATCCAGCGGATCTCCGGCGCGACCACGCCCCAGGAGGCGGTGGAGTTCGCCGTGCGCGAACTCGTCATCCGCAATCATGAGGGCGACGCTCCCAAGCACGCCCAGAAGCTGGCGCGGAACTGGGACTATGACGGCTGGCGGGTGCTCAACGAGCGCGACCGCGCCAACGCCGTACGTCACTGATCAGCGGCCGCCGGGCCGACCGGGTTGCTTGTTCGGCTCGTGTGGTCTCGCTGCCGCGGTGTTTGGCCGCCGACCTTTCGGGCGGGTCCGATCGAGAAAATCTGGCTGGCTGTCGGGTCGGCGGCCAGCCCTGTCGGGCTTCGGATTGGGTTGGGAGCCGGCACTCACGGCGCCTGCACATCGGTCGCGAAACCGGTGGCGCAACGCGCCAAACTGGGCCGTCTAAGATGGCGTGAATACGCCACCTGACCTGCGGAAATACCGTCCACAACAGGGCCTGGACTTGGTAAAATACGAGGTATGGAAGCACTCCTCGACCCCGACGACACCACCAGCGATCTGCTGGCTGTGGTGCGTACGTCGCGGGCGGTCGCGGAGCAGGCTGACCGGGATGTGTTGATCGCTGCGGCACGGTCGCGGCGCTGCATTCGGTCCGGGACCGTGAGGAGTCGGCGCGGTTGGACGGGGACAGGTTCGGGGACCGGATGCTGCCCCTGGCCGGACCCGGGGCACCGCTGGTCTCCGAGGCTGCCGCGGTCGAGTTCGCCGCTGTTCTGGGGCGCTCGACCCAGGCAGGGAAGAGGTTCCTCGGGGACGCGGTCGAGCTGCGCTACCGCCTCAAGCATGTGTGGGCGCGGATCCTCGACGGGTCCCTGCTGGCCTGGCGGGCTCGTCGGATCGCCGACCTCACCCGGAACGTGGATGCCGATGCCGCTGCGTGGGTCGACCAGCAGATCGGACCGTATGCGCACCAGGTCGGGGTCCGGCAGCTGGAGCGGATGATCACCCAGGCCGCCGCCCTATTCGAACCCGATGTGGCTGCTGCGGTGGCCGAGTCGGATGCGGTCGAGCACCGGTCGGTCACCATCACCACCACCGACCTGCCCTTCACCCCGACCGGTGCCGAGCAAGGCCAGGCCGTGCTCGCGCTCGGCTACCTCGACGGGGTCCTCGACGCCGCCGACGCCCTGGATCTGGAGCAGGCGGTCGCGGCGATCGCGCACGGTCTCCTCGACCAGGACGACTACGCCGACGCGAGTCTCGATGTGCGGCGTGCAGCAGCGCTCGGGGTGCTCGGGCGGGCGTACAACTCCGGTTCCCTCGACGGTGTCCCCGGCGTGGCCCGGGTGGTCGAGCTCGTCGTCCACACCGACACCCGCGACCTGGCCGGCACCGGGCTGGTGCGTCTTGAGAACACCCGGGGCCTGGTCGCCCTTGAACGGCTCGAGCAGTGGGCCACCACCCCGGGCACCGTGATCAAACCGGTCGTCGTGGTCGACCTGGCCGAAGACATCGAAGCCACCGGCTACACCCCGACCGCCCGGCAACGCCGCCAGGCCGAGCTGATCCACGCCAAGTGCTCGTTCCCGTACTGCGAGGCACGTGCCGAGCATTGCGACCTCGACCACCGCGTGGCGTACGCAGACGGCGGCCCGACCAGCAGCCGGAATCTGACTCCGTTGTGTCGGCGCCATCACCGGATGAAGACCCACCACGGCTGGCGCTACCACCGGACCCGGACAGGCGCCTACCGATGGCGCGGCCCCCACGGCTACAAGTACCTCGTCAGTCCCGCCGGCACCATCGATGTCAGCAATGACCTCGTCCCGCCGCTCGTACGAGCTGCCTGACCAGTCGGTCGGGACGGTCGGACGCGTCGAGATCAGGTGGCCGACGTGTTGTCGAGCACCAGATCGAGCAGCCCGGGGAACCGACTGTCGAACTCGTCGCGCATCAGCCTGTTCATCCGCCGGTTGCCCTCGTCGCGCTGCTCGAGGAGACCGGCCTCGACGAGTGACTTGAAGTGATGGGTCAGTGTCGACTTCCCCACCGGGAGGTCGAACTGACCGCACGCGATCGTCCACGGCTCGGCTGCGGCCAGCTGCCGGAGGATCGAGCGGCGTACGGGGTCGCCGACCGCGTCGAGGGCGCCCTGGAGCGCCGCGTCGGTTGCAGTGGTGCGGAAGTCGGTTGACATGTTCGATCTCCGTCGTACAAGGTTGGCATGTTCGATCATCGTCGAACATAACCTATCGGAGGGGTTCTGGCATGCCCGACCAGCAGAAGGTGGACGAGCTCAAGAGGCGGCTGACGCCGTACGGGGTGTGGACCGGTGCGCAGCAGTGGACCGACCTCGGCCGGGCGCGCGAGGTCGCGGCCGAGGTGGAGAGCCTGGGCTACGGCGCGATCTGGGTCGGAGTCTCTTCGCTGCCGTTCGAGGTGCACGAAGCGCTGCTCGCGGGCACCACCGACCTGCTCGTGGTCACCGGCATCGTGAGCATCTGGGACAACCCCGCCGCGGAGGTGGCGGAACGTCATCGAGAGCTCAACGCGACGTACGGCGACCGGTTCGTGCTCGGTCTCGGCAACAGTCATGCGCAGCGGGTCGGCGAGCAGACGTACGTCAAGCCGTACAGCCGCACCGTGGCCTACCTCGACGAGCTCGACGCTGCGGGCACGGTCCCCGAGGAGGGCCGGCTCCTGGCCGCTCTTCGCCCGCGCATGCTCGATCTCGCAGGCAACCGCACCGCCGGCGCGCACCCGTACCTGATGCCGCCGGAACACACCGCGCACGCACGGACCGCTCTCGGCGCCGGCCCCTTGCTGGCTGCCGAGCAGAAAGTGGTCCTCGAAACCGATCCGGCACGCGCTCGGGCGATCGCCCGGCAGCGCCTGTCGATGTACCTCGGCCTGCCCAACTACACCGGCGCCCTGCAGGACTACGGCCTCGAGCCTGAAGACTTCGAGGGCGAGGGCAGCGACCGCTGGGTTGACCTCGGCGCCGCCTGGGGCGACGAGGACGCGGTGCGGGGGCGCCTGCAGGCGCATCACGACGCCGGCGCGGACCACGTGCTGGTCCAGGTGCTCACCGAGGACAGCTCCTCCGGCCTGCCGCTTGCCGAGTGGCGCACGCTTGCGAGCACTCTTCAGCTTCGCGCCCGCTGTAGTTGACTGGGGTGTACCGCTAGATTTCTCTCGTGACCGCGCAGCAGACCCCGCCGTACCCCTCCCACTGGGAGGCGGACGTGCTGCTGCGCGACGGGCGGACGGCCCACATCAGGCCGATCCGGTCGGCGGACAAGGACCTGCTGGTCGACTTCTACGACCACCGGGTCAGCGACGAGTCGAAGTACTACCGCTTCTTCTCGCCGATGCCGCACCTGTCCGCCCGCGATGTCGCGCGCTTCACCGAGGTCGACCACAAGGACCGCGTCGCCTTCATCCTCACGCTCAGAGGCCGGATGATCGCGGTCGGGCGCTACGACGTGGTCAAGCCCGGGGAGGCCGAGGTCGCGTTCCTCGTCGAGGACGACTACCAGGGCCGGGGGATCGCGCAGATCCTGCTCGAGCACCTCGCCCAGGCCGGGCGTGAGCGCGGGGTCACCAAGTTCACCGCCGACGTGCTCCCCGACAACGCGCGGATGATCCAGACCTTCCGCGACGCCGGCTACAAGGTCGCCAGCGTCTACGAGGACGGGGTCATCTCGCTGCAGTTCGGGATCGACGTCACCGACACCGCGGTCGGCCGCCTGGCCCTGCGCGAGCACGAGGCCGAGTCCGCCTCGATCCACCGCTTCTTCAACCCGCGCTCGGTCGCGGTCATCGGCGCCAGCCGGAGGCAGGAGACCGTCGGCCAGGCGCTGGTCCGCAACCTGGTGATCGGTGACTTCACCGGCCGGGTCTACATGGTCAACCCCAGCTCCACCGCGGTCAGCGGCATGCCGGCGTACAAGAGCGTCCAGGACATCCCCGACGACGTCGACGTGGCGATCGTCGCGGTGCCCGCCGACGCCGTCCAGGACGTCGTGCTCGACTGCGCCGCCAAGGGCGTGCACGGGCTCGTGGTCATCTCCAGCGGCTTCGCCGAGACCGGCGAGGAGGGCCGCCAGCGGCAGCGGCGGCTGGTCAACCTGTCCCGCTCCTACGGGCTGCGGCTGATCGGGCCCAACGCGCTCGGCGTCATCAACACCGACCCGCAGGTCAAGATCAACGCCAGCCTCGCCCCGACGATGCCGCCGCGCGGCCGCGCGGGCTTCTTCTGCCAGTCGGGTGCGCTCGGCTCCGCGATCCTGGAGAAGGTCAACAACCGAGGCCTGGGCCTGTCGACCTTCGTCAGCGCCGGAAACCGCGCTGACGTCTCCGGCAACGACCTCCTGCAGTACTGGGAGGAGGACGTCTCGACCGAGGTCGTGATGATGTACCTGGAGTCGATCGGTAACCCGCGGAAGTTCTCCCGCATCGCCCGCCGCGTCTCGCTGCGCAAGCCGATCGTCGCGGTCCGCTCGGGTCGGACCACCCAGGGTGTGCCGATGGGTCATGCGGTCCGCAAGATCAGCGCCCCGCCGGCCGCCGTCGACGCGATGTTCCGCCAGGCCGGGATCATCCAGGTCGACACCCTCGACGAGATGTTCGACGTCGCCCAGCTCCTCGCCCACCAGCCGCTCCCGCGCGGCCGGCGGGTCGCCATCGTCGGCAACTCCGACGCCCTGGGCCTGCTGGCCGCCGACGCCGCCGTCTCGGCGGGTCTACAGGTCAACAAGCAGGTCCCGCTGCCCACCGAGCCGAGCGCCGAGGACTTCGAGGACGCGCTCGACGCGGCCATCGACGACCCCGAGGTCGACGCGGTGATCTCGGTCTACATCCCGCCGCTCAACGTCTCCGGCGAGGAGATCGCCAACGTCCTCGCGGCAGTGGGGGAGCAGTCCGACAAGCCGCTGGTCACCAGCTTCCTGGGTGCCGAGGGTGTCCCCGAGCTGCTCCGTGTCCCCGACGTCGCCGGCTCGACCGCCGGTCGCGGCTCGGTGCCGTCCTACTCCTCGGTGGAGTCGGCCGTACGCGCCCTGGCCAAGGTCGTCGAGTACGCCGTGTGGCTGCGCTCCGCCGACGGCGAGACCCCGTGGCTCAGCACCGACGAGTGCGACCCGCGCACCGCGCGCAAGATCGTCACCGACGTGCTCGCCGCGCGCCCCGCCGGGGGCGACCTGAGCCGCGAGGACCTCGGCATGGTGCTGGCCGCCTACGGCATCAAGCTGTGGAACACCCACAGCGTCAGCACCCTCGAGGAGGCGATCGCCGCTGGCGAGGACCTCGGCTGGGGTGTCGTCCTCAAGGCGACCGTCGAGAGCGTCCGGGAGCGGCCCGACCAGGCCCACGTCGTACGCAACATCGACGACGTCGACGAGATGACCGAGGCCTGGGACCTGATCACCAGCCGGATCCCGCCCGAGACCGGCGGGTTCACCGTGCAGCGCACCGCGCCTCCGGGCGTCCCGGTCGCGATCCGATCGATGGAGGACCCGCTGTTCGGCCCCGTGGTCTCCTTCGGCATCGCCGGCCCGATCACCGAGCTGGTGGCCGACAAGGCCTACCGGATCCCGCCGCTGTCCGAGCGCGATGCCGCCTCGATGGTGCGCGAGATCAAGGCCGCGCCGATGCTCTTCGGCTACCGCGGCGGCGACATGGTCGACGTCGACGAGATCGAGCGGCTCGTCCTCAGGGTCGCCCAGCTGCAGAACGACCTGCCCCAGATCTCCTCCCTCGACCTCTCTCTGGTCCTCGTCGGTCTTGAGGGATCCGCCGTCCTCACCGCCGGCGCCAGGGTCGACCTGGTCGCCGATCCACGCTCCGACTGGTTCGTACGCAGGCTCAATCCCGCGGTGGGCGACACCCTTCCTGGCTAGGCGGGCTGTGGCGGCGCGTGGAAGGATGGGCGTCATGAGCACCCGCACCGATGATCTCGACCGCGCCGACGACCTGCGCGCCGAGATCGACCGCACCGGCTACTACCCCGAGGTGGTGGCCGACTGCGTCGCCTCCGCAGTGGCGGGGGAGAAGGTGTCCTCCTTCTTCCTCCACCACGAGCCGACGTTCGACCGTGACGAGGTGCGCCGCCACCTCTCCGTGCTGGTGCTGACCCCGACGCGGCTGATCCTGGCCCACACCGACGAGCACGCCGGTGACGACCTGCTGCCCGAGCCCTACACCTCGACGTCGACCGAGGCCGTACGCATCGACTCGGTGAACTCCGTGGTGGTGACCCGGATGATCACCAACCCGACCAAGGGATCGAGCAAGCCGGCCGAGGTGGTCATGACCATCGGCTGGGGCGGCGTCAACCGCGTCGACCTCGAGCCCGCGGGCTGCTCCGACCCCAACTGCGACGCCGACCACGGCTACACCGGCGTGCTCACCCCAGACGACTTCTCGCTGCGCGTCTCGGCCGCCGCCGACGGTCACGACTCGGTCGACCGCCTGCTCTCCTTCGCGGAATCGCTCTCGGCTCGCACCCACAGCCGGTGAGGGGCCGGTGACCGGGTTTCTCGCCCCCGCCTACGGGGAGCGCTCACTGGGTGATGTCCTGCCGGCGGTCGCCGCTGCCATGGACGTCCCGTTGGGCACCTCCGAGGCGAGATCCGGTCTCGAGCTGCCGTCGGCCGCTGCGTACGTCGTCTTCCTCGTCGACGGGATGGGCACCAACCTGCTGCGCCGCTACGCTCACGCGGCGCCGTTCCTGGCCTCGTTGAGCGAGAACCAGAAGGACGGTACGGCCGGGGTCCCGTCGACGACGGCGACCAGCCTGACCTCGTTCGGGACGGGACTGACGCCCGGCGGACACGGGCTGGTCGGCTACACCTCCCGGATCCCCGGCACCGAGCACCTGCTCAACGCGCTGCAGTGGCGTAAGGACATCGACCCGGTCGAGTGGCAGCCCAACCAGACCGTCTTCCAGCGGCTGAGCGAGGCCGGCGTGCCGGTCACCGTGATCAACAAGCGCGTCTTCGGCGGCTCGGGACTGACCATCGCCGCCCACCGCGGCGCGGAGTTCGTCGGAGCCGACCGGGTCGGCGAGCGGATCGCCTCGGCGGTCGCGCTCTCGCGGGTGCCTGGGTCGCTGACCTACCTCTACGACGGCGACCTGGACTGGACCGGCCACAAGTACGGCGTCGCCTCCTCGCCCTGGCTGCAACAGCTCTCGATGATCGACGCCGAGGCCGAGCAGCTGCGTGACGCCCTGGACCCGTCCGTACGCCTCCTGGTGCTCGCCGACCACGGCATGGTCGACTCGCCCGCCACCTCCCGCACCGACATCGACGACTTCCCCGAGCTGCGCCACGGGGTCGCCCTGGTCGGCGGCGAGGCGCGTTTCCGGCATCTCTACTGCTCGCGCGGCGCCGTCGACGACGTGGTCGCAACCTGGTCGGAGACGCTGGGCGAAAAGGCCGACGTGATGACTCGGGAGACCGCGATCCGGCGCGGCTGGTTCGGGCCGGTCACCCCGGCGGTGCTGCCGCGGCTCGGCGACGTCATCGTCGCCTCCCACGGCGAGCACGCGGTGGTCTCGACGAGCCTGTTCCAGTACGAGACGACGCTGGTCGGGTTGCACGGCTCACTGACGCCCGACGAGATGCTCATCCCACTGCTGGTCTCCTAGCCCCGTTCCGGGCGCCCCGGCGCGAAAACCTCCGCCGGACGGGAATGCCCGTCGCTGCTAATGGTTACACCATGTGTATCCATTAGCAGCGACTCGCTGTTTCCGGCCGGAAGGGGTTTGTCATGGGTGAGCACAGAGTCGAGGGCCAGCGATGACCGGGCACTACGGGCAGGTCGCGTTCACGCCTCTGGTGGCAGAGCACCAGTCGATCCACGGGAGTGCCGCGGCGTACGCACGCATGGCTGGGACCGACAGCGTGCCGGACCGGATCGGGAGGGGCGAGGCCGCCTTCATCTCGTCGCGGGACAGCTTCTTCCTGGCCACCGTCAGCGAGACCGGCTGGCCCTACGTGCAACACCGCGGAGGGCCGCCCGGGTTCCTGAAGGTGATCGACGAGACCACGCTGGGGTTCGCCGACTTTCGGGGCAATCGGCAGTACATCACCCGCGGCAACCTCGACCACGACGAGCGGGTCTCCCTGTTCCTGATCGACTACCAGCTGCAGGCCAGGATGAAGATCTTCGGCCGCGCGCGGGTCGTCGAGCTCGAGGACGACCCCGAGCTGGTCGACTCGCTGGCTCCGGTCGGGAGCTCGGCGCGGGTCGAGCGCGGGATCCTGATCGACGTCGAGGCGTACGACTGGAACTGCAAGCAGCACATCCCGCAGCTGGTGCCCCTGGCGGCCGCCAGGCACACCGTCGCGGAGCTGACCGAACGGATCAGCCAGCTCGAGGCCCAGCTGGCCGTCGCCCGTGGCCACATAACGACTGAGGCCTAGACTGACCATTAGATCGATGACGGAAGAGGTGGCCGTGGAGCTGCAGGTGCCCGTGCTGTATCCGACCCAACCCCGGGCCGTACGCCTCATGAACACGATCTGGGCCGAGCGGACCACCGTCCGTGACTCGCTGGAGAGCGTGGCGCATCTCCGCGCCTGGGCAGAGGTGGCGGGTCTCGGGTGCCATCAGGACCTGGACGAGCACGACCACGGCCGGGCTCGGGCGCTGCGGGACGCCCTGCGCCGGCTGGCCGCGGAAGTGACCGGCGACAGCCGGCCGCACAGCGTCCCGGAGGGGCTCAGCGCCGAAGCGGCGCTCGCGGTGCTCAACGAGTTCGTGTCCCACTGCGCACCCACCCTGCGCCACGGCCGGCAGGGCGGCTACGCGCGCGAGTGGCGCACCGACGGCTCGGGCCTGCAGCGGGAGCTGAACCTGGTCGCGCTGGAAGGATCTGAGGTGCTGACCCGGCAGGCGCCCCACGAGCTGCGGGCGTGCGGTGGCCCCGGCTGCGTCCTCTACTTCGTGCGCGACCACCCACGGCGCGAGTGGTGCTCCGAGGGCTGTGGCAACCGGGCACGAGTCGCGCGCCACTATCAACGGAACAAGTCCAGCCATGAGGGTCCTGCCACGAGCCGGGGCGCGGACCACTAGGCTTCCGTGAGTGGCTGAGCTGACCTTCTGGACCGGGACGATGGACGCGGGGAAGTCGACCCTCGCGCTGCAGACCAACCACAATCACGCCGCTCGCGGCCGGGTGGGACTGATCTTCACCGCCCACGACCGCTCCGGGGAGGCGGTGGTAACCTCGCGGCTGGGGCTGACCCACGACGCGATCGAGGTCACCGACGACTTCGACTTCTGGCGCCACGCCGTCGACTCGCTGACCCACGGCGCCCGGATCGACTACATGATCTGTGACGAGGCGCAGTTCTACACGCCCGAGCAGATCGAGGCGCTCGCCAAGATCACCGATGAGCTGCAGATCGACGTCTTCTGCTTCGGCATCCTCACCGACTTCCGCACCCGGCTCTTCCCGGGCGCCGCTCGCCTGGTCGAGCTCGCCGACCGTACGGAGGTGCTGCAGGTCGAGGCGCTGTGCTGGTGCGGCAAGCGGGCCACCCACAACGCCCGCGTCGAGGACGGCGTCATGGTCACCGAGGGCGACCAGGTCGTCGTCGGCGACACCGACGAGGCCCCCAGCGCGGTCTCCTACGAGGTCCTCTGCCGCCAGCATCACCGCCGGCGGCTGACCGCGGCCCGGGCCCAGTCGGTCTCCCTGGTGCCCGAGCCGCTGCCGTTCGGCTAGCGGTTGAGCGTCGGCATGGGCACGTCGGCGTACCTCGTCCCGACGGGGGTGTTCTGGGTGTCGAGCTGGACGCCGGGGCGGCCGTTCTCGACGACGTAGGTCGCGCGGGTGGAGATCGGGGCGCCCGGGCGCTGGACGTACGGCACGACCCGGAAGTCGCTGGAGAGCTCCTCGGGCGTGACCGTGACGCGTACGTAGCCGCGCTGGCTGTTGAAGAACTTCAGGTGGTCGTTGGCCCGCAGCAGGGACTCGCCGCCGGTGGTCATGTCTGCGCCGTCGCCGCCGCTGGCGATGGAGGTGCCGACGAACTCGCTGCCGACGACCGCCGACTCGGGGTCGTCGTAGTCGGCCAGCAGGTTGCTGGCGTAGTTGTGGTGGCGGTCGCCGGTGATGACGACGAGGTTCTCGATGCCGCTGGTGCGAGCGCCCTCGAGGAGCCGGTTGCGGTTCGCGATGTAGCCGTCCCAGGGATCCATGTAGAGCGTCTTGGCGGAAGTCTCGTCGAGGTCGGTCTCGGCCATCGGCGCCTGGTTGGCGAGCACCTGCCAGCGGGCGGTCGACTGCCGCCAGCTGCGCTGGAGCCATGCCTCCTGCTCGAAGCCCATCATCGAGCGCGACGGGTCGTAGATGTCCGGGGTCAGCTCCGGGCTGGCGGGGTCGCTGCCGTCGGCGTACGCCTGGTCGTCGCGGTACTGCCGGGTGTCGAGCACGTTGAAGTCGACCAGGTCGCCGTAGCGCAGGCTCCGATAGATCTGCATGTCCGGACCGTCCGGCAGCGAGCTGGCACGGAACGGCAGGTGCTCGTAGTAGGCCTGGAAGGCAGCCGTACGCCGCGGCATCCACAGCTCGCCCTGGGACTGGCTCCGCTCCTCGGGCGTCTCGTCGGCCCAGTTGTTCTCGACCTCGTGGTCGTCGGGCGCGACCACGAACGCGTGGGACTGGTGGGCGGCCATCAGGTCCGGGTCGGACTTGTAGAGGCCGTACTGCACGCGGTAGCGCGCCAGGTCGAGCGTCTCCCCGCCCACGGCGGGGGAGACCGGGGTGTTGCGCCAGTTGTTCTCGGGAGTGACGCCGGACTCGTACAGGTAGTCGCCCAGGTGGAAGACGACGTCGACGTCCTCGTCGGCCAGGTGCCCGTAGGCGGTGTAGAAGCCGTGGCTGTAGAGCGCACAGGATGCGAAGGCGAAGCTCATCTGCGAGAGCGAGGAGCCGTACGCCGGGGCGGTCCGGGTGTGCCCCGTCTGGCTGACCTCGCCGGCGGCCAGGAAGCGGTACCAGTAGTCACGGCCCGGACGCAGGCCCCAGACCTCGGGGTGGACCGAGTGACCGAAGTTCGGGGTGGCGGTGACGGTGCCGGACTTCACGACCTTGCGGAAGCGCGGGTCCTCGGCGACCTGCCAGCGGACCTTGACCGGCTCCTGCGGCATGCCACCGAGGCCATCGGCGGCGAGCGGTTCCGGGGCGAGGCGGGTCCAGAGGACGACGGAGTTGGGGAGCGGGTCGCCGGAGGCGACGCCCATGGTGAACGGGTAGCCGGAGAGCGACGTGGCGCCCTTGACGGACACCGCGTCGGCGGGGATCGAGCCGGTGCCGAGCAGCATGGCTGCGGATGCGGCGAAGCCGGTCGTGGCGGTGCTGGAGAGGAGGGAGCGTCGGCTCAGCGAGTCGGGCAGGAGCATCGGGGGGCCTCCGAGAAGGGTGGAAGTGCTTGCCTCCACTCACTTCATCGGGGGCGCGTGAACTGCGCCCGACCCGCTGCCGACTCTGTCGGGTCGGGTCGCCGACGTAACACGGACCGGCCGATGGCCGGTCCGTGAACGGGTTCACACCAGTCGGTTCACTCCGACTTGCCGCCGCCGAACATGATCTCGTCCCAGCTCGGGACCGAGGCGCGCTTGCGGCGCGCGGACGACTTCTTGGCGGGCTTCTGCTGAGCCTCGTCCGGCTGCTCGGACTCGGCAGGAGCCTCGGCGGCCGCGGGCTCGACGACCGCCGGCTCGAGCTCGGGCTCGGCCGGGACCGGCGCCTGCTTGCCGGTCGGGGACTCGTCGCCCAAGAACGCCTCGAGCGGGGTGTCGACATCCACGTGAGCCGTCTTGGCGGCCTTGGCCTCCTTGACCGGCTGGGGAGCCGGGGGAGGAGTGACCGGAGCCGGCGCCTGGACGGGCGCGGGCGGAGCCTGCGCGGCCGGGACCTGGGCAGGAGGGGTCGAGCTCTGGGCGCGGCGACGGCGCGCGGCGAGCATGTCGTCGGTGATCGGCTCGGGCTCGGGAGCTGCGGCCTCGAGCTTCTCGCCGGTCAGCCAGCGGGCGTCGTCGTTGTCGAGCTCGACGAAGTTGCCCGGGGCGTCGTAGGTCAGCTCGGCGATGCCGGAGCGCTCGGGGGTCTCGTACTCACCGGTGAGCTTCCAGCGTCCGTCGGGGCGCCGGTAGGAGTCCCAGTTGACCGACTCGGGGTCGACGTACATCGTCTGGAAGTGGGCGCTGACCGCCTCGCCCAGGGTGCGGGCGGTGCTGGCGGCCTCACCGGGCCGACGGCGCACGGAAGCCTGCTGGGCGCGCTGTGCCATGTGCTCGCGCTCGGCGAGGACGGGGCCGGCGAAGGCCAAGATCTTCTCGACCGTGGTGCCGGCGACAGCGGCGACCTCCTCGGCACTCTCGCCCGAACGAATACGGGTCTGAATGTCACGGGGCCGCAGGCTGCTGCTCGGGGTCTTGTTCACGGTTTGCTCCGATCGGCGGGTCGACACAGCCTCGAGTGCTGCACGGAGACGGTCGTCGATGTCGGCGGTGTATTCACGGTCCTCGTCATCGACGAGAAGCATGCGTAAACCATCGTCACTGACCGAGATGAGCCGCAGAAGGACGGGTCCAGCCTCATCCGGAGCCTGCTCTTCGAGCTGGCCCGGAGTCAGGGGCAATCCTTCGGCTGACATCCTCTTCTCAATTCTAGATACGGTTGTGACGACCCTACGCCACGGACCTTCATCGTATGGGGTGCCCATGCCGCGTGGCCGTGGCATTTGGGGTTTTTGGGGCGAGCGAGGCGACCATTTGGCGGTGGAACAGTCGCTGACCCTCCTCGTGCTCGACCTGGTCGGGTGCTTCGTCTTCGCGCTCTCCGGCGGCCTGATGGCGGTCCGCAAGGAGCTCGACATCTTCGGCGTGATCGTCCTCGCCTGCGTCACCGGCCTCGGTGGCGGCTTCCTGCGTGACATGGCCATCGGCGCGACCCCGGTCGCCGCGCTCTCCGACTGGCGCTACCTCGTGGTGCCGATGACGGCCGGTCTGCTGACCTTCTACTTCCACCCCGCGCTGGGCCGGCTCGGGCCGATGATCAACGTCTTCGACGCCCTCGGCCTGGGGCTGTTCGTCATCGCCGGGGCGGTCAAGGGACTCGACTACGGGCTCTCTCCGATGGCGGCCGCGATCATGGGGCTGGCCACCGGCGTGGGCGGCGGGGTGATTCGCGACGTGCTCGCCGGCCAGGTGCCGATCATCCTGCGCCGTAGCGTCTTCTACGCCATCCCCGCCTTCGCCGGCGCCGCGGTCGTGGCGTTCGGCCTGTTCCTCGCGCTGCCGCAGTCGCTGGTCATGGCCGTCGCCTTCGTCGTCTGCGCCGGCTGGCGCCTGCTGGCGATGTGGCGCCACTGGGAGGCGCCGCTGCCGCGAGGCTCCGCGTCGGTCTGAACCTCAGTGGTCCGAGCAGCAGGGGATCTGGTGGCGCATCTCGAACGGCACCAGACCGGTGGCGGAGCGCTGGACCAGGAGTATGCAGCGCCCCTCGCGCCACACCGGCCGCGCGAACCCGGTGAGATCGAGAGTGTCGCCGGGTTCCAGCGAGATTCCGGCCAGGCCCTCGACGGCGTCGACGACGCTGTCCGCCTCGACGGCGGCCACCGTGGTCACGGTCTCGATCGCGATGCGTCCCGGGTAGCGGGCCAGCCGCCCGGCGCTGCGCGCGGCGGCCTCGTCGATCGCGGGGGAGTCGGTGGTGACGTACGCCTCGGGGAGCCGGTCCGCGAGAAGCGCGGTCAGTCCCTCGACCGCCGGGCCGTCGGGCCAGTCCAGGACGGCGACGAGGCGGCCGGTCGGCTCGCGCACGACATGGGTGCTGATGACGTACGCATCCTCGGGCTGCCCCGCGCCGAGCACCTCGTCCAGGCGATGGACGAGGTGCTCGGCGGCGGCGAGGTCCCGGGCGTCGGCATCGACGGCCAGGCGTCGGGTGGTCATCGAGTCGGGACGACCCAGACCGGGTTGGTGTAGAACCACAGGTCGACCCACGGGTCGGCGTCGCCGACGACGTCGATGGCGGGACCGGCCGGGTCGATGCCGGCGCCGAGGTAGCCGGGCTGGGACCGGTTGGCGTCGGTGCCGCGGACACGTACGTAGAACGCCTCCTCGACACGACCGAGGTCGTAGCGCAGCTGGAAGGTGCCGGTGCGGCCCGAGGTGTCGGTCTGCTCGATCACCTTCGTGTCGGGCGCCTTCCAGGTGTCGCGGTCCGAGACGTACGTCGGGTCGACCGCGCCCCGGATCACGTCGACCCGGTTGAGGCTCGGGACGAACTGCGACCAGTTCGGGACGTCCTGGGCGGCGATGGTGACGACCAGCGAGATCCGGCTGCCCTTCTTCGCCTTCAGGGTGCCGCCGAGGCTCTCGGAGCCACCGTCGGAGGAGACGACGCGTACGTCGACCGACTTCACCAGCGCGCCGTGGTCGACCCAGACGCGGCCGTTGCGCAGGCCCTTCATGACCGCGCCGTAGCTGCGCTCGGAGGCGCCGACGTGGGTGCGGCTGTAGTAGCCCGGCCAGAAGTCACCGGCGGTGGTGTTCAGGGAGCCGGCGTAGACCGGGTCGCCGTAGCGGCCGTTGGCGTTGAAGGAGGCCGAGTCCGACCCGTCGGGGCGGCGCGAGGTGGTGCCCCAGTTGACGTGGGAGTCGGAGTTGGCACTGATCGACCACGGCTTGCCCTCGGCGAGCAGCGAGTCCCACAGGCCGCCGACGGTCGAGGTGAACCAGTCGAAGCCGCCCCAGGAGCGGTAGGACTCGGCGGGATAGCCGGGGAACGAGTTCGGGCCGGCGGAGTTGCCGTAGTAGCCGCGGGCGCTGCCCGGGCCGTAGCCGGCGGGCAGCCCTGCCGCCTGGTGGCCGGGCGCGCCCTCCCAGCCGATCGCGATCCGCGGGTCGGCGTCGCGCCAGGCACGCACCTCGTGCGGGCTGTCGATGCCGTTGCGGGCGGGGTGGTTGGCCAGGAAGAGCGCGTCCGCGACGCGGCGCTTGTCGACCTGCTTGCCGAGCCACTGGATGCCGGCGACGGCGAGCGCCTCGTTCTGCGGGGAGTTGCCGCTGGCGCCCTTGACGGAGCCGTCGTAGTCGTTCTCGAACTGCTTGAGCACCGCGACCTCGTTGGCGCCCGGCGCGACGAAGACGGTGCCGTGCTCGGCGGCCGGAATGTTCCACTCCAGACCCTGGAAGATCAGGGTGTCCTTGAGCACCTTGCGCGCGGCCACGATGTCGGGGTTGACCAGGTCGACGCCGAGCTTGGCGTGGGTCGCGCCGCCGTGGTCGGTGATGACCAGCCAGTCCAGGCCGTACGCGGCGCCGTGCTGTGCCTGGTCGATGACCCGGTACATCGCATCCGAGCTGTACTGGGTGTGGATGTGGTGGTCGCCGGCCAGCCAGTGCCGGATCGTGGCCCGGTTGCCGCTCTTCGCCGTGGCGGTCGTGGCGGTCTCGGCCATCGCCGGGGTCACCCCGGTCATGCCGGCCATCCCGGCGGTCACGGCGCCCGCGATGCCGGCGGCGCGGAGCAGGTTGCGCCGGGTCACCTCGGCGGGACGCAGATCGCTATCGGACGCGTCCGAGGAGGCGGCGAGGGTGATCTCGTCTACCTCGTGGGAGTGAGTGTGGTCGTGGCCGTGCGCGTGGGCGTGGTGGTGCCCCTCCGGCCCGTGCGAGTGGGGGTGGTGCTCGTGTGACACGTTGAATCCTCCGCTTGGATAGGGCGTCTCCCGCGTGCCCGAGCAGCGGCGCTCAGAGCAAAGCGGCGCCGGATGGCCGACGTACGTCCACCGGTTGCCCTCCCGGTGAAATTCTGCCGAGGCGTCACCCCGGTCGGCCGAGAAGTCACTCGCGTCGGCCGAGAGGTCACTGACGCAGACCGAGGCGTCACGGGCCCTTGCAAGTAAGGCTAGCCTTACTCCCGTGATGACCACCGACCGCCGCAACGAAGACGCCGAGACGCTCGCCGACCTCCTCGGAGGCGCGCGTGGTGCGATCGACGCCACCGTCCCGCCGGTCGCGTTCGCGGCCGGCTGGCTGGTCAGCGGAGAGCTGTGGATCGCGACCGTGGTGGCGCTCGTGGTGGCCGCGATCGTGGCCGTGTGGCAGTGGCGGAAGGGTCGGAAGCCGCGCGCGGTGCTGCTGGGCGTGGCCGGGGTCGCGGTCGCGGCGATGATCGCGCTGCGTACGGGCCGGGCGGAGGACTTCTTCGTGGTCCAGCTCGCCGCCAACGCGGCCAGCGCCCTGGTGTGGATGGTCAGCATCGCGTTCCGCTGGCCGCTGCTCGGCGTGGTCGTCGGCCTGGTGCTGCGCCAGCGCGGGGCCTGGCGGCGCGACCCCGACCTGCTGCGGGGCTATGCGCTGGCGAGCTGGGTCTGGGTGTGTCAGTACGTCATCCGGGTCGCCGTCTTCGGCCCGCTGTGGTGGTCGGGCGACGTGGTCGCCCTGGCGATCGCCCGGGTCGCGCTCAGCTGGCCGCTGGTCGCGCTGTGCCTGCTGGTGAGCTGGGTCGTCCTGCGGCGCTCGCTGCCCGAGGACCATCCCGGCCTGCGCCACCCGCAGGCCGCCTGAGCCCTCAGGTCAGGGCGCTGCGGAGCAGGTCGTAGAGCCGCCGGGTGGCGCGCTGCTGGTCACCGTCACGGACCACGAGCGCGAGCCCGGCGCGCACCTCCGCGTCGACGATCGGCGTCGCGACCAGGTCGGTCCCGGCCGCCATCGACTCGGCCAGCACGCAGACGCCCAGCCCGCGGGCGGTCAGTCCGAGCAGCGTCTCCGGGTTGGACCCGGACAGGTCGACCTTCGCCTCCACGCCCGCCCGCGCGCACGACTGCTCCAGTGCCGTACGGATGCCCGTGCCCGGCGGGATGCAGAGCACCGTCTCCTCGTGGAGGTCGGCGAGCCTCGGCCGGGCGCCGGCGAGGCGGTGGCCGGCCGGCGTGATCACGGCGAGCCGCTCGTCGCTGACGGACTCGGTGGCCAGCCCCTCGATGACGGGCCCCGCGTGGGAGATCAGGCCGAGGTCGAGCTCGCCGGCCAGCGTACGTCGCTGGAGGCGGTCGGAGGTGTCCTCGACGAGCTCGACGCTGACCCCGGGATGCTCCCGATGGAAGGCGGCGACGGCGTCGAGGAAGCCGGGGATCGTGCAGCCGGCGATCATCCCGAGGCGAACCTGGCCGTGGATCAGGTCGCTCAGCTCGTCGGCGCTCTGCCGCACCCCCTCGATCGCCCGGATCGCGTCGCGAGCGCGGGGGAGGAGCGTCTCGCCGGCGTGGGTGAGACGTACGTTGCGGGGACCCCGGACGAGCAGGTCATGGCCGAGCTCGCGCTCGAGCTTGGCCAGCTGGGCACTGATGCCCGACTGGCTGACGTGGAGGCGCTGCGCCGCGGCCGTGAACGAGCCGTGGTCGACGACGGCGACGAAGTAGCGGAGCTGTCCGATTTCCATCACCGTTGATGCTAGCAAGCAGCAGAACTATCTGTTTGAGTGTTCGCTGGAGCCGGGCCAGGCTGGGAGATGAGAGCCGAACCGACCTGAGGAGATCCCGATGAACGCATCCGCTGCCGAGCTCGCCGAGGCGTACTTCACCGCCTGGCAGGAGCGTGACTTCACCCGCCTGCGCGCGCTGCTGGCCGACGGCGTGAGCTTCGCCGGCCCGCTCGCCACGATCGAGGGTGCCGACGAGTGCGTCGCCGGACTGGAGGGCATGGCGAAGGTGCTCGACAGGATCGAGGTGAAGGAGCGGCTCGCCGACGGGCCGAGCGTGATCACCTGGTTCGACCTGCACACCACCGGCGCCGAACCCGCCCCCACCGCCAACTGGATGCGCGTCGAGGACGGGCTGATCACCGAGATCCGGGTCGCCTTCGACCCGCGCGGGATCCTCGCGGCCTAGGCGACCTGCTCGTCGCGCCGCTGGGTCCGGGCGGTCTCGCGGATGACCTCGGCCACCAGGTCGGGGTCGTCGTTCATCGGTACGTGGCCGCAGCCCGCCAGCCACCGGTGGGTCGCGTGCGGGAGACGCCGGGCGGCCACCTTCGCCTGGTAGGGGAGGAGCGTGAGGTCGCGCGAGGCCCAGGCGATGGTGGTCGGGACGTACGTCTGTGTCGGCCCCGGGTAGCTGTAGCGGTAGACACCGCCGAAGAAGGTCCTGATCCCCTCGCGCGAGGCGACCATGTTGGCGGTGTCGGCGGCGGCGACGGCCGGGTCGATCTGCCCCGGGCGAGCGAAGAAGCAGCCCATCGTGACCGCACGCGCCACCCGCGACCGCAGCAGCGACCCCGCCACCGGCGCCAGCGGCCGCGCGACCGCCTGGATCCCGGCGAACAGGCCCCTGACGTAGAGGTAGTCGAGGTCGTTCATCCAGAACCCGGCGGGGGAGAGTGCCGTCACCGACCGCGCGTGCCCGGCGTCGGCCATCTCCAGCGCGAGCAGCCCACCGAGGCTGTTGCCGGCGACGTGCGGCCGCTCGATCCCGAGCTCCTCTCGGAGCTCGTTCAGCTCGTGCGCCACCGCCTCCCGCACCGTACGCCCCGCCAGATCGAACGCCGGTGACTCACCGTGCCCCGGCAGATCGATCGTGATCACCTCGAACTCGTCGGCCAGCCGCTCCACGACTCCGCCCCACGCCTGCCTGCGATGCGCGATGCCATGGATCAGGAGCAGCGGCTCCCCGCTGCCGGTCCGTTCGTACGCGAGCATCTTCGCTCCTTCGTTGCGTCCACGTGTCCTGCCGATGGCCGGGAGCCTACGTCCCGGCATGGCCCGAATGTGGGTCCGGCGAGCGGATGCGCTAATGTTTCACCCGCAACGCGTGATTGGCGCAGTGGTAGCGCACTTCGTTCACACCGAAGGGGTCACTGGTTCGAACCCAGTATCACGCACCAGCTTGAAAAGGCCTTCTGAGCTGCAAGTTCGCAGATCAGAGGGCCTTTCGAGTTCTCTTCCGCAGCGGATCGCTTCCGACCGATCCAGGTTGGATACACGCGGGTCTGAGTATCGCGGTCGTGCGCCCGAGCGCTGAGGATCCTGCGGCAGCTCGCTGCGAGGTCCCTCCGCCGTGCTCTGCTTCGCCTGGAGCACATCGACAAGAGCTTCGGACCCGTCCACGTGCTCGACGACGTGAGCTTCGACGTGCGGGCCGGTGAGGTCTTGGCGCTCGCGGGTGGCAACGGCGCGGGGAAGTCCGTGCTGATCAAGTGCCTGTCCGGTCTGCACCAGCCCGACTCGGGCCGGATCATCTGGCAGGGCAAGGAGGTGCACCTCCGCACCCCCAGTGATGCGTCAGCGCTCGGGATCGCGACCGTCTATCAGGACCTCGCGATGTGCGACAACCTCGATGTCGTCCAGAACATGTTCCTGGGCCGGGAGCGAAGGCACCGCTGGACGGTCGACGACGAGAAGATGGAGCTGGCTGCCCGCGCCACCCTCCGCGACCTGGGAGTGACCAGCCTGCGCTCGGTCGGGCAGAAGGTCGCCGCACTCTCTGGAGGGCAACGTCAGTCGGTGGCCATCGCCAAGGCTGTGCTGTGGCACTCCGAGCTCGTGATCATGGATGAACCGACCGCTGCGCTGGGGGTCGTGCAGACGGAGGTCGTGCTGCAGCTGATCCGTACTCTCGCGGACAAGGGGTTGGCGGTCATCGTGATCTCCCACAACATGATCGTGATCTCCCACAACATGAACGACGTCTTCAGGGTCGTCGACAGGATCGCGGTGCTCTATCTGGGACGACTGGCCGGCGTCAGGTCGGTCTCGGAGCTGAGCCGGATGGCCGTCATCGATCTGATGGCGACCGGTCGCTCGGACCGGCTGGGCTCCGGCGGACAGGTCGCCGCCGAACTGAGCGGCGGGTCCTGAGTCTGGTCCCGTCGTCACGACGGGTTGCGAAGATGAGAGGACGCCGCCAGCCGCCATAGCGCGACGGCGACCCAGGCGAGCCAGACGAACAGCAGCAGCCCGTACGTCGCGTAGCCCCAGCCGAGGACCGGTCGAAGGACCTCCGCCGCGATCCCGACCACTCCGGTCGCGACGCCCAGCCAGGCCAGCGGTTTCGGGAACGTGCCTCGCAGCATCAGCAGCGACACCAGCAACAGCCCCACGGTCTGCAGCACCCCGATGACAGCGGGTACGCCATTGAGTGCATCCAGGATCTCGGCGCCGGCGACGAACGGGGCCTGCTCGCTCTCGGTTGCCGCCTCGGCGTACCTGTCGCTGAGCACCACCATCGCCAGTGAGCCGTCTCCGGTCGTCGGCCACGCGAACGACACCGCCCAGCTCATCACGGCGATCACGGCGGCGACGGCCGCCAAGCCTTGGCCGTGGCGGCGAACTGCGACCGCCAGGGCCAGGAAGACCACCATCAGGAACAGGCTGGGGGTGAGCCAGAGCAGCTGTCGGAGGATGTAGCTCGCCCGGTGGGCGTCGACGTACTCGAGCATGGCGCGGCCGCCCGATTCCGGTGGGGCGGGGGTGAGAGTGAAGAGCGCGAGCGCGGCTACATAGAGGACCACCGCCACGCCCGCCGACACCGCTCCGGCCCGATAGAGCGCGCACCAGGACTGCTCGGATGCGTTGTGCGAGGGCCTCATCCCTCCACTGTGCGTCCGGTGAGGCGGCTCTGGAGGGGCCCAGAGTCCCGAGGGAACGGGCCCGAAGCCCCTGAGCCCCTCGTCGTCAGCGCTTCAGGCTGGAGGCATGGCCGCGCAGCGAACCCAGCAGACCGCCCCTCCGTCCACCGGGGAGGGGGCTCCCACCTCTGGTGTGACGCTGGCGGCCGCAAGCGCGCGACATGCCAGCAAGATCTTCGGAACGGGCGACACGTCGGTGACCGCCCTCGACGACGTGACGCTCGAGCTCCCGCTGGGTCGGTTCACCGCGATCATGGGCCCCTCGGGTTCGGGCAAGTCGACGCTGATGCACTGCCTGGCCGGCCTCGACACGCTCACATCCGGCCAGGTGCTCATCGGCGAGACCGACCTCGCCACGCTCTCTGACCGGGAACGGACGATCCTGCGCCGCGACCGGCTCGGCTTCGTCTTCCAGTCCTTCAACCTGCTTCCCACCCTGACCGCCGAGGAGAACATCACGCTGCCTGCCGACCTGGCCGGCCGGGCGCCGGACCGCGCCTGGTTCGACACCGTGGTCGCCAAGCTGAACCTCGAGGACCGGCTGAGGCACCGGCCCTCCGAGCTGTCCGGCGGCGAGCAGCAGCGGGTCGCCGTCGGGCGAGCCCTGATCTCGATGCCCGACGTCGTCTTCGCCGACGAGCCCACCGGCGCGCTGGACTCGAAGGCCGGCACCGAGCTGCTCCGGTTCCTTCGCTCGATCGTCGACGACCTCGGTCAGACCGTGGTGATGGTGACCCACGACCCCGGCGCGGCAGCGTACGCCGACCGGGTGGTGTTCCTCGTCGACGGCGCCATCGTCGACGAGCTGGTCGAACCGACGAGAGAGCGTGTCCTGGAGATCATGGGACGGCTGGGCGAGTGACGATGCTGAAGCTCTCGCTCCGCAACCTGGTGGTCAACAAGGTACGTCTGCTCCTCACGATCGCGGCGGTGACCGTCGGCGTCACCCTCGTCTCCGGTACGTTCGTGCTCTCCGACACGATGACGAAGGCGTTCGGCGAGCTCTACTCGGGTCTGACCTCCGGCACCGACGTCGTGGTGACCTCGGAAGCCGCGTACGAGGCCGACATCACCGCGACCGGCGGGCAGTTGCGTCCGCTCGACGAGGGCATCGTCGAGACGGTCCGTGACGTGCCGGGTGTCGAGGTGGCGGAGGGTTCCGCCTTCGGGTTCGCGCTGATCCTGGACAAGGATGGCGAGGCGATCCAGCCTGGCGGTGCCCCCACGATCGGCACGAGCATCACCACCGACCGCCGCCTCGACGGCGCGGCCACGTTTCGGCAGGGCCGTGCACCGTCCGGCCCGCGGGAGATGGCGCTCGACGCGCGCACCGCGAAGAAGGCGGGCTTCCGGCTCGGCGACCCGGTCGACGTCCTGCTCCAGGACGGACGGCAGACGTTCATGCTGGTCGGGGTCATCGGCTTCGGCGAGACCGACAGCCTGCTGGGTGCAACCCTGGCGGGCTTCGACCTGCCTACGGCCCAGAAGGTGCTGGGCAAGGTGGGCGTCGTCGACGAGGTCGACGTCCGCGCCGAGGAGGGCGTGGACCCCCGAGAGCTGCGCGATCGCATCGCGGAGGTACTCCCGGAGGGGGTCGAGGCGCTGAGCGGCGAGCAGGTGGCGGCCGACGGCACAGCGGCCGTGCGCGACTCGATGGGCCTCTTCACCACCGTCCTGCTCGTGTTCGCCGGAGTCTCGGTGCTGGTCGGCTCCTTCGTCATCTGGAACATCTTCAACGTGCTGGTCGCCCAACGGAGGCGCGAGGTCGCGCTGATGCGCGCGGTGGGGGCGACCCGTCGGCAGGTGCTGACCGGCGTGCTCGTCGAGGCAGGTGTGATCGGGCTGGTGTCCGGTGGCATCGGTCTCCTGCTCGGCTTCGGGCTCGCCGCCGGCATCAGGTCGCTGCTCGGGCTGGCCGGCGTCGAGATGCCGACCACCTCACTGTCCGTCGAGGTCAGAACGGTCGTGGCAGCCTTGTCGGTCGGGCTGCTGGTGACGATGGTCGCCGCCATCGCACCTGCGTGGACCGCAACGCGCGTGGCGCCCATGGAGGCGCTGCGTAACGCCGTGCCGGCCGGCGGAACCGTCGGCCGCGGCCGGCGCACCGTCGCCGGATGGGTCCTGACCGGCGCCGGAATCGCGGCGCTGGTCGTATGCGCCGTGGCCGGCAACCTGCGGTGGGCGACGCTGTTCGCCACCGTCACGACGTTTGCCGGCCTGGTCGTGGCCGGGCCATCCCTCGCGCGGGGGATGGCGCGGCTGGCCGACCACGGCAGGCGCGGCGGTGGCTGGCGGATGGCCGCCCGCAACATCGCCCGCGACTCGCGACGAGCTGCGACGACCGCGCTGGCCCTCACCATGGGCTTGGCGGTCGTCGCGGCGGTCGCGGTCACCGCGTCCTCGTTGAAGGACTCGGTCTCGGACGCCGTGAGCGGAGGCAACCGGTCGGACCTGATCCTCGCGTCCACCGGGGCCGGCCCGGGGATCAGCCCCTCGGTGGCTGATCTGTTGCGAGCCCGCGACGACGTGGCTGACGTCGTCGAGCTGCGCACGACGGCGGCCCAGGTGAACGGCAACAGCTCCCTGGTCACGGCGGTGGACACCGTCGGGCTCGAGCGGGTGGTTGACCTGGGCATCGAGAGCGGGAGTCTGGACGCACTCGGACCGGGCAGCATGCTGGTCAGCACCACCGCGGCCGACGACCTCGGGTTACGGGTGGGTGATGCCGTCACGGTGACGTTCCCCGAGACCGGGGACAAGTCGATGCGGGTGGCCGGTACGTTCGGCAAGGGCAGCCTGATCAATGCCTCCTACCTGATGACGTTGCCCGACTTCGCGGCCAACGTGACGTCGAGGCTCGACGGTGCCATCTTGATGAACAGCGCATCCGGTGCTGATCCGGGTGCCGCCAAGGCAACGATCGAGGCTGCGTTGGCCGACTACCCCAACGTCACGGTCAACGACCCGGAGGACATCACGCAGCAGGCGCAGGACTCCGTCGACCAGCTGCTCGGCATCGTCACCGCGCTGCTGCTCCTGGCAGTGGTCGTCGCCATCCTCGGCATCATCAACACCCTGGTGCTCTCCGTCGTGGAGCGCACCCGCGAGCTCGGCCTCCTCCGGGCGGTCGGCGGCACCCGCCGGCAGGTGCGGACCCTCGTGCGCCGCGAGTCGGTGCTGATGGCACTGCTCGGCGCACTCACCGGCATCGCCCTCGGCACGGTATCCGGCGTCGCCTTGAGCCGAGCCCTCCTCGACGAGGGCATCACCACCGTCGATGTGCCGGTCGTGACGCTGGCGGTCTACCTGGTCATCGCTGCCGCAGTGGGTGTCCTGGCGGCGATCGGACCCGCCCGACGAGCCAGCAAGGTCGACGTCTTGACAGCCATCAAGGCCGAGTGAGCACAGAGACGGGTCGTTCTTTGCCTTAGCCATATTGACAGTTGTCGATATGAGGAGCAGGATCTCATATCGACAACCATCGATATCTTATTCAGGAGGAGCCATGTCCCGCATCCAGCTCGCGCTCAACGTCGACGATCTCGAGGAGTCGGTCGCGTTCTACTCGACCCTGTTCGGCGTCGAGCCGGCCAAGACCAAGCCCGGCTATGCCAACTTCGCGGTCGCCGAGCCGCCCCTCAAGCTGGTCCTCGTCGAGAACACCGGCCGGGGCGGCACCATCAACCACCTCGGTGTCGAGGTGGCCGACACCGACGCGGTCGACGCCGAGCAGAACCGCCTGCACGCCGCCGGGTTCGCCTCGGTCGAGGAGCGCGCCACTACCTGCTGCTACGCCAAGCAGGACAAGTTCTGGGTCGAGAACGCCCCGAACGGGGAGCGGTGGGAGGTCTACACCGTGCTCGCCGACAGCGACACCTTCAGCGCAGCGGAGGCTGTTGGTGGCGACGAGGTCGGCGGTTCGACGTGCTGCGGTTCGTCCGCGGAGACGGGCTCTGAGCCGGCCGTGGCTGCCTGCTGCTGACTGGGTCCTGCCGCGGCTAATCCTCGGGGGCGTTGCGGTTGGCTCCGCGCGCAGTCAGGAACGCGATGGCGCGTGCCATCGTCGTGAGATCGGCGTAGTCGGACTCGTCGATGCGGATCCCGGTGGCGCCGCTGAGCAGCTCGACGAACGAGAGGAAGTCGAGCGAGTCGAGCTCCAGCTCGTCGCGGATCCGAGCGTCGTCAGCCAGGGTGTCGAGGTCCGCATCGGGCACGATCCGCCTGATCGCGGCAGCGATCGCGGCCCGGGCGGCGTCGGGAGAGATGGTGGTGGCGTCGTGGGTCATAGCTCCTCCGGATGTTGCAGCCGTTGCTCGATGTCGGCGAGGAAGCGGGCGCCGGTGAAGCCATCGGTGGCGCGGTGGTCGCCCGCGAGAGTGATCGTCGTGACCGGACGTACGCCGATCAGGCCGTCCACCGCCCACGGCCGTTCCACGACGCGACCGAAGCCGACCAGCGCCACCTGCGGCGGATAGATGACCCCGTACACCGTCTCCACGCCCTGTTCGCCGAGGTTGGTCACGGTGATGGTCGAGTCGCTGAGCTCACTGCCGCGCAGGCGGCCGGTGCGGGCGCGAGCCACGAGGTCCCGCATCCCCGCCATCAGTTCCTCGATGGAGAGGTCGGCCGCGTCGTGCAGCGCGGGGGCGATCAGGCCCCCGCTGCGGAGGGAGATTGCGATGCCCAGGTGCACCGGTCCTCCGGGGCTGAAGCCGCCGTCGGTCCAGAAGCCGTTCATCGCCGGTGTCGCCTGCGCGGCGAGGGCGGTCGCCTTCAGCATCAGCGCGGCCGGCACCAACCGGTGGCTGACGTCGAGGGCACGGTTGCGCTCGTGCAGCCAGTCCAGCGCGGGCGTCAGATCGACAGTGGTCGAGAGGTAGTAGTGGGGGATCTCCCGTTTCGAGCGGCTCATCAGGTGGGCAATCGCCGTGCGCATCGCTTCCGCCTTTGACGGCTGCTGCGCCGGGCGCGCCTCCTCGTGAACCGGCTCCGGCGGAGCCGGCGAGGGTGCTGCGGGCTGGGGTGGTGCAGGCTGCGGTGCTGCGGCGGCGCGTACGTCCTTGGCGCGGATCGGCGCGCCGTCCGCCGTCGTCACGGCTCGGAGGTCGACGCCCAGCTCCGCGGCCAGGCGTCGTGCCAACGGCGTGACGCGCACGGACTCAGGTCGCTCGGCGACGACCTCCGCGAGGGGGGCCTCGGCGATCCCTGGGGCGGCAGGTGGTGCTTCGGCGGCGACCGGTGGCGCGACGGGTTTCTCGGGAGCCGGCGCTGCGGAGACCCCGTCTCCGAGGACCGCCAGGACCTGCCCGACGGGGACCGTCGTGCCCGGCTCGACGAGCAGCTGCTGGACGACGCCTTCGACGAAGGACTCCACCTCGATGTTGGCCTTGGACGTGTCGACCACGGCGACGACGTCGCCCTTGTGGACGGTGTCACCGGGTTTGACCAGCCACTCCTGGAGCGTGCCCTCGTCCATGTCGGCTCCGAGCGAAGGCATGGTGAAGTCGGCCATGGCTCACCTCACCACCTTGCGAGCGGCGGCGACGATGTCTTCGGGCTGGGGGAGGGCGGCGTCCTCCAGGTGCTTGGCGTAGGGGAGCGGCACCTCAGCGGTGCAGACCCGTTCCACCGGCGCGTCGAGGTCGTAGAAGGCCTGCTCCATGATGCGGGTGCCGATCTCGGCGGAGAGGCTGCCGCTGCGCCAGCCCTCGTCCACGACGACGGCCCGATGGGTGCGGCGGACCGAGTCGATGATCGTCGCGTCGTCGAGTGGGCGCAGAGTGCGTAGGTCGATGACCTCGGCCGAGATCCGGTCCTCGGCGAGGACCTCGGCCGCCTCGAGCGTCTTGTGCAGGGTGCCGCCGTAGGTGATCAGCGACAGGTCGGTGCCCGGTCGGCGGATCGCTGCGTGCTCGATGTCGACCGGGCCGGCATCGGCGGCGACCGTCCCCTTCAGCGCGTACAGCGAGCCGTGCTCGAAGATCAGCACAGGGTCGGGGTCGGCGAGGGCGGGGGCGAGCATCCCGCGGGCGTCCTCGAGCGTGGCCGGCGCGAGCACCCGGAGGCCCGGGATGTGGGCGTACCAGCCTTCCAGGCTGTGGGAGTGCTGCGCGGCCAGCTGCCGTCCGGCTCCGGTGGTCATCCGAATGACCAGCGGGACGTTGTACTGCCCGCCGGACATGTAGAGAAGCGATGCAGCCGTGTTCATGATCTGGTCGAGCGCGAGCAGGCTGAAGTTGACGGTCATCACCTCGACGATCGGTCGCATCCCGCCGACCGCCGATCCGATCCCGGCGCCCACGAAGGCCGACTCGGAGAGCGGGGTGTCCCGGATCCGCTCGGGACCGAACTCCTCGAGCAGGCCGAGGCTCACTGCGAAGCAGCCCCCGTAGTCGCCGACGTCCTCGCCCATGAGGAAGACCCGGTCGTCCTCGCGCAGCGCCTCGCGCAACGCCTCCCGGAGCATGTCGCGGTAGGTGGTCTCCACCGCGGTCGCCGCTGTCATGACGCGTCCCTCTCCGAGCACACGAACCTGGTCAGCTCCTCGACCGGCTCCAGCGGGCCCTCCTCGGCGGCGGCGACGGCCAGGTCGATCTCGGCGGCGATCTCGGCCTCCATCGCGGTCAGCGCCTGGTCGGTGAGCTGGCCGTCGGTACGCATCACCGCCTCGAGGGCATCGATCGGGTCGCGCCCCTTCCAGGCCGCGATCTCCGCCTTGTCGCGGTAGCGGTCCGGGTCGTACATGGAGTGAGCCCGGAAGCGGTAGGTCGCCAGCTCGAGGAAGTGCGGGCCGGCTCCGGACCGGATGCCGTCGACCGCCCGGCGCGCCGCGCTCTCCACGGCGAGGACGTCCATACCGTCCACGGGCGCGGCGACCAGGCCGTAGGACGCGGCGCGCAGCGCGAGGTCGGCCCGGCCGTGTTCCTTGGCGAGCGCGGTGCCCATCGCGTACCGGTTGTTCTCGCAGCAGAAGAGGACCGGAAGCTGCCACAGGCTGGCCAGGTTGAGCGACTCGTGGAACTCGCCCTCTGCCGCGGCACCCTCACCGAAGAAGCACACTGTCACCCGGTCGCGTCCCTGCAGCTTGTCGGCCAGAGCCAGCCCTATCGCCAGCGGGATCCCGCCACCGACGATCGCGTTGCCTCCGACGAACGCGCTGGGCTTGTGGAACAGATGCATCGACCCGCCGCGGCCGCGGCTGCAGCCGGTCTGCCGGCCGAAGAGCTCCGCCATGACGGTGTCCATCGGGACTCCGCGGGCCAGCGCATGGCCGTGCTCCCGGTACGTGGACACGATCGCGTCGTCCGCGGCCAGTGCGGAGACGACGCCGGTGGCGATCGCCTCCTCGCCGACGTACAGATGCAGGAACCCGCGGATCTTGGTGGCGCTGTACAGCTCTGCGCACCGCTCCTCGAAGCGGCGGATGGCCAGCATCGTACGAAGCAGCTCGGCCCGGTGCTTGGCGACCGCGCCGCCCTGAGTCTGCGGAGCCTTCGTCCGAGCGGGACGGCGACGGGCGGTCATGACGACCGCTCCAAGGTGGACAGGTCACCCTCGGGCAGGCCCAGCTCACGCGCCTTCAGCAGCCGGCGCATCACCTTGCCGCTGCTGGTGTGTGGAAGGTGGGGGTCGAACGCGATCTCCTTGGGTGCGAGCCCGCCGAGCCGTCGCCTGCCGAAGGCGAGCAGATCCAGCTCCTGGTCCTCGGAGGGCTCGAACCCGGGCTTGAGCGTGACGAATGCCTTGACGATCTCACCTGCCACCGGGTCCGGCTTGCCGATGACTCCGGACTCGAGCACGGCAGGGTGCTCCATCAGCACGGTCTCGACCTCGAACGGCCCGATCAGATGTCCGGCGGACTTGATCACGTCGTCGGCCCGCCCGACGAACCAGAAGTAGCCGTCGGCGTCGACCCGGGCGAGGTCGCCGCTGAGATACCAGCCGCCGGCGAAGCTCGACTCGTAGCGCTCCTCGTCGTTCAGGTACCCGCGGAACATCGAGGGCCATCCCGGTCGCAGGGCGATCTCGCCGACCTCGCCGGCGCCTGCCTCGCGGGCGGCCCCGTCGACGATCGCTGCCCGGCCGTCGCTCCCGCGGGCCAGCACGGCGGCCTGGATGCCCGGAACCGGCCGTCCCATCGAGCCGGGACGGACCTCCATGCTCGGGTAGTTGCTGATCATGATCGCGCCGGTCTCGGTCTGCCACCAGTTGTCGTGCACGGTGAGGCCGTACGCCTCGCGGCCCCAGACCACGACCTCCGGGTTGAGCGCCTCACCGACGCTCGCGATGTGCCGCAGTGCGGAGAGGTCGTGCTGCCGGGGGAGCCCGGCGCCGTACTTGACGAGCATGCGCAGCGCGGTGGGAGCCGTGTACCAGACATCGACCCGCTGCTGCTCGAGGATCCGGTACCACCTGTCGGCGTCGAACTCGCCGGCGTAGCTGATCAGGGTGGCGCCGTGGGTGAGTGGGGCGATGATGCCGTACGAGGTGCCGGTGACCCATCCAGGATCGGCCGTGCACCAGAACACGTCACCGTGGCGCAGGTCGAGCGCGAAGGCGGAGGTGGCGTGATGCGCCACCACGGCCTCGTGCACGTGCACGGCCCCCTTGGGCTTGCCGGTGGTGCCACTGGTGAAGTGGAGCAGGGCCATGTCGCCGGGGTCGGTATCGGGGATCCGGTAGTCCGGCGACGCCGTCTCGAGCGCCGGCTCCAGCGCGATCGTGCCTTCGAGGGCGGTGTCGCCGACAAGCAGGACGTGCTCGAGTCCCGGCAGCTCGGCGCGGATCGGCGCGACCTTGCGGCGGTAGAGGGACGGGGTGGTGACCAGGACCCGGGCATCGCCGAGCGTGAGCCGATCCCGGATCGGCTCGGGTCCGAACGAGGAGAACAGCGGCGAGAAGACCGCCGTGTGCTTGAGCGTGCCGAGCGCAACCACGTACTGGTCCGGCTGGCGGCCGAGCAGGCTCATCACTCGATCGCCCTTCTTCACTCCGAGCGTGGCGAGGACGTTGGCGAAGCGGCTCGTGCGGGCGGCGAGGTCGGCGTAGGTCAGGTCCTCGACGGTGTCGTCCTCGGTCACGCATCTGATCGCGACGATGTCGCCACGGCCCTCGGCCAGGTGCCGGTCGACGGCGACGTGGGCGATGTTCAACCCGCGGCCGCCGGGCAGGTCCGGTAGACCGGCGCGCACCGACTCCCAGGAGAAGGCGCCGTACGCCTGCTCGTAGTCGTTGAAGGCCCGGGTCTCTCCCTCGATGACTGCCTGCATGCCCATCCTCCTCGCGACCGCTGCCTGTTCGAATCTCGCCTGTGGAGGGAGTGGCGCGGCAGGGCCCAAAGTGAGATCAGGGAAGGGCTTTGGTCACCGGCCGGCCAAGGCTGGGACGGCCTCGCACGGCTGCGGAGGAGCGTACGGCCGCAGGTCAGTGCAGGTGCGCCTGCCAGTCCGGCGGGACGCGATCCGCAGGCGCGGGAGCGGACTGTGACTCGGGTCGGCTCGTCGGCTCGGCCAGCGCCGGACCCTCGAGCACCTCATGGGTCTCGAAGTCCCAGAACCACGTCTCGCCGGGCTCGAAGCTCTGCATGTAACGGTGGCCGGTCTCGCGGAAGTGGCGGCTGGCGTGCTGGGCAGGGGAGCTGTCGCAGCAGCCCACGTGTCCGCACTCGGCGCACCGCCGAAGATGGAACCACCATCCGACCTCGCTGGCGAGGCACTCGGTGCACCCGGTGCCGGAGGGCTGCACGGTGACGTCGATGCCTGGTGTCCCGGTCATGCCGGTCACGCTACCGGCGTACGACGCCGATCACAGGCAAACGTGGTCTACGGGTTAGGTTCTGCGGCGGCATTCCCCCGATCTTGGAGTTTCTCGATGTCAGACCTGACCTATCAAATGCTGGCGTTGGTGGCCTATATGGTCGCCATGCTCGGCATCGGCGCCTGGGCGTACCGGCGCACCTCGAACCTCGACGACTACATGCTGGGCGGGCGCGATCTCGGCCCGATGGTGAGCGCGTTGAGTGCGGGTGCCTCGGACATGTCGGGGTGGCTGCTCATGGGCCTGCCCGGCGCGATCTACGCGACCGGGCTGATGGAGGGCTGGATCGCTGTCGGTCTGACCGTCGGCGCCTGGCTCAACTGGAAGGTCGTGGCGCCGCGGCTGCGGACGTACACCGAGGTCTCGGGTGACTCGATTACCGTGCCCAGCTTCCTGGAGAACCGGCTCAAGGACTCCTCGCGGCTGCTCCGGATGGCCTCCGGCGCCGTCATCCTGGTGTTCTTCACCTTCTACGTGTCCTCGGGCATGGTCGCCGGCGGCGTCTTCTTCGAGAGCTCCTTCGGCACCGACTTCCACACCGGCATGCTGGTGGTGGCCGGGGTCGTGGTGGCGTACACGCTCTTCGGTGGGTTCCTCGCCGTCTCCTACACCGACTTCGTGCAGGGCGCGATCATGCTGCTCGCGCTGATCCTGGTGCCCGTCGTCGGTGTCTTCGTGACCGGCGGGCCCGCCGAGACCCTGGACAGCATCCGCGCCGTCGACCCGTCGCGGCTGAGCATGGTCGAAGGCGCCACCGCGCTCGGCGTCATCTCCGCGGCGGCGTGGGGTCTGGGCTACTTCGGCCAGCCGCACATCATCGTCCGGTTCATGGCGCTGCGTACGGCGGGGGAGGCCGCCTCCGCGCGGCGGATCGGCATCGGCTGGATGCTGCTGAGCCTCTTCGGCGCCGTCGGCACCGCGCTCGTGGGCATCGCCTACTACCAGCAGAACCCCGACGTGAAGCTCGACGACCCGGAGGCGGTCTTCATCGTCCTGGGACAGATCTTCTTCCACCCCCTGGTCGCGGGCATCATGCTCGCCGCCGTGCTCGCCGCGATCATGAGCACGATCTCCTCCCAGCTCCTGGTGACCTCCTCGGCGCTGGTGGAGGACCTCTACAAGGCGGTCTTCAAGAACGACGCCTCCGACCGCCAGCTGGTCCTGTTCGGCCGGCTCGCCGTGCTCGGCATCGCTGTCGTGGCCGCTTTCCTGGCCTGGCCCAAGAGCGGGACCGTGCTCGACCTGGTCGCGTACGCCTGGGCGGGCTTCGGCGCCTCCTTCGGCCCGATCATCCTGCTGGCGCTGTGGTGGCGGAAGCTCACCGCCGCCGGCGCGCTGGCCGGCCTGGTGGTGGGTGCGGTGACCGTCGTCGTCTGGGGCAACATCGACGCGCTCAGCTCGCAGATGTACGAGATCGTGCCGGGCTTCGCTCTCAACACGATCGTCGCGGTGCTGGTCAGCCTGGTGACCTACCGGGAGAACCCGGACATCGAGGCCGAGTTCGACGAGGCGATCCGGCTGCTGGAGGCCGACGGCTCGCGCGAGGAGTCGGTGCGGGTCTGACGCGCCGGGCCCGGGATCTCGTGGAAACCACGATCCCGGGCCCGATGGCGTACTGTTGATCTCGTTGAAGGGATGGCTCTGTAAGCCATCCTGGCCGCACACCACGTCGCGGCTTGTATCTTTTATCTGGTTTTCGGTTCGCTGGACATCAGCACAGATGGATGTCTTCAGCGGCTTGGGACACAGTGTCCCTTGCACCGAACAGAGGAAAAAGATCATGGCTCAGGGCACCGTCAAGTGGTTCAACGCTGACAAGGGCTTCGGCTTCATCGCGCAGGACGGCGGCGGCGAGGACGTGTTCGTTCACTTCTCCGCCATCCAGACCAGCGGTTACAAGTCGCTCGACGAGAACCAGAAGGTCGAGTTCGACGTCACCGCCGGCCCCAAGGGCCCGCAGGCCGAGAACGTCCGCGTCGCCTGATTTTCAACGAGGGGCCCCGACCGCAGCAGCGGTCGGGGCCCCTCGTGCATTGCGGGCTTCCTACGCAGGTCGCCCGCCGAAGTCCCACTGGTGAACCTCGACCGCCGCGAAGCGAGCGGGGGAGAGGACCCTCTGGGCGTCGCCCTCGGAGGCGGCCTCCAGCAGCACCGCCGCCCCGACGACCACGGCTCCGTCGTCGGACAGCAGCGGTCCACAGGCGATCAGCTGTTCGCCGTCCAGCAGGTCGATGTCGTCGGTCGTCGGTTCGCAGAAGCCGAGGACGAGATAGCGGTGGTCGCCCGGCCGCCCGTCGCCGAAGTCCCACATGGTGCGGCCGAGCGTGTTGCGCCACCGCCGCAGCAGCACGTCACGGTAGGCGCCGGCCTGGTAGCCGGGCTCCTCGAAGGCGAACGCCCGAGCTGCGGTGGCGTCCGGGAGATCCAGGATGTGCACGCTCCCGGTCAGCGTCTCGTCGCTGGTGAAGGTCGGGCCCCGGGCGATCATCGTCGCCGCGAACCGGTCCATGTAGCTCCAGTGCTCCTCCACCATCTGGGTGCGCAGCGGCGTCGACCCCGGGCGGTCGCGGTGGTAGCAGAAGAACTCCATGGGCCGAGACTCACCGGCCCCGCCGTCCCGCGCAATCGGTTATCTCAACGGGTCCGTAGGGTGGGAGCCGAGGAGGGCTGACATGGATCGCGACCGAAACGAGCAGGGGCGGGCACAGCAGGCCCGGCCGCGCGACGCGCTCGGCCGCCCGTTGCCCTACGGCGAGGTCGGCGTCGAGCCGATCTCCGAGGAGCCGCGCCCGCCGGCCGAGACCCTGGCGTACGCCCGCGAGCTCCTGGACGCGGGGCGGCCGTTCGCGGCCCACGAGGCGCTCGAGGTGCGGTGGAAGTCGTGCCCGGAGGAGGAGCGCGAGCTGTGGCAGGGACTGGCGCAGCTGTGTGTCGGCCTGACCCACCACGAGCGCGGCAACGCCGTCGGCGCCTCGCGGCTGATCGAGCGCGCAGCGCGGCGGCTGGAGACGTACGAGCAGGGTGGCGGTCCTACCTACGGCCTCGACCTCGGAGCGCTCATCGGGTGTGCCCGAGACCGGGTATAGCTCCACCTGCCTATTGACCGCGAAGGTCCTCGGCGTGCTTTCGTGGAGGCATGAGCCGCACGGTCGATGTCGACTACCTGGTGGTGGGTGCCGGCGCCATGGGGATGGCGTTCACAGATGCTCTGATCGAGCACGCCGACGTGCGGGTGGCGCTGGTCGACCGGCGCCATGGGGTCAGCGGGCACTGGCTGGAGGCGTACCCGTTCGTGCGCCTGCATCAGGCCTCCGCCTTCTACGGCGTCGCCTCGACCTTGCTCGGTGGTGGGCAGCTGCAGCAGCGAGGGCCTGAGAAGGGCCTTCAGGAGCGCGCCACCCAGGCGGAGATCTGCGCCTACTACGCCCGGATCCTCGAGCGGATGGTGGAGTCGGGCAAGGTCGAGTTCTTCCCGAACAGCGAGTACGTCGGCGACGGCACCGTCGTCTCGCACATCTCGGGGGAGCGCTTCGAGATGCCCGGGGCCCGGATCGTCGACGCCCGCTACCTGGCGCCCAGCATCCCCGCCGAGAAGCCGCCGCCGTTCGGCGTCGCCGAGGGCGCCCGGGTGCTTCCGGTCAACGCTCTCGCGCGGCTCGAGGAGAGCCCGAGCCAGTACGTCGTCGTCGGCTCCGGCAAGACCGCGACCGACGCATGCATCTGGCTGCTGTCGCGCGGCGTCGACCCGGACGCGATCTGCTGGGTGCGGCCGCGCGATCCGTGGATGCTCAACCGGGCCCTCATCCAGCCCGATCCCGCGATCTTCCTCGGCATGGCCGCCGACACGATGCAGATCGCGGAGAGGTCGACGTCGCCCGAGGAGCTGTTTCTCGGGCTGGAGGACGCCGGCATCATGCTCCGCATCGACCGAACGGTCATGCCGACGATGGCCAAGGCGCCGACGCTGGCGACGTGGGAGCTCGAGCAGCTGCGTACCCTCGAGAACGTCGTACGCCGCGGCCACATCCACCACGTCGACCGCGGCAGCCTCACCTTCGCCGACGGATCGCTCGCCGTCGCCGACGACGCCCTGGTCGTGCACTGCGCCGCGGACGGGCTGAAGTATCCGCCCCTGCTCCCGGTCTGGCGCCCCGAGGCGATCACGCTGCAGCCGATCCGTGCCGGCTTCCCCTGCTTCGGCGCCGCGGTCACCGGCTACGTCGAGGCCACCCGCGACGCCGACACCGAGAAGAACCGGCTCTGCCCGCCGAGCCCGTTCCCCGACACGATGGCGACCTGGGCGATGATGAACGTCCTGGGCACCCAGTCGGCCATGTCGTTCTCGTCCGAACCGGACATCAAGGCGTGGTCCGACGGGGTCGCGCTCAACCCGGCTCGGGTCCCGCCCGGGTATCCCGCGTCGGCCGCCCTCGACGACGCTCGCGAACGGCTGGCGAAGCACACCAAGCCTGCTCTCGCGCAGCTCGCCCAGCTGAGCTGAGCGCGTGATGAGCGGCCCGGATGCCCGCCACCTACCACCTCGGACGGGTATCAGTGGTGAGCGGCCGTACCTCCTTGATCTCAGGAGGTGTTCATCATGGTGTTGAACCGTTCGCTCCTCGCGGTCATCCCTTGCGCACTCCTGCTCTTCGCCGCGTGCGGCTCGTCCGACGGAGAGTCGGAGGTGGACGTCACGGATGCGAGCTCTGCCGAGACCGGGCAGGGAGATCCTGATCCCGACGACCCCACCGATCCCGACGAGCCGGCTGTGGCCGTGCCGACGCTGCCGATCGGCGGCGGGTCGTACCCGCTCGACGGCAGCCCCGGCGTGATCTGCGCCGACGTCAGCTGGCTCTGGCCGAGCGGTGACGACCCGTCGGTGCCCGAGGGCGTCTCGGTCGCCGTCACCGGCTACGAGGTCGACCCGGAGGTCTTCGAGCCGACCGACGCGGCGTGCGACGGTGCGTCCTGCCTGGACGGATTCGTCTTCACCTCCGACTCGACCAGCTGCCAGGTGGCGATGCTCTCGCTGGTTCCCTGGACCGATGAGCAGGAGGGCGAGGACGCCGTACTGCGGCTCAGCGGCGAGATGACCTGCCCGGCCGAGCCCTGCGAGCTCGAGGACGTCGAGGGTGGCGACATCGAGGCGTTCCTCACGGCGCCGGAGGTCGACACGGAGTCCGAGTCCGAGTCCGAGTCCGAGTCGACCGAGTCGACCGACCCGGCCGAATCCGGCTGAGCCATGACCGATACGCCGCCGACGGGGATCGACCGCTGGGTGGGCCTGGCGACGAGCTTCGTCGCGCCGGTGACCCTGATCAGCGCCGTGCTGTTCTACTTCGGGTACGTCGCCGCCCGCGCCCAGTACGACTACTTCGGCCTCGACGTCGACGTGATCGGGCTCAGCACCCGCGCCTACGTCATGCGCAGCCCACAGCCTCTGCTGACCCCGATGCTGGTCCTGGTGCTGGGCGGAGTCGCCGTGGTCGCCTTCGACCATTGGGTTCGGCGTCGTGCCGTGGAGGACTGGTTTCGTCCGCTGGTCACCATCGTCCTCGGCGCCGGACTGGTCCTCCTGGCGGTCGGCACGGTGCTGCTGGCGGGCTTCGCCCTCGTCGGTGGCTGGACCTACTACGCCCTGGTGACCCCGGTCCTGCTCGGCGGTGGCGCGGCACTCGTGGCGTACGCCCTGCGGCTGCGCGGCGGCCGGCTCGAACCGCGCATCGTGCTGCTCTGGGTGGGCGTGGCCGCCTGTGTCGTCTGGGCGACGGCCACGACCGCTCAGTGGACCGGCCGTGGCCTGGCGATGGAACAGGCCCGCAACCTCCGCAGCCTGCCCAGCGTCGTCCTCGACACCCGCGAGCGGCTGTACGTCCCGGCCACCGCCGGGGTCGAGGAGGTCGTACGACCTGACGCCGGGGAGGGCGACTACCGCTTCCGCTACTGGCGGCTGAGGCTGCTGATCCAGGGCGACGACCGGATGTTCCTCGTGCCTGACACCTGGAGCGCCGGCGGCACCACCATCCTGGTCCGGCTCGATGACGACGTACGAGTGCAGTTCCAGTTCCGGAACTCGCCGCCGAACTAGCGCTTCAGCCCGAGTGGCACTCGGTCAGACCAGCGCGTCCTTCAGACGCGCGGCGAAGGCACTCGGGTGGTCCACGAAACCGGTGTGGTCGCCGGGGAACCGCATGGCGGTGAGTCCGAGCCGCGTGGCGAGCGCCACGGTCGTACGCTCACACAGCTGACCAGCGGACTCCTCGCCGATGCCGAGGACGATGCGAGGGCCGCGGCGCAGCGCTTCCTCGTCCGGCTCCCACCGCACGGAGGCCGGCAGCTCCTGGGCGTACCAGAACGCCTCTTCCGCCAGAGCGCTCGGGCTGCGCTCGCCGCCGAACATGGCCTCGAGCATGCCGTCCGGCACGACGATGTTCGCTTGGTCGAAGAACATGCCCCATGCGCCGACCACGTCACCGTCGGCGTAGCAACGTCGCATCGCATCCGTCAGGGCACGCTGCTCCTCCCGGTCGTCGAGGAGCTCCAGCAGCGGGGGCTCGTGCGCCACGACCGTCGTGGCGAGCTCCGGATGACGCTGGGCGAAGGCGAGGGCCGTCACGGCACCGCCGCTGGACCCGAGGATGGCGACCGGGCCGAGCCCGGTGCGGCGTACGAGCTCGGCGAGATCGTCCGCGCGCTGCTCGGGTGTGGAGCCGACGGACCTATCGGTCAGGACGCTCCCGCCGTGGCCGCGCGGGTCGTGGGTGAGGACGGTGTGGTCGGCGGCGAGCGCCTCGGCGAGCGGGGCGAACTCCTCGGCGGTCATCGGCGATCCGACGAGCGCGATGGCGGGACCGGATCCGCGTAGCTCGTAGTTCAGGCGTGTTTCGGGCAGGTCGATCTGGGCGGGTGCGTACATGGCGTTCTCCTTGGTGTCGGTATCGGTATCGGTGACGGCTGTGGTCGGGTCGAGGCCAGGCGCAGCAGCCTGGAGACGAGGGGCGGCGCGGCGGCTGCGAGCAGGACCGTGAGCGCCGCGGGTAGCACCATCGCGCCGGCCAGCCCCACCCCTGCGGCGAGCCCACCGATGAGGACCGGCCCCACGAATCCGCCGAGATATCCGATCGTGGTGACGACCGAGAGCCGCCGCGGATCGATCCGGGACGCGCCCAGGCTTCCGATCACGATCGGCCAGACGAGGGCCGTGCCCGCGCCGGCGAGCGCCCATCCTCCGGCGGCGACCACGACCCGCGCGCCCTCCGCGACGGCGGGGGAGAGGAGGACGAGTACGAATCCGAGCAGCGTCACCCCGGCGGCGGCTGCCACGAGGACCGGTGCGGCGACCGTGCCGCGCAGACGGTCTCCCGCGAAGCGGACCACGGTCATCGCAGCGAAGAAGACGGCGTACATCATGGCTCCGGCGGCCGGTTCGGCGCCGAGGACGCGAGTGGTGTGGATCCCCGCCCAGTCGGTGGCCGCACCTTCCACCACGAAGGCGGCAGCGGCCGCAGCACCGGCGCCGACGAGCACGGGGCTCACCGCGCGCGTCGGCCCCTGAGAAGCTGCCGCGTTCGGATCCGCGGCGGTGCCCGGCTCGGTGCCGGCGCGGTCGACCGGGAGCCGCAGCGACAGGAGCGTGAGCAGAGCGCCGGCGCTCAGTGCGGCGGCGGGCAGGAGCACGAGGCTGTCTCCGCCGGCACGCAGCGCGGCTGCCAGTGCCGACGACCCCAGGACGGCGCCGAGCGTCCAGCATCCATGCATCCGGGCGATCACAGGTCGCCCCGCTGCACGCTCGGCCGCCGTTGCCTGCGAGGTCAGCCCGACGTTGATCGCGCCGCAGCAGAGGCCGAAGACGGCGGCGAGGGCGATCATCGGCTCGGCGGCAGGCATCGCGCCGATCGCGGCGAGGAGGAGCGCAGCCGTGGGGAGGGCGACGCGGAGCACCGCGGCGTCGCTCCAGCGGTGGGCGAGGTGTCCCGCCAACGGCATCGCGATCGCCGCGCCCAGCGCGAGGGTGAGGAGCAGCAGCCCGAGTCGCGTGGGGCCGAGACCGACTCGGGCGTCGAGGACCGGAAGTCCTGCGCCCCAGACCGCGGTGAGCATGCCCGCTCCGCCGTGCAGCGCGGTGATCACGCGCGGGCTTTCCAGCGCGGGGCTCGACGAGGACATACCTCCAGGTTGCTCGCGGCCTCGGATGCGCGTCCAACACCTGTGCAGCGCGGATCGACGCACTTCTGTTGTCGATCCGCTGCCACCACGTTCGCCGACCGGACAGAATGGGCCCGTGGCAGGCGACCTCGAGATCAGGCTCCTGCGCCGTTTCGTGGCGGTCGCGGAGGAGCTGCACTTCGGGCGCGCGGCCGACCGGCTCTTCATCGCCCAGCAGGCGCTCAGCCGAGACGTACGCCGGCTCGAGGACGCCGCGGGCGTCCGCCTCCTCGACCGTTCCTCGCGCCGCGTCGCACTCACGCCGGAGGGCCGGCGTCTCCTGGACCGAGCCCGCGAGCTCATCGCGCTGCACGACCGCGCCGTACGCGACCTGCGTGCCGACACCGGCAGCCTGGTCATCGACGCCGTCGCGCCGGGAACGACGCCTGCTCGTGTCCTGGATGCGGCTCGGCGTACGGCCCCTGACATCGAGTTCATCGTCCGCTACGGCGGCGGATCCGCGGACGCGGTGGTCGGGGCCGACGTCGGCTTCGGTGCCACCCCGCAGGGCGTCTCGACCCCGCGTGCGCAGGCGGTCCGTCATGAGCGGGTGATCGTGCTGCTCCCCGACGATCACGAGCTGACCGTGCTCGACGCCGTACCGCTTGAGGCTCTCCGTACGGCCCGGGTGTGCACGCGCTCAGGCGACCACGTGACTCCCGCGTGGGCCCGCGCGATGGCTCAGCTCCTCGCGCCGTTCGGCGTGGACCCGGGGGATGGGCATCCCCATGTCCTCGGCGGTGCCGAGCTCGCCGCGCACCTGCGGCTGCACGGTGCGCCCGGGCTCGCCTTGGAGAGCCAGGCGCCGCTCGACGGCATCGTCACCCGTCCACTCGTCGATCCCGTCGCGCTGTTTCCCTGGACGATGCGCTGGCGCGCGGATCTCGACCATCCCGGTCTCGATGTGCTCAGACGCAGCGCCCGCGAGCTGTCTGAGGCGCAGGCATGGACCACTGTGCCCGACGGCGCCTTGCTCCTGAGCGCCTGAACGGTCGGAAGGGCCGGCCCGGGCCGACGTCCCGAGGGCGTCCGTCACCGAGTGCGAGGACGAAGGCCCCTCGTCGGCCGCTACGCCGTCGGGTTGCCTGGAAGCACCAGGTCGCCACCCTTCGGACGAGAGGATCCGCCGATGAGCACGAACGAGCCGAGATCTGACCGCGAGGGCTCTCGAGCAGGACCGTTGCCAGCCGCGAAGGCGTGGCGTGCGGTGGCTCGCTGTGTCGTCGCTTCGGCGCGAATGCTGGCCACGGGGGTCGTGCACTGGCCGCGCGTCAACGTGGGGCGCCGACTCCGGTTCGCCGACGGGACCACCGGTGAGGTGTACCGCGAGACAGCGGTCGCACTGCCACCTGCCGAGCCGTGCGTTCTGGTGGTGTGCTTCCGGCTCCGCCGGGTGCGGGGTCGCGGCCACCTGCTGTTCCGGTGGGAGAGCTGGCTGAACACCCCGCTGTTCGTGGGGTTCCCCGGATTCGTCTCCAAGCTCTGGCTCGCCGCCGACGAGCAGGGTCGCTATCGCGGCTTCTACGAGTGGGACGGCGCAGACCTCGCCGAGCACTACGCCCGGTCGCTGTGGAGGGTGCTCGCGCTGGTGAGCGAACCGGGGTCGATCGACTTCCGGGTCGTGCCCGGGATGCATCGCGACGACGTGCTCGCGGATCCCGGCATGCTCGAGGGCCACACCAGCCCCACGATCCCCGACTGGTGGTGCCCGGTCGGCTCGTCATGAGCGCCCCGGACGTACTCGTCGTCGGGGCCGGACCCACCGGTCTCACGCTCGCGCTGCAGACCCACGAGCACGGCGCGACGGTACGCGTGGTCGATCGCCGGAGCGAGGCGTTCCGGCGATCGCGAGCGATGATCGTGCACTCACGGACCCTCGAGTGTCTGCGCCCGCTCGGGGTGACGGCAGCCTTGCTCGAGCGTGCCGACCGGAGCCCGCGTGCGCAGCTGCACCTCGGGAGCCGGGTCGTGGACGTCAGCCTGGGGGAGGCGGCCATGCGTAGCACGCCCTATCCGCACCTGACGATGGTGCGGCAGGCGGACGTGGAGGAGGTGCTGGAGGATGCCCTGCTCCGGCGAGGGGTCGAGGTGGAGTGGGGAGTGGGGCTCGACGCGTTGGACGTGGTCGGCGAGCGCCCGCGTGCCACGCTCACATCGGCAGGTGGTCACGAGCTGGCCACGCCCCGGTACGTCGTCGGCTGTGACGGGCCCGCCAGCAGTGTGCGGAACGCCGCGGGGATCGCCTGGGACGGCGGCGCCTACCGTCAGGAGATCGTGCTCGCCGACCTCGAGCTCGAGGCCGACCTGATGCCGGACGTACTCCATGTGGTCGCCGGTCGCACTGGCCTGCTGTTCCTGTTCGCACTCGGCGAGGGAGCTACGTGGCGCCTGCTCGGCACGCGCCCGGCCCGCGACGGGGACCAGCCGTTCGGCCAGCCCGGCGAGGCGGTGCCCGTTGCCGACGTGCAGGCCCTCATCGACGACGCCGGGCTGGAGGCACAGGTCCGGGAGATGCCGTGGTCGGCACAGGTACGACTCCAGCACCGCGTCGCCCGAGAGTTCCGGCACGGGCCCCTCTTCCTCGCCGGGGACGCCGCCCACACGCACTCGCCCGCCGCTGCCCAAGGCATGAACACCGGCATCATCGACGCCGTCAACCTCGGCTGGAAGCTCGCGTACGCCGACCACGCAGGCCCTGCGCTGCTGGACTCCTACGACCACGAACGTCGGCCCGCGGCGCGGCAGGCGCTCGCCCTCACCCACACGGTCTTCTTCGCCGAGGCGTCGACGCACCCGTTGCCGCAGCTCCTGCGCGGGAGAATGCTGCCCCTGCTGGCACCTCTGCTCCCCGTGATGCTGCGACAACCGCGCGCCATGGCCGCCGTCATCACTCTTCTCTCACAGCCGTGGGTGCGCTACCCGGGCAGTGCCCTGTCGGTGACGGACGGCTTCCTGGCCCGAGGGCCGCGCCCCGGCGACCGGCTGCCGGACCGCGTCGTCACGTGCGCGGGTCGCCAGACGCGGCTGCACGATCTGACGGCCTCGCCCGGCGTACACCTGCTTCTGGCTCGCGACGCCGAGTGCGCCGAGCTCGACCGCCTCGGTCCACGCGTGACCGGCCACCGCATCGACAGCTGGCCCGGCACGGGCATCACCGCCGTTCGTCCCGACGGTCATGTCGGCTTCCGATCGGCGCGCAGCGCGGGCGCTCTCACCGCCTGGCTGGAGCTCGTGGGAGCGACGTGAGCGCGCCCATCGCTCATCCGGGGATCATTCCGCAAGAGCGCGGACTGTCACCTGGGGCGTGTGGGGACGAGGTGCTTGCCGGATCGTGCCGGCGCCGGGCACAGTGCGCAGCATGCGCATCCTGGGGGTATCGACGGCGGGCGCCGGCCACTTCAACCCGATGAAGCCTTGGCTGAAGCGCCTCGCCGAGCAGGGGCACGAGGTCACCGTGGTGGGGCCGCCCGGGTTGGAGGCGAGCGCGAAGGGGTTCGATTTCCGAGAGGGCGCCGCGCCTGACCCTGCGTCGGTCGCACCGATCTGGCAACGGGTCGCCGAATCTCCGATGGAGGTGGCGCGGGAGCTGGTGCTGCGGGAGCTCTTCGCGCGCATCAACTCCGGGGCGATGATCCCGGCGGTACGCGCAGCGATCGACGATCTCCGGCCGGACCTGGTGCTGCGAGATCCTGCCGAGTACGCATCGGCCCTGGCGGCCGCCGAAGCGGGCGTTCCCCAGGTGCGGCTCGGCGTCAGCCTGTGCTCGGAGATCGCGTTCTTCGAAAGCGCGGCGGCGCCGGTGCTCGAGGAATGGCGGTCGGGCCTGCACCGCGAGATCGTCGAGTCGCCGATCCTGACCAGGTTCCCGGCCAGCCTCGACCCCTCGCCGTTCTCCGCCACGGCGCGCTACCGGGTCGGTGAGCCGCTCACGCGTGAGGTCGATCAGAGCTTCGTCTACGCGACCCTCGGCACCGTCGCGCCCACGATGCCGCCGATGCGGCCGTGGTTCGACATCGTCGCCGAGGTCCTGGGCGCGCTTCCGGTGGACGCCGTCTTCACCGTCGGCCACGACCTCGACCCCGCACAGATCGCAGCTGCCCCGAACGTACGGATCGAAACCTGGGCCGAGCACGCCGAGGTTCTCTCTCGTGCGGCGGTGATCGTCCACCACGGCGGCTCGGGAACGGTTCTCGACGCCCTCGCCGCCGGCGTCCCACAGGTGATCGTGCCTCTCTTCGCCGATCAGGGCGCGAACGGTGCCGTCGTCATGAAGGCAGGCTTGGGGGCCGCCCTGGTCGACTCCGGAGGTGCCGCGTTCCACGTTCCTCACGACGGTGAGGTGGACAGGTTGCGGACGCTCGTCGCCGAGACGATGGCCTCTGACACGGTCCGAGACCGCGCGGTCGAGGTCGCCGCGGAGATGTCCAGCCTGCCCGAGCTGGACGTCGCCATGCTCGGCATCAGCTGAGCGACGACAGGTGCGAGCGGCTGGGCGAGGCACTCTGAGCGTTGCCTCGCCCAGCCGGACGGGTGTAAGCCGCAGATCCCTGCGGGCGTCAGTTGCCCCTGCATGCCTCGCCGGGCGACGGCACGAACTCCTTGAGCCCGGCGCGTACGAAGATGCCGTAGCTCTGCACCCCGTGGTAGCGGTCGTTGCCTCCCGGGCTCTGGTTGCCGCGCTCGCCCAGCGCGTCGTCATCGAAACCTGGAGGGTTGCCCTCGATGGCGTCTGCGGTGTCCTGGCCCGAGAACACGCACTCCGAGGAGGCGCGGTCCGGCGCGGGGATGTCGTCGCCGTTGCCGTTCACCTCTGCCGCGCTCGCGGCACCGGCTCCAGCCAGCACGAGCCCGGCGGCGATGGCACAGCTCTTCATCAACAGCTTCATGACCTCTGTTCCTTCCGTCTTCGATGCCCCTGACCTGACCTGCCGTGGCACCGAACCGAATGGCCAGGAAGGCCGAGATGTCGTGTGGGCTTGCACTTTCATCATCAGTCCGGCCTCGACGTGTTGCTATACGCCAATCTGGGGGCTTCCCACCTCGACCGGCTCTTCCACCGGCTCGGAGTCGAGCTCCGGCAGGAGCCGATCCAGCCATTGCGGCAGCCACCAGTTCGCGTTGCCCAGGAGCTTCATGGTCGCGGGGACCAGCATCAGGCGTACGACGGTGGCGTCGAGGAAGATGGCCGTGGCCAGGCCCACGCCCATCATCTTCACCACCGGGTCGCTGCCGAGGACGAAGCCCGAGAAGACCGCGACCATGATCAGCGCGGCTGCGGCGATGGTGCGGCCGGTGCCGGCGATCCCTTCGATGACGGCGCGGGTGTTGTCGCCGTGGCGGCGGTACTGCTCGCGCACCCGCGACAGCAGGAAGACCTCGTAGTCCATGGAGAGCCCGAACAGGATCGCGAACATGAACAGCGGGATGAACGACACGATCGGCACCGTCGACTCCACGCCGATCAGGTCGGCGGCCCAGCCCCACTGGAAGACCATGACGAGCACGCCGTACGCCGCACCGACGCTCAGCAGGTTGAGCACGACCGCCTTCAGCGGGACCAGCACGGACCGGAACAGCACCGCCAGCAGGAGGAACGACAGCAGCAGCACGGCCGCCACGAAGCGTGGCATCCGCTCCTGCACCCGGTCGCCGAGGTCGGCGAAGGTGGCGGTCTGTCCGCCGACGTGGGCGGTCGCCGAGCTGCCGTCGAGGACGGCCGGGATGACGTCGCCGCGCAGCCTCATCACGGTCTCCTGCGTGGCGACGTCCTGGGGCGACGTGGTCGGCTGCGCCACCAGAGTGGCCACGCCCGCGGAGGGATCGATGGCCGGTTCGCCGACCGCGGTGATGCCCGGGTCGGCGGCCACCGCCTCGGCCAGCGGCGCCACGACGGACCGGTCCTGCGAGATGTCGACGGCGATCACCAGGGGCCCGTTGGCCCCGGGTCCGAAGCCTTCGGCGATCAGGTCGTAGGCGCGGCGTTCGGTCCTCGACTCCGGCTTGGTCCCGTCGTCGGGGAAGCCCAGGTCGAGCGCGAGCACGGGTGCGGCCAGGGCGATCATGAGGACCGCTGCTCCGACGAGGTACGCGGTCGCGTTGCGGGTCACGTGAGCGCCCCACCGGTACCAGCCGGTGCTGGGTCGAGGGTTGGGCCGGTGCGCCCCGTCCGCGAGCCGTCGCCGGCGTCCGTTGATCCGGTGCCCGGCCAGTCCGAGCAGGGCCGGCAGGAGGGTGACCGAGGCGAGCACCATCACGAGCACCATCGCGGAGATGGCGACCCCGCCGCCGGTCACGAACGGGATCCCCGCGACGAGCAGCCCCAGGATCGCCACGACGACGGTGCCGCCGGCGAAGATCACCGCCTGTCCCGCGGTCGCCAGGGCTCGGCCCACCGCTTCGGGGACGGTCATTCCCGCAGCGAGGTTCTCGCGGTGCCGGGTGACCAGGAAGAGCGCGTAGTCGATGCCGACGCCGAGCCCGACCATGGCCGCGAGCTCCGGCGCCCACGCCGGGATGTCGATCAGGTACGTCACCAGCTTCATCGAGGTGATGCCGACGACCAGGCCGAACAGCGCCATCCCGATCGGCAGCCCCATGGCGACGAAGGAGCCGAAGGCGATCAGCAGGACGATCATCGCGACCACGATCCCCGCGACCTCGCCAAGCCCGGTGGGGGCCTCCTCGAACGCGAAGAACAGGTCGCCCCCGGTCTCCAGCGTCAGCGACGACTCCTCACGCAGGTCGGCGACGGCCTCCTTGAGGTTGTCCAGGTCGGCGGCTTCGAGGTGCTCGATCGCCGGGTACTGCACCCGTACGAGCGCGATGTCGCCGTCCTGCGAGACGCTGCTCGTCGTGCCCTGCACGTGCGGGAGCTCCGCGAGGGCCGCCTCCACAGGCACCACGTGCGTCGTGGCGTCCGGCGCTCGGAGCACGACGTGGGCGGTGACTCCGCCCTCGTCGGCCTCGGCCTCGGCGAGCAGCTCCGCGGCTTGGTAGGAGTCGAGGCCGGGGGCCTCGAAGCTCTCCTCGAGCTCGCGCCCGAAGGCGGCGGAGGAGGCGATGACGACGAGCGCGAGAACGACCCAGGCGCCGATGGCGGTCCAGGGACGGGTCGCGGCGGACCGGCCCAGCCGGTAGAGGAGATCAGACATGTCTCTACCGTGGCCGGGCGAGGAGCGATCCACATCGGGCCAAGGAGCAGTGGGCTCCTCGGCCGAAAGTACGACGAGACGCTCGTGCTTGTGCCCCGTACGGCGAGGCTGTCTCCTCGCTAGGGTCGAGGGGTGGTGACCGCCTTCGTCCGCTCAGTCCTGGCCGAGCCCCGTGCCCCGGACCCGCCGGCGCGGGCGTGGTGGGACTGGGCCCTGGTCGGCGCGCTGCTGGCCACGGCCGCGGGCGAGGCGATCTTCCGCCCCGACGTACCGTGGCGGCCGTTGGCCACCGTGGTCGCGCTCGTGGTGATCCCGGCCCTGCTCTGGCGGCGTACGCATCCACTCCTGGCGACCGCGGTCGGCTTCGGCGGCGCGATGGTGCTGCACATCCCGTTGATCGTCGACGACGTCGTCGATGCGGGGCTCTACACCATGGTCTGCGTCCTGATGCTGCCCTACGCCCTGTACCGCTGGGCGTCGGGACGCGAGGCTCTGATCGGTACGGCGATCGTCGCCGTACCGGTGACTCTGGGACTCGCCGCGACCGAGACCTTCGGGGACCTGATCGGCGGCGCCACCGTGGTGGTCGCGTCCTTCGCCCTGGGGGCCGCGATGCGCTACCGCGCGGTCGCGCGCCAGCGCGAGGTCCAGCAGGTCCGTACGCTCGAGCGCGGTGAGCTCGCCCGCGAGCTGCACGACACCGTCGCGCACCATGTCTCCGCCATCGCGATCCAGGCGCAGGCAGGGAGGGCGGTGGCGGCCACCGACCCGGCCGCGGCCGTCGAGGCACTGGCCGTGATCGAGGCCGAGGCCTCCCAGACGTTGTCCGAGATGCGCACGATGGTCCGGGTGCTCCGCGACGGCGAGGCGGCCGACGCGGTGCCCGTCGAGTACGCACCGCAGCGGGGCATCGGCGATCTGGACGAGCTGACCCGGATGAGCCCCTTGGTGGTGGTGCGGTGCGTGGGCGATCTCTCCGACCTGCCGCAGCCGGTCGAGGTGTCGGTGTACCGGATCTGTCAGGAGTCGGTCACCAACGCGATCCGGCACGCCTTCTACCCCACGAGGGTCAGCGTGGAGGTCCGGGGCGAGGCCGGCGTCGTACGGTTGCGTGTGCACGACGACGGAGAAGCGACCCGCCCTCCGACCAGCGTGGGCTACGGCCTGCTCGGGATGGCGGAGCGGGCCAAGCTCCTCGGCGGCGTGTGCCAGGCCGGGCCGGACCCGGCTGGTGGCTGGACCGTCGAGGCGACCCTGCCGCGCGAGGTGTCGCGATGACCATTCGGGTGGTGGTCGCCGACGACCAGCTCCTGGTCCGCACCGGCCTGACGATGATCCTCAACGCGCAGCCCGGGATCGAGGTCGTCGGGGAGGCCACGGACGGTCACGAGGCGGTGGCCGTGGCACGCGAGCTGCGTCCCGACGTCTGCCTCTTCGACATCCGGATGCCCGGCATCGACGGCGTCGAAGCCACCCGCCGGCTCGCCGGCCCCGGCGTCGAGGACCCGCTCGCGATCGTGGTCATCACGACCTTCGACCTCGACGAGTACGTCCATGGCGCCCTCAAGGCCGGCGCCCGCGGCTTCCTCCTCAAGGACGCCGGCCCCGAGCTGCTGGTCCAGGCGATCCACGCAGCCGCGAACGGCGACGCGCTCATCTCGCCCAACATCACCCGTCGCCTCCTCACCACGCTGGCCGGCCTGGAGCGAGCCACCCCGCCGGCCCAGCCGATCGAGCCGCTCACCGAGCGCGAGGAGGAGGTCCTCCTCACCGTCGCGCGCGGCCGCACCAATGCCGAGATCGCCAGAGAGCTGAACATCACCCTGAGCACGGTGAAGTCCCATGTCGCCGCGCTGATGAACAAGCTCGGCGCCCGCAACCGCGTCGAGGTCGCGATGTGGGCGTACGAGACCAAGCGGGTGAGGGAATAGGGCCACTACCGCGTCTTGGGTAGCTGGCTTGCGCTACCGTCGCGCCGTGCCGGGATCTGTCTACACCTGTTGCATGCGGTCGCGCGGGTCCGGCGGCCGGTCCGTCCTGCAAAGGGGATGTCCATGACTCTGGGCGATGACACCGATACCGGGAGCGAGGACTGGGCTCGCACGCGGGACTATCTGCAGAACGACCCGACCAAGTGGGACAGCCTCTCCTGGATCGCGGCGCGCACCCTCATCGACTCGGTCAACGACGTCCTGGGACGCGGGACGCAGGGGCTCGTCGAGGACCTGCGTGCACGCTGGACGAAGACGAAGAAGCCGACGATCGACCGCTCCGACGTCTCGAGGTTCCTGGTCATCGGCGACACCGGCGAGCAGGACGCGTCGCAGTACGTCGTCGCACCCGCCCTGGCGCGAGCCGCGGAACGGGCCGGCTTCGTGCTCGTCCTGAGCGATGTGATCTACCCGTCCGGCAACGTCAACGACTACGTGGACGGCTTCTACAAGCCGTACCGGTCGAACCGGGTCGAGGGCCTCAAGGCGCCCGCTGACGTACGGGAAAAGTTTGCGCTTCCGGAGAACGTCCCGGTCTACGCGATGCCGGGCAATCACGACTGGTACGACGGCCTTTACGGCTTCGCCCACCAGTTCCTCTATCCGGCGGACGCGCCGCCGACCTGGCCCAGCGAGCTCCTGGCGCCGTCGTTCGAGGAGCCGCTGGGGCGATGGCAGCTGATCCGGGACCGCTTCGGCCGCATCATGTGGCGCACACCGAGCGAACCATCAGACAGGTCCGCCCCGGCGCGGTGGGGGGAACCAGCCTCGGATGGCACGCCGGCACCGGAAGCCACGCTGCAGCCGGCGCCGTACTTCGTCATCAAGACGGAGCATGTGGACCTGGTGTGCATCGACACCGGCATCGACGGGACCATCGACGGCCGGCAGTTCGACTGGCTGAGCTCGCTCGGTGGCGAGAAGCCGAAGATCCTGATGACCGGCAAGCCGCTGTTCGTCAACGGTGAGCGCCGGAAGGGGAAGGTGTCCGGAAGCCCTGACGAGACCGTGTACGACATCGTGGCCGACGAGAAGCGCGGCTACGTCGCGACGGTGGGCGGTGACACGCACAACTTCCAGCTGTACGACCCGACGGTGCCGGACAGCTCACGCGACGGTCTGTGGCACATCGTCAGCGGCGGTGGCGGCGCGTACACCCACGCCACCCATCCCATCCGGACGGCCACCGCGGACGCGCGAAGCGACCTGCGATTCCGGCCGACCAAGCTCTTCCCGCGCTCGGCTGAGTCGCTGTCGTACTTCGCCCAGCAGCTCGTCCCGAGCATCTGGCGGCTGCTGCTGACCGTCGTGCTGTTCGGCGGGGGAGTGGTCCTGGGTCGCTGGCTCGCCGATACCGGATCCGGGGGTGTGGCCATCGCCGCGATGATCGTGCTGATGCTGCTGCACCTGATGCCGCAGCGTCCCGGACGCAGTCATTTCGTACGCCGGCTGCTCCTGCGTCTCGAAGCGCTGGTCGCGGGGGTGCTGGCGACGCTGTTCCTGTACCACTACCTGCCGGATGCGGCAGGGGAGCTGCTGGTGCTGTTCGGGTCGTGCACCCTGTGGATCTGCCTCAACGCCTGGTGCGTGCGGTGGTCGAGGTGGTGGAGCCCTGTCGAGCGGGTGCCCGGTTGGCATCACGTCGCGTTCGGGTGCGTGCTGGCGGCTCTCGTGATCCTGGCCCTGCTGCCGATGGTCTTGGACGCGGGCGGCTCGGACCAGGGACGTACGGTGTCCTGGGTCCTCGTCGTCGCGGTCGACCTCTACGCCGTCCTGGCGATCATCGGGTGGCGGAAACGGATCGTCACCACCGTGAACGGCGCGAGGGCCGCGAGTTGGCTCGAGCGCTCGGTCGTGTGGGCCGTGCTCGCCCAGGCCGCCGTCGTGGCGGGCGAGATGCTGCGCGTGATGAGCGGCGAGGGCTTGACCCTGCTGTTCCGCAGCGGCCTGCTCGGACTCGTGCCGTTGGTGGTGATCGCGGTGGTGGTGCTGGCGGCCATCCTGGCCCCGGGTCTCCTCACCCGCCGCCTGCGCGGTGAGCCCGTACGCCGGGCGCAAGCGTGGCTCCGCTGGCGGCGTTGGCTGGTTCAGCCCCTCGTCTTCCTCGCGGCGCCCGTGACGCTGGTGCTCTGGGCGTGGGTCGCCGACGCCGTCGACGCCGCATGGATGCGGGCCGCCTTCGCCCTGCCGGCGCTCCTCACGGTGACTGTGATCGGCATGCTGGTCGTCGACTGGGTGCGACGGGAGCACGAACGCCTGTACATGCCGCTGCTGGTCGTCGCCGTCCTCGTCCTCGGCGTGCTCCTGCTGGGCGCTGCGGTGCCGGGCCTGCTCGACGTGCCCGGCTTCGAGGCGCCCGGCCGGCTCGCGAACGGGCTCAGGACCTGGTGGCCGGCAGTGGCGGTCGGCGCGGCCCTCTTCACCGCCGTCGCCATCGGCGCAGCCGTCCTCCTCGCCCACCTGGTGTTCATCGGTGCGTACTCGCTGATCGTGGACCTCAAGGCGTGGGTGAGTCCCCGCTACCGCCCGGGCGGCCCGACGCATTACGACTTCATCAGCGAGGCGGACGCGACGGCCATCATCGAGGCCGAGCAGGAGGGCGGCCAAGCGGCAGAGGTCGAGGGCGTCGGCCGGCGGACCAGACGTCGGGCGCAGATCGCCTTCCCCGGCCTCAACCCACCGTTCGGGCCGATCCAGAAGTTCGTCTCCGAGATCTACTCCCTCGACGAGCCGCCGTTCTTCAAGCACTTCCTCGAGTTCGAGACCTCACCCACCGAAGTCGTGGTGAAGATCCACCGCGTCCGCGGCGACCAGCCGGTCGAGATCGAAGAGGTGGCGACGATCAGCCTGACGGACGCTGCCGTCGCACGTCACTGATCGCTGCCAGTCGCGCCCGCTGGGAGCGAACTAGTGCGGGCTGGTCGGCACTGCCTGAGCCAGAAGCCGACCCGAAGCAGGTGCGTCGCTCTCGGAGTCTGGTGCGGGACAAGCCGCGATGCCGGCCTCGAGCAAGGCGGCTAGCCGTCTGTCACAGTCGGGACTGGCGCTCGTCACGACCCCGTTGACGGCGCACCTGACCATGGTCGGCGCGGAACGCTTGGCGAAGGTCTTTGCGTCGATCCGGCGTCTGATCCGAAGTCGATCGACCCAGGCAACCGCGCCAGGGACCATCTCGAGGGCGAACTGGGCATCCCGCCGGGTGGCCGCCAGATCGGGCTCGGCCTCCGCGCACAAGCGCTCAGCTTGAAGCAGGCCAGCTGCCAGCGCGCGCTGCGTCCCTTCGGGGACGTCGAGGATGGTCTGCGCCGCTACCGCCACCGCGACCGTGAGCGACGTCCGGTCGTTCCCGCGCCGGCCCACGACCGAGGGGATGAGTGGCACCAGCTGCTGGCGTCCGTAGTCGCTGGTGTGATCGTTCACCATCCTTGCCAGTTCCGCGAGCAAGGGATGAGTGCAGGAGGGATGATCGCTCCACCGCTCACCGGCGAGTACCGAGGCGAGCTCCATGAAGCATGCGCCGCGTCGTGGCGTTCGATGCCGGCCACGTGACAGAACCGGGATGCCGTCGGGAATGCGTGAGGGCTTCATCGCAACCTCCTTCTCCGAGCATGCGCCGACGTGCTGGCGCGATCAACCCCTTCGGCACGCAGGATTGGCGTTACCGACGCAGTAGCAGGCTGGCGTCGGGCGCGAGATCGACCTGTGATCCGAGGAATGCCCATGGACATGGCCGAGCCCGCCCGCGGATGGGCTCGGCCGGCTGAGGAGGTCCTCAAGCCATCTCGGGGACGTGCAGGTGCGCGTACGCGAGGTCGAACTCGTGCACGTCGACGATCGTGCCGCCGGCGTCGCTGGCGGCCCGCTTGCGCATCTCGTCAGTCGACGCGCGGCTGGCCTCCATCGCGGCGCGGGTCTCCCAGGCTGTGGTCGCGCAGCCCAGGCCGCTCGACCGGTTCAGGAGCAGACTGGCGCTGCAGAATCCGGGAGTCCGCTCGAGCTCGGGCATGATTCCGACGCGGAAGGTCTCCGTCATGGCGTCGAGGTCGCCCTGCACCCAGCTGACTCGGCAGCACTCGCCGTGGTGGGTGCGGTGCATGACCTCGATCTCCCACTCGTCGACCTGCATGGGGCCGCCCAGGATGTCTCGCCCGCGGTCGCGGAGAGGGCGAAGCCGCTCATCGCTGTCGCGCATGGCCGTCTCGTCCTCCCAGGAGCTCGTTGCGATGCACTGCCCGGTCTCGCGGTCGACCAGCAGGGAGAGACCGCGACAGCCCTCGATCTGGTCGAGCATGGGCCCGGCCTCGGTGTTGATGAACGTGATGCCCGCGTCGATGTTGGCGGGCCTGCCTTGGAACGTGGTGGAGCGTGCGTACACGGCCCACTCCTCTCGGGACAGGGCAGCGCCCGGTCCGGCACTGCCGGTTGATTCCCTGCCTACGCTTTCCGGCGCGCGGATGCAATAGCCCGTAGTGGTGAAGAGCTCCTCAGAGCTCGACGTAGACGTCGTCACCCTCGACCACGACCTCGTACGTCGTCAGCGGCGACGGCTTCCTGCCGAGCGCGATCATCCTCCGCGACCAGCGCGGCATGTCCCTGCCGGCGAACCCGGGCGTCCAGTCGAGGTTCTCGCCCGAGGCGAGGTCGAAGCGGGAGTTGTGCCACGGGCAGACGACCTGGCCGTCGGCGTACCTCAGACCACCTGGCCCCGCGGTGAGGGAGAAGCCCAGGTGGGGACAGCGGTTGCGCGCCGCGCACAACGAGTCTCCGGCGAGACCGACCACGATCGACGTCCCCGCAGCGTCTACGACGTGCAGCTCCCCATCGGCGAAGTCCGCCACGCTACCGACCCTGACTCGACCTGGCATGTCATGTCTCCCGTCTCGGGTGCCTGACTCCGTTCTACCAGCACGCCGCCGCCGACGTGGCCGTCGTGCGTGGCACCGGCGCCTTGGGAAGAAGCGGCGCTATCGCGGCGGAGTGCCGCGTGTCCTGGGCATCGGGTTCACCGGGCTACCTGGACGAAGTTCCGCGCTGCCCTGATGAGATCGTCAGTGACACTCGCCCTCACACTGCTGCGGAAGCGGGCGAGCTCATCCTGGAGCGCGGCTGATGGTGGGGTTTCGGTGACCAGCTCCCGGAACAATGGCCCGCATTGGACGCCGGCACCCAGCATCGCGTCGGCCAGCAGGTAGTCGAGGTCAACGTACGGGTCCTGCGCGTTGGCGATGGTCACGCCGACTTCGTTGACGCATGCCGACACGCGCCGGGCGGCAGCGATGTCAGGACTGGTCAGCCTGGATAGGACATAGCCGATCAGCTTGTCCGTCGCGTACGCGGTTGCGAGCTCGGTCGGCGGTAGACCCACAGTCGCCGAGGCCGGAGACCCGTTCACCACCACCCAGCCACCCGGAGGGATCAGCCACGTATCGGTTGTGTCGGCGCTGGCCACGATCTCGTTGTGGACCATGCTCTCGAAGGAGTCGGTCTCGGTCTGACCCCATGACGCGAGGGCGGAGCTCGCACCCGGAGCGATTCTGAGGAAGACCGCCGACACGTTGATGACCAGCACCGTGCTCTGCCCGACGTCGTGGCACACCTTGATGCTCGAGGCTGTCCAGTCCTGCGGGACGTACAGCTCAGGACGTTCCTCACTGGGGCATCCCATGTCTTCTGACGGAGCGCCAGGAGGAGATGACCCGCCTACCTCTGGCGATGTCGCCGACGTAGGCGGAAGGTTGAGGGCACCACTGCCCTCAGCGTCGTCCGAGCCGCAGCCGGCCGAGGTGAGCACTAGCCCTGCGATCGCGACCACAGTCGCGATGCCGACCGACCGCCTCCGCGCCAGACGTCTTCGATCAGAAGGTCGGGATGTGCTCACCAGCCGGTGCCGATGACGTTTCCCGAGCGAGCGATGAACCCGCTCGCGCCGGTCTCGTCCCGTTCGCCCTGACCTCGGTAGTGGAACCAGCGGAGGTCCCCGGCCCGGTTGACTGCGAACATGCTGTGGCCGAAGCCACCCTGATTGGTGACCCCGCCGAAGAGATGCACCACATCACCGAACCCGCGGCCGATCGGGTTGCTGGTGTTCGGTGCCCAGCCCAGTACGCCGGATGGGTCCTCCTCACCGTTGCCCGAGTAGGAGTACCAGCGCAGCAGGTTGTCCTCGGTGACCACGAAGAACACGTTCGCCGAGGCGTACACCAGGCGTACGCCCTGCCAGCCCTGCCCGACGATGTTTCCCGAGTTGGGGTGCCAGCCCATCGTGCCGCCCGGGTCGTGCTCGCCGTTGCCCGTGTACCGGTACCAGCGCAGGAAGCCATCGGTCTCGACGGTGAAGATGTTCATTCCGTGGATGCCGACGCCGATGCGCGGCGCGACGAACATCTTGGTCACGTTCTCGAACCCGCTGCGGATGGTGTTGCCGGAGTTCGGTACGAACCCCGCGGCGCCGGTGATGTCGGCCTCGCCGTTGCCGTCGTAGCCGAACCAGCGCAGCGTCCCGTCGGGGTGGACCACCAAGATCACCCCGTCCCCGCCGCCGACGACCTGCTTCAGGTGAGCGAATCCGCGGCCGATCAGGTTCCCGGTGTTGGGGGACCACGACTGGAGGGCCAGCTGGTCACCGGCCTGCTCGCCCTGGCCGTTGTAGCGGTTCCACTCCAGGTTGCCTTCGGTCGTCACCCCGAAGAAGACGCCTTGCCGGGTGAGGCCACCGACGCCGTCGGAGCCGTTGCCTCCGTGGAACAGCCGTAGGTGCCGCACCGAGCTGGCGTGTGTGAGCGCCTCGCCCCAGGAGACGCGCACGCGGCCGTCCTGTGCCGCGGCAAACTTGAGGGTCACGTTTGTCGTCGTCCCGTCGGACCACACAAGGGGAGGCGTTTCCTCGCCCACTCTCCAGACGCCCTGGACGCCGGCCAGCAAGTCCGGCGGCCGCAGGTTCTGGACGATGGGTCCGTTCGGGGTCGACTTCTGCACCCGCCACACGCAGACACCGTCACCGGGGAAGTCAGCGTCGTAACGCCGGGCCGGCCCGCCGGACCTGCGGCGCTCGACCAGGAAGTACTCGCTGTCCCGCCGGGTCTCGTCCCAGAGGATGAAGGCCCCGTCGGCGGTGTCGTCGCGCACGTCCTCGGACCGTTGGCTCTTGAGCGCGAACCGGCGTGGTTCAGCCCAGCCGAGCTGCATCTTGTGCCACATGTCGAGGTGCACGATGACCTGATCGTCGCTGGTGAACGAGAACGAGCTCATCAGCGTCATCAGTACGTTGCCGTTGTTGGGCTGCTGGCCCATGTTGTACATGTCGATCGTGCGCAGCAGGTGGGAAGCTTCGTGGGCCAGTTGATAGAAGGGTGTAAGGGGGCCACCTCCCGCCAATCGGATCCGAACCTGGATGCCGTCAGGGAGGAAGGGTGTGGTGCTGCCGGTCAGGGTGAAGACCTCGTTGAAGGCGATGCCCGGCAAGGCGCCGGCGAAGTTCTCCACCATCACGATGCTGAGTTCGCTCTCCTCGAGCACGGCGTCAGCGTCGACGTTGTGCTGCGCAAGCATGTTGGGCGGAAACGTCTCCAGCACCTGCCTGCAGCGTTTGGACGGCACGCCGTCCGGAACCGTCGATCCCATCGTGACTTCGAACAGGCCCACCCGGGTGAAGCCGAAGCGGCCCAGGCTGTTCTCTCGAAAGTACTCCGAGAGGCTGGCCGGGTTGATCGGGTCGGCCGTCGAGAACGGCGGCGTCGGGTTGCCGAATGCCAACTGTTCGTAGTAGCCGAGCCCATGGAAACTCGAGATCTTGCTGGGGTTGCTGTCCCAGTCGACAAGAAGGGCCATCAGCGGACGACTGCCCAGAGCCTTCGTCCCGTCGCCCAGAGTCATGGAGCCGTGGCCGAAGTCGGCCAAAGACGCAGGAAAGAAAGCCATAACCCATGGAACTGCCGCTGATGTGCGGAGTCATGCCCCATCTGGGCGAAGTGGACGTGCGCATGCTGAGCGGGTCAGGTTGTGCCAGACCCCGGGCCGCCCCGTGTCAGCGACTGCTGGATCTGCCATGCAGCGAAGGCGGTCAGCAGGCCTCCGGCAATGCCGACCCACCCGGCGGAACGTACCTCGCCTTCCTCGCCGATCGCCACCCAGGCCGCTATGACGACCCCGACGTAGTGGACTGCGGT